>WTIL01000111.1 GCA_011522725.1 Rhodospirillaceae bacterium
AATGGTCGGAGCGGCGGGATTCGAACCCACGACCCCTTCACCCCCAGTAAAGTGCGCTACCAGGCTGCGCTACGCTCCGACACCGGGAGGTTATACGCGCCGCCGCAGCACCGCGCAATTCCCTTTCGGCAGGAATAATCTGTTTCCGCGACCAGAAGTGACCAAGACAAAATAGCGATGCTCGGATATGGTGAGACCGTGAACGACACCGGGTTTTGGGATCGGGCCAGCCATGTTCGAGCGGGACAAATATATCATCTGGGAGGCCGGCGAGGTCATCTACCGTGCCGGCGACCCGTCGAACGAGGCTTTTCTGATCATGGAAGGGTCCGTCCAGATTTTCACGAGCGAGGGGCTGCTGCTGAACCGCATCGGCACGAACGAGATTCTGGGCGAGACGTCGCTTCTTCTCAATGTCAGCCGCACCGTCACCGCGATCACCGCCTCGACCGGCGCCAAGGCAACCCGTATTCCAAGGCAGTATTTCGAAGATATCGCCGCGCGCGACCGGGTCACGGGCGCGCTGATCCGCAAGAGCCAGTACCGGCTGATCGACAGCAACACGCAGTCCAACATGCTTGGGACCGAAATCGAGCGGCTGAGTGTTCTTGTAGAAAACGCGATCAACAACGGTTTCAGCGACAACACCGCCATCGACGAGCTGCGTACCACAATCGCCCGCCTTCGCAAGCAGGTCGTGTTCGACAAGCACCACGCCTATCACCCCAGCACGATGGAAGGCAGTCGCGACGACGGTGAGAATGCTGATAATTTTGGCTGATTCTGTTTGATTTCAGCTGCTTGCAGGTGGCGCATTCAGCTTTGCGTTGTCTGCCAGCCCGGCACCGCGCCACAAGCACAGCGCCAGCATCCCCTCATCCCCCATGGTCATGGCATGGGACTGGCCCGAGCGGTGGAATTTGACGCCGCCGGGCCCGAGATCGGCAGGGGCATCGCCTTCCGCCTCGAACAGGCAACGCCCGGTCAGGACAAGATAGATTTCCTCCGCCTCATGGTCGTGCATCGGGTAGAACAGTCCCGGCCCCCAATAGCCGATAAAGGCGCGGCAGGCCTGCGTCCGGAAAATGCCGGCCGGGCCGAACAGCTCGATATGGCCGTAATGATCGAGGAAATGCCGCCCGACCTCCGCCTCGCTATAGGTCTGGACCCATGAGGCATGCGGGCAGACCGCGGCAAGCGCCGCGTAAAGAGCGCCCTTGCCCGCCATGGCCTCGATCGTCGGAAGCGCGGGGATCCCTTGGGGCACAGGCTGTTCGAACACCAGATCCTCCGGCCAGTCGGCAAACTCCCGTAATGGCGGCGTCGCATCGTGGACCGCCCTTGTCTCGGCAAGAAGGTGGGTGAACAGGGACTCCATGATCGCCTCCGGAAGCGGTTCAGACAGACAAGGCCGCCAGCTTGCCCTTTTCCGGCTTTCCTGTCACCGTGCGCGGCATCTCCTCAAGGATGGTGACGATGGCCGGCACCATGAATTTCGCCATCACCGACCGGCAATGGGCGCGGATATCCTCTTCGGTCAGTCCCGCTCCGGGCTTCAGCGTGACAAACAGGCGGATATCCTCCTCGCCAAGGGCGGCAGGCACCCCGATGGCGGCGGCGTCCTCTATTCCCTGATGGGACAGCGCTCCCTCCTCGACCTCGAAACCTGACACCATCTCGCCGCGAACGCGGATTCGCTCGGCCATGCGGCAGCGGAAATAGAACAGCCCGTCCTCGTCGAGGCTGCCGATGTCGCCCGTGTGGAACCACAGATTCCGGCGCGTCTCGAGTGTCTTTTCCGGCATCCCGAAATAGCCGTCGGCCATGACCCCGGGCTCGCGCGGGCGGATCACCATCTCGCCATCCTCTCCCGGCGGCAGCAGATCGTCATTTTCATCGACAATCGCCACTTCGTAATGCGGCAACACGATCCCGCCCGGATGGTCCCACTGCGGCACCACCACCCAGCCCGCATCGGTGGAGCCATAGCCGCCGCCCGGAATGAGGTGGAGGCCGAATCGCCTGTCAAAATCGGCCTTCGGCACAGGCGCCGGCGTGGACCAGCACCGGGTGACCTTGTGAAGCCGTTCTTCGGGGCAAGGCGGCGCGGCATAGAGGAGCTGCTGCACGGATCCGAGGCACATGAACCAGGTGACGCCGAAACGCACCAGTTCCGGCCAGAAATTCGACAGGCTGAAACCGTCGCGAAGCACCACCCGCCCGCCGGTCATCAGCGTCGGCAGGATGTCGTAGAAGGCAGGCCCGATATGCGACAGCGGATAGGGCGTATAGGCCACGTCGTCTGCTGTGATACGGAACGGGCCGATCATGTTCTCGGCCGTGCGAACAGCGTAGCGGTGCGACAGCAGGCATCCCTTGGACACGCCGGTCGTTCCGGATGTGAACATCACCACAGCGGTATCGGTATCGGCGGCGGCGCTGACGATATGGTCGTCGCGATTGGCCAGCAGGCTGTCAAAGCTGATGATCTCGAGATGCGGGAAGCGGGCCGCCGCGTCCTCGGCTCCGGCGGTGACGATCAGCACCCGCAAATGCGGCAGATCACCTGAAATATCGGCCAGCGCGTCGAAATGCGCCGGCGAGGACAGCAGGGTCTCGCACGATGTCAGGTTGATCATCCTGCCGAGCGCCGGACCGCGAAAGGCGCGGTTGATCGATACCTCGACAAGGTCGATCTTCTTCAGCGCATAGGACATCGCCAGATAGGGGATGCCGTTCTCCAGCATGACGGCGACATGGCCGGAACCGGCATTAAGCCGGCCGCCCGCAATCCCGTCACGAAACCCGTGAGCGGCGCGGTTTACAAGGGATTCGAGCCCCGCATAACTCAGCGTCTCGCCAGACGGCGCCATGGTGATGCAGGGCCGCTCGCCAAAGCGCGCCGCGCAGTCATGGAGAAGTTGTCCGAGGGTAATTCTGAGAGGCATGGTCGTCTGCTTGCCTGAAAAAACGCCGGAGCGTCATTCCGCGAAGGGCGACGCGTCCGGCATCTTATGGATTGGTCGGAGCGAGAGGATTCGAACCTCCGACCCCCTGCTCCCGAAGC
>WTIL01000028.1 GCA_011522725.1 Rhodospirillaceae bacterium
CCCTTTTCCAGCACGGCCACACGGTGCGCCAGTGTCATCGCCTCGATCTGGTCGTGGGTGACATAGATTGTGGTGATGCCGAGCGTGCCCTGCATATGCTTCAGCTCGGCCCGCATATGGCCGCGCAGCTTGGCATCGAGATTGGACAGCGGTTCGTCCATCAGGAACACCGACGGGCGGCGGATGATCGCCCTTGCGAGCGCGACGCGCTGGCGCTGGCCGCCCGACAGCTCGCGCGGATAGCGATCGAGCAGCGCCTCGAGCTGGACCTGCTTCGCCGCATCGAGGATGGCCGCGTCCATCTCGGCCTTCGGCAGTTTCTTCACCTTCAGCGGAAACCCGATATTCTCGGCCACGGTCTTGTGCGGATAGAGCGCATAGGACTGGAACACCATCGAGATGTCGCGATATTTCGGCAGCACTTCGGTGACATCGCGCTCACCGATATGCACGCGTCCCGCGCTCGGAGTCTCCAACCCCGACAGGATGCGAAGCGCCGTTGTCTTTCCCGAACCGGACGCTCCCAGCAGCACAAGGAACTCCCCCGGCTCGACCTCGAGATTGAACTCCTCCAGCACTTTCACGCTGCCGAAGCTCTTCTGCACGGCGTCAAACTTGACCGAAGCCTTGGTATTGCCGTCTGTCATCTCCTACCCCTTCACGGCGCCGAGAAGGACGCCCTTTGAAATAAACCGCGTCAACAGGACAGCCATGATGATCACGGGAATGATCATCACCACAGTGACGGCGCACATCTCCCACCACAACACACCTTTCTCGCCAGTATTCTTGGCCGCGACCATGATCGGCATGGTCTGCACCTTCACGGTCGAAAGGAACACGGCAAACAGATATTCGTTCCAGTTGAGGACAAGAATCAGCAACGTCGTGGCGGCCAGGCCAGGCCGTGTCAGCGGCATCACGATTTCCCAGAAAATTCCGAACCGGGTCGCGCCGTCGAGCTGCGCGGACTCCTCCAGTTCGATCGGCAAATTGGCGAAGAAATCGTGCATCAGCCAGACGACAATCGGCAGGTTGGCCACCGCATAGAGCAGGATCAGCGCCAGATGCGTATCCAGAAGGCGCACCGCCTGAAACATCACATAAAGCGGCACCACCACCACGATCGGTGGCAGGATGCGCTGCGAGATCATCCAGAACAGGATATCGCCATTGCCGAGCGACATCTTGAAATGCCGCCCAAGCGCGCGCGCAAGAAAGAAGAACAGCGCCAGCGCCACCGCCGAAGACATCCACCAGGGCACACCGGCATAGGTGGTCGCCAGAATGACCCCGACGATCAGCAGCACGAAGATCATGATGTTGCCGAATTTGGGCCGGTACTGGATCCGCGCCAGCGCATAAGCCGCCATGGACCCGACAGCGACACAGAAGATGGTCGAGATGATGCTGATGACCACCGAGTTGGTGAAGGCGAGGTAGATCTTGCAGATCTGCGGCTCCATCGGCGGGATCGTGACCACCGGCGACAGGACAAAGGCAACGCTGTTATGCGCCAGGAGATAGAGCTGGCGGGCTATCGCGGCCATGTCGCAATAGGGGTCGGCGGTGAAATTGATCCGCCAGGCATCAAGCGTCGGCTGGAAATCCACAAACGGAATATAGCTCGGCCCCTGATTGACCGCCGCCGCGTCCTTGAAGGATGTGATGATCACCCAGTAGATCGGGAACAGCACAAACAGCGACCAGATGGCAAGAAAGCTGTAGACCACGATCTTGGCCACCGGTGCCATCTTGCCGACGGCAGGCGGCTCGAACATCTTTTCGAGCAAGCCCCGGTTCTGCAGGTCGAATTTGGTGTGCGCGCCGCTCATGCCCGTGTCTTTCGTATCTGCCCGAGGACCACGTAGTTGAAGAAGGACGCGCAGACCACCACGGTCAGGATCAGCAGCAGATAGGCGATGGCCGCCGACGAGCCCATGTCGTTGGCCCGCCAGACATAGACCGAATGCAGCGTCATGGATTCGGTCGAGGATCCGGGACCACCGCCGGTCATGATGTTCGGCAGATCCATGATCTTGAACGCCTCGATGGCGCGGATCAGCAGCACAGTCACCGCCACCGGCACGACCTGCGGCCAGGTCACCTCGCGGAAAATATGGAAGCTGGACGCGCCGTCGACCTGCGCCGCCTCGACATGGTCACGCGGCACATTTTCCAGCGCCGCCAGCATGCAGATGAAGATGAACGGTATCCATTGCCAGGAATCGCAGATCATCATCACAAAACGCGCCGACCACGGGCTTGCCGACCACACCCAGTCCTGAAGGCCCAGCACACCGAGGATGGGCTCGAACGGCCCCTTGGTGACATCGGCGATCATCCGCATCGCGAAGCCGACGCCAAGCGGCGTGACCATCAGCGGAATGAAGAACAGCACCCGGAAAAAATTCCGTCCCCTGATCGGCTGCGAGCACAGGAAGGCAAGGCCGGTGCCGATCACGAACTGAACGAAACAGCCGACAAGAACATAGAACAGCGTCGTGTAGAGCGTGCCGATGGCATTGCCCGACAACAGCGACGCGCAAAGGATATAACCGAGGAAAATGGCCATGGCGGCGGAGATCGAGCGGCCGAGCATGCGCACCCATGTGGCCGTCTTCCAGGAGCGGTAGAGCCACCAGAGAACAGCAACCACAATGACGGCAAAGACGAGCATGCCGAAGATGCTGAAAGGCTCGGTCCGGCCGAGGAAATGTACCTCGCTGCTGCCGAAGAACTGCTTCTCGAAATTGCGCAGCCCGACATAGCGGAACTTCAGCCCGTCACCGGTGAAGCGGACCCGGCTGAGCGCGAAGACCATCGAATAGATGGTCGGGAAAATGGCGAAAATCAGAATAAGGCTGACGGCAGGCGCAATGAAGAAAGTGCCAGCGTGGCGGTCGACCCACTCGCGCCACCGGTCAGCGGATGAGAGGCCAGCCGGGGATGCCCCCGGCTGGCTGGTATTGGTTTGATATGACATCCGGACCGATATCAGCTGCCAAGCGCAAGTGCCTGGGCAGCGATCTGCTCGTCACGGCCAAAGTCTTCGGTGACTTCTTCCCAGCCCTCTTCGATGTTCTCGAGAGCTTCCTCAACCGAGATCTCGCCTGCCAGATAGCGGGCCAGTTCGGTGTCGAGAACGACCGAAGTGTACTTCTGGGCACCCGGGATCTTCATGTCCGAGGCCATGTTCAGGCTGTTCAGAGCACCGTTGATCGCACCGATGTAGTTCTCGGCAAGGGCCTGCGGCATGCCGGCCTTTACGAACAGGTCGGGGCTGGACAGCTGCGACAGGCGATACGGGTTGTAGCCCGTGGCACCGATGGTCACGTCGACACTCGATTGTGCGGACTGGTTCATATAGGACAGGAACGCATAGGCGGCGTCCTTGGTCTTCTGGTCGGCACCCTTGTTAACGGCACCGGCCCAGCCGCCAAAAGCGGCGAACGGCGCATAGTTGATGCCGTCGATCGAATGCGGCGCATTCGACTTGCTTACCGGAACCAACTTGCCTGTGGCACGGTCCAGAACCTCACGCGAGCCGAGGCCGGAGATCGCATAAAGCTTGCCCTTGATGGCAGTCGCATCATCGTCAAGCTGCAGCGGTCCCGGGTCACCCCACTCCACCAGCAGGCCACAACGGCCGGCCTTGAACAGGGCACGGGTGTCGCCGATGTCGAGGTTCAGCTCCTCGGGCGGACCATATTTGCCGGTTTCCTTGTAGAGCTCGAACGCCTTCTTCCAGCCGTCATTGTTCACGATCGGCTTCATGGTGGCGTTGTTGAAGTGGAAGCCCTGGCCAGTGCCTTGCGTCTGGACGATCGGCGCAGCGAAAGTCTGGATCGCGAAATAGGACTGGGCATTACGCTTCTTGAAGATACAGGAACCGAAGTCGCCCTCGCCGTCGCCATTCATGTCCTTGCCATGAATCTTCGACGCTACATCGAGATAGTCTTCCCAGGTCTTCGGCGGCTGCGCACCGGCAGCGTCGAGAACGTCCTTGCGGTAATAGACCATCTGGAAGTCGCCATCGACCATCAGCAGCTTGGTCTTGCCGCCGACCTTCTGGCCGAACTCGCGGAAATAGGGTGCGACGTCGTCAAGGTCGATCTTGTCGTCCTTGGCGATGTAGGGGTCTAGGTCCTCCAGCAGGCCTGCCGCATCAAGCTCGACGCCCCAGCCGGCTGCGAACACACCGACATCGATCGAGTTGGTGCCAGTCGACCAGTCGCTCTGGATCTTCGGGAAGATTTCCGCATAGGGAACTTCGGTGACAACGATCTTGGCGCCCGTTGCCTCCTGGAATTCGACGCCGCGCTCGACCAGGCGGCCGGCGATGACGTAGCCGGGACGGGTCAGGATGTTGACGGTGACACCGTCAAACTCACCTGCCATCGCGGCAGGGGCCGCGCCGACAAGCGCCATGGCGCCAGCCGTCAAGCCCAACAAACTCTTGCGAATTGTCATGTTATTGTCCTCCACTGATGTGTGGGTCGTTGATTTATGCGCGCCGTTTTTCGACGTTTTGCGACCCTTTGTTGTATAAAAACCGTAGTGCAAAAATCCGGCATTGGGAATAGTGCAGATAGGGAAGAGCCAGATTTCCCGCGCAGGCAGGTCGTTTGTATGCCAATATTTGTGTGTCAGGCATTCCCCGAGCTTGCCTGACCCGCGATGAGCAAGGCGAGATAGTGATGACTGCGAAGCCGGAAAACTGTCTGAATATCGGTGTTCTCGGATGCGGCCCGATCGCCCAGGCCGGGCATTTCGAAAGCGTAACCAAAGGCAAAAATACAAATCTCTATGCGATTTGCGACGTCGCCCCCGATCTGGTCGAGAGGTTCGCCGTCACCCATGGGGCCGAGACTTGTTTCGAGTCCTATGAGCGGATGCTGGACGATCCGAAAGTAGATGCCGTGATCATCGCCACCGCAGATGCCTTCCACGTTCCGGCCGCGCTCCAGGCACTGGCGGCGGGCAAGCATGTGCTATGCGAAAAGCCGCTCAGCGTGACGCTGGATGAGGTGGAAGCGCTCGGCAGGGCTGTTGCCGAAAGCGGGCTGAAGCTGCAGGTCGGACACATGAAGCGGTTCGATCCCGGCCTGCAGAGCGCAAGGGAATTCATCGATTCAGAGATGGGTGACATGCTGGCCTTCAAGGCCTGGTATTGTGATTCGACCCACCGTTACGCGATGACGGACGCCGTCCAGCCGCTGATCGTCAGGAGCACGGCAAGCCGCAGGCCGGACCACGACCCGAAAGCCGACCTGCAGCAATATTACATGCTGGCGCATGGATGCCATCTCGTGGATACGGCACGCTATCTGTGCGGCGAGATCATTGCCGTGCAGGCGCGCCACCTGCAGCGCTTCGGCGCCCACAGCTGGTTCGTCGATGTCGAATTCGCCAACGGCGCGCTCGGCCATCTCGACCTGACCGTCGCCGTACGCATGGACTGGCACGAGGGCTTCCAGCTCTATGGCGAGCATGGGAGCGTCATTGCCAAAACCTTCAACCCGTGGCTGTTCCGCGCCAGCGAGGTCGATATTTTCCGCGAATCCACCGGCGCGTCTTCACGCGTCCTGGGGGCTGATGCACATTTCTACCGGCGGCAGCTCGAGAGCTTTGCCGATGCGGTGCTGACCGACAGGCCGGTCAGCGGCGCGGATGTTGCGGACGGCATCGCCTCGGTCAGGGCGATGCTCGCCATCGGCGAATCCGCCGCAACGGGCAGGCCGGTAAACCTCGCCGACGTGTCAGGGGCCGTCTGATGCGGGTCGGGGTGTTCGCCAAGACTTTCGAGGGCGACCACCCCGCCACCGTTCTCGCCGCAAGCCGTGATGCCGGCTTCGGCACTGTGCAGTACAACATGGCCTGTTCCGGCCTCGGGTCACTGCCCGAGGCCATCTCCGAAGATGCCGCCCGAGAGGTGCGAGAGGCCAGCGCCGGGACAGGCATCGGCATCGCCGCCATATCGGCCACCTACAATATGACAGACCCCGATCCCGAACGGCTGGCCGCCGGACGGCGGGCCTTCATCGCCATTTGCGAACGCGCGCCCAGCATGGGCTGCCACATCGTGACCGTCTGCAGCGGCAGCAAACACGCACAGGACAAATGGCGCCGCCACCCGTCGAATGACGACCCGCAAAGCTGGACCGAGATGTGCCGGGAGTTCGACATCATCTGCGACCATGCCGACCGGCATGGCGTGATGGTCGGGGTCGAGCCGGAACCGGCCAATATCGTCTGCGACGCCGGACGTGCGGTTGATCTGCTGGCGGCGTTTCCGGGCGGGCCGATCCGCATGGTTCTCGACCCGGCCAACCTGATCGAGGATGTGGCACCGGCCAGCCATGAACGCACAATCGACCAGGCGCTTGACCGTCTTGGCCCGATGACCGTGCTGGCACATGCCAAGGACCGGCATGCCGACGGCACGGTCGCACCTGCGGGAAAGGGCGTCGTCGACTGGCCGCATTTTCTGCGCGGGCTGGAGGCATGCGGCTTTGACGGACCATTGATTGCACACGGCATGTCACAATCGGATGCGCCGGCCGTGGCGGAATTCCTGACCGGCCAGGTGCGGAGGCGTGTTCTGTGACCACCACGACCACCACAGAATATGTCACGATTGATGGGCTGAAGCTTTCAGTGAAGATTGCCGGTACGGGACGACCGTTCCTGTTTCTTCACGGGCTGTGCGGCGACGCGCTGCAACCGCTGGAGCTATTCCCGGATGATGCCGGATGGCAATGCCACGCTCTGGAGAGTCGCGGACATGGCGGATCGGACATCGGTGATATGAAAGAGCTGTCGATCCGGCGTCTTACCGAGGATGCGACGGCATATCTGGAGTCGCTGGACTGCGGACCGGCCGTCATTGGCGGCGTTTCCATGGGCGCGGCCATTGCGCTTCGCCTGACCGCCGACCGGCCGGAGCTTGCGGCGGGCCTGGTGCTGGGCCGCCCCGCATGGGTCGATCAACCGGCACCGGCAAATCTCGAGCCACACCGGCGGATCGCACGCGATCTCGGCCAATATGGCCCCGGGACGGCACGCCGGATGTTCGAGGAATCCGCCATGGCGAAGATGATTGCCGACGCGGCACCGGACAATATGAACTCCTATCAAGGGTTCTTCGACCGCCGGCCGACCGATCAGACACATACATTGCTGGCGGCGATCGCGGGTGACGGGCCGGGGGTCGGCCTCGGTGCCATGTCACGAATAGATGTGCCCGCGCTGGTCATCGGGACCGGGCGCGACCTCGCGCACCCGCTGGACATGGCAAAGGCCCTCGCAGCGCAGATCCCAAAGGCAGAGCTTGTCGAAATCACCCCGAAGTCGGACAATCGTAAGGCGTATGTCAGGGAATTCCGCGATGCGGTCGGCAGGTTCCTCAGGGAGGTCTTATGATGAATGGACGCGCCGACATGCTTGCTGCCCTTCCCGGTGGCAGGCTTCTTGCCGAATTTTCCCTGTGGTCCGCCGATCTGGTGCGGATGGCGGATGACGTGGCGCGCGTTGACGAATATGTCGATATCTATCACGCGGATGTGTCGGACGGGCATTTCTCGCCGGCCATGCTGCTGTTTCCCGACCTGATTGCCCAGATCCGGCCACTGACCGACAAGCCGGTGCATGTCCATCTAATGGTCGCCGACACCGCGCTGATGGACCAGATCGACCAGTTTGCCGAAGCCGGTGCCGATATCATTTCGGTGCATGCTGAAAACGCGGATGCCGCGGCGGCGGTCGACCATATCCGCGGCAAGGGGCTGGCGGCCGGTATCGTCCTGCAGCTTCACACGCCGGTGGCATCGGTCCAGAGCCGGCTGGACGGGATTTCGATGCTGACGCTCCTGGGAACAAGGATGGGAATCAAGGGTGTCGGGCTCGACCCGCAGGCCGAGAACAGGCTGGCCGAGGCAAGGCAGATGATCGACGAGGCCGGCGCGCAGGTTCTTCTCGCGGCGGATGGCGGCATTCGCGAGCACACCGTCCCCGGCCTCCGGCATGCAGGCGCCGACACCATTGTCATGGGATCGCTTGCCTTTGGTGCGGACGACCTTGCCGCACGCATGTCCTGGGTTCACGCACAGCAGGGTCCGTCGTGACATGACGGGCGGCAGGATCATCGCGATCGATATCGGCGGCACGCAGCTGCGCCTCGCGCTGTTCGAGAACAACGCCATTCTAGCGCGCGAGGCGGTGCCGACGGATGTCACCGGCGGGCCGTCCGGCGTCATGGACCAGATCGACATGCTGGTCGACAGGCTGTGTCCAGCCGGCGCGCGCGCCGAAATCAGGGGCATCGGCCTGTCACTTGCCGGCCCGATCGACACCGAAACCGCCATGGTGACAAGAATTCCGACCTTGCCCGGATGGGACGGGTTTCCCGTCGGACACGCCCTTGCCGAGCGGACGGGCATCCCCGTTCATGTCGAGAATGACGCCATCGCCGCGACACTGGGTGAATGGCGGCACGGTGCCGGCCGGGGCGTGCGGAACATCGTCTATCTGACGGTCAGCACCGGCATCGGTGGCGGCGCGGTGGTCGACGGCAGACTTCTGCACGGGCGCAAGGGAATAGCCGGGCATCTCGGCCATATGCGCATGGCCCAGGACGGCCCCGTCTGCCCCTGCGGCACCACCGGCTGTTTCGAGGCACTCGCCTCCGGCTCGGCGCTGCGTGACCGGGCGGTCGACGCGGCCACCGGCAGCGGCTTCCTCTCGGACATTCCGGACATCGATGCCCGTCATGTCTTCGAAGGTGCGCGTGCCGGCGACAGAACCTGCATCGACCTGCTGGCACGCGAAGCCATGTATCTCGGCCAGGGAATCACCTCGGTCATCCATATGTTCAGCCCGGACCGCGTGATCATGGGCGGCGGGGTGTCGAACGGTTTCGACCTTCTGGACGGCGGCATCCATGAGGTCATCCGCCGCGACGCCATGCCGCCCTTCAGGGACGTGCCGGTCGTGAAAGCCGGGCTAGGCGGTGATTCAGGCCTGTTCGGGGCGGCCAGCCTGGTAGCGGACGCGGCGCGCGGCTGATTTGAATTCCCGCGCCGTCCGTGTATCCTTTCGGGTAATTGTCGTGAGGCGCAGGGAATTCAGGACCGCCGGATTGAAGATTGCATGGCGGCCCCGTCGAGGGAGGACGGCATGAGTGAATCGCAATTCGGACGTGAAGACGCGCGCGGCAACTGGGTGCCGGACAGGCCGATCAGCTATGGCCCGGCCTTTGCCTGGCCACCGCAGCCGAAGGCGCTGGTGAAATGGTTCTTCGGCTTTCCCGGCTATCTTCTTCCCTGGAACATTCCCTACGCGCTTCTCGCCATCTTCATCTGGGTCTATCTGACGCCGCCGCTGGAACATTTCCAGACAATGTCGCTGTCCTGGTTCGCGGTGATCCTCGCGCGCAACATCGTGCTTGCGATCCTTGTCTACGGGGCGTGGCATATGTGGCTATATGTCTGGCGCAAGCAGGACACCGAATACAAATACAACCGCAAATGGCCCGACGAGAACGCCGAGCGTTTCACCTTCAACAACCAGACCAAGGACAACATGTTCTGGACACTCGCCAGCGGGGTTCCGATCTGGACCTGCTACGAGGTGCTGTTGCTGTGGGCCTATGCCAACGGGCACGCGACGATGGTCAACCCGTCGGAAAACCCGCTCGGCTTCATCGCGCTGTTCTTCCTCGTGCCGTTCGTTCACGAGGTTGGGTTCTACTTTGCCCATCGCTTCCTTCACTGGCCGCCGCTCTATCGGATCGCGCACCAGCTTCATCACCGGAACACCAACCCGGGGCCGTGGTCGGGGCTGTCGATGCACCCGATCGAGCATGTGATCTATTTTTCCTCCGTCCTGATCTTCTTCATCGTTCCGGCGCACCCGATCCACATGATCAACCTCGCCTCGCGCCTTGGCGTCGCGCCGGCGCAGGGACATACCGGGTTCGACCGGCTGGTGGTCGGCGAGGATGCCTCGATGGATGCCTCCTATTACGCGCACTACCTGCATCACAAATATTTCGAGGTGAACTATGCCGACGGCATGGTGCCGCTGGACAAGTGGTTCGGCTCGTTTCATGACGGCACACCCGAGGCGCATGAGGCGATGAAGGCACGGCGCCGGCGGCGCGGCGTCTAGATGCGGGCATAGGGACAAGAGCATAAAGGCACATGAGCATGAGGGAACGGGGCTGATGGAAAAGCGGCAGGTTGGACGGACCGGATTGATGATCGACGCGCTTGGCCTTGGCGGCGCGCCGCTCGGCGGGAATTTCATTGATCTCGACTATCGCCAGGCGGCGGAGCTGATCCAGGCGGCGAAGGATGCAGGGATCGGCTATTTCGATACCGCGCCATGGTACGGCTTCGGCCGGTCCGAACGTGTCATGGGCGACCTTCTGCGCCACACCGACTACATACTGTCCGACAAGGTCGGCCGGCTTCTGAAACCCGGGCCGGTGGACAACCCTGCCGATTTCGGAATGGTCGATCCTCTTCCGTTTCATGTCGTCTATGACTATGGCTATGACGGCATCATGCGCGCCTTCGAGGATAATCTGCAGCGGCTCGGCCTCGACCGGATCGACATCCTTCTGGCGCATGACATCGGCACATTCACCCATGGCGAGGACAATGCCCACCATTTCCGCGACCTTGCCGAGGGTGGCTACCGCGCCATGGACGAGATCCGCCGAGCCGGCCATGTCAGGGCCATTGGCCTCGGCGTGAACGAGAACGAGGTCTGCATGGACGCGCTCGGCATCGGCAGCTGGGATGTCTTCCTGCTGGCCGGCCGCTACACGCTTCTTGAACAGACCCCGATGGCGGAGCTGTTTCCAGCCTGCCGTGCCGCCGGCACATCAATCATCTGCGGCGGGCCGTTCAATTCTGGCGTTCTTGTCGGGCGCGAGATGTGGAACTATGCCACAGCACCAGTAGAGGTGGTGGACAAGGTCCGGCAGATCGGCGCTGTCGCCGACAACCATGGCGTGACGCTGCCCGCCGCGGCCCTGCAGTTCCCTCTGGCTAACGACATTATCACGTCGGTGATCCCAGGGCCGCGCGAGGCCGGCGAGCTGGCGCAAATCCTGGAATGGTTCGGGCAAGCCGTTCCGGGCGCGTTCTGGATCGATCTCAAGAATGCCGGGCTTATGGTGCCGGAAGCGCCCGTGCCGCACGGGGCCTAGCCGAGCGGGATCCTACCCCCGGCCTCACACAGATGATCATGCGCCAAGAAACCGCGCAGTCAGGTCCTTGCTGGCCCAAAGCGCGGGGATGTCCCCCTGCCAGACCACCTGTCCCTTTGCCAGGATCACATGATGGTCTGCGAGGCGTACCAACACCATGGTGTTCTTGTCGACGATGAGGATCGACTGGCCGGCTGATTTAAGCGTTGTCAAAAAATCCCAAATCTGGCGGCAGATGATCGGGGCCAGCCTGACCGCGTGCTTGAATATGGTCGTTGCTAGGCGGCATCGAGGGCTATGGCTATCCCCTGACCAACACCAATGCACATGGTACAAAGAGCACGCTTGTGACCACCTTCGGACAGCATTCTCGCAGCCGTTCCAACCAGACGCGCACCGGAAGCGCCCAACGGGTGACCAAGCGAGATTGCCCCACCGTTCCGGTTTACGTGCTCTGCGCTGTCTTCAAGGCCAAACTCTCGAATGACGGCCAAAACCTGTGCGGAGAATGCTTCATTGATTTCGATGACGTCGAAGTCATCAATGCGTAGATCGAGGTGATCCATCAGCTTTCTGGTTGCAGGCACCGGGCCTATACCCATAATTCGTGGCGCCACGCCGGCAGACGCCATACCGGAAATGCGCGCCAGGCATTGTAACCCATTCTCCTTCGCAGCATGCTCCGTGGCCAATATCACCGCCGCCGCACCATCATTCACTCCAGAAGCGTTACCGGCAGTAACCGTTCCGTTCTCGCGAAATGGCGCGGGCAGTCTGGCAAGGTCTTCCAGCAATGTACCCGGGCGGGGGTGCTCATCCTGCGTGACGATTTTCGGACTCTTCTTTGGTTGCGGAACGGTCACAGCGGTTATTTCTCGCTGCAGCCATTCACGTGCTTCATGTGTTCTTTCCTGTGAACGTGCCGCGTAGAGGTCTTGATCAAGACGGGAAACGTTAAAGTCCTGCGCGATGTTTTCTGCGGTCTCAGGCATGGAATCTGTGCCATACAAGGCATGCATTCTTTCATTTATGAAGCGCCAGCCGATGGTTGTGTCGTAGATGCTTTGATCGCGAGAAAAACCCCTTTCGACCTTCGGCATGACAAAGGGCGCACGGCTCATGGACTCTACACCTCCAGCCAAAACAAGATCGGCCTCGCCGCATCTGATTGCGCGGGCTGCCTGCCCGATCGCGTCCATTCCCGAGCCGCATAGTCTATTTATTGTTGTGCCGGGCACCTGTTTCGGCAGCCCCGCAAGAAGCGCCGACATTCGAGCAACATTGCGATTATCTTCACCAGCCTGGTTCGCGCAGCCCAGAAAAACTTCATCAATCCGGTTGCTTTCCAGGTTCGGATTTCGGCTGATCAGTGATTCCAGCGGAATTGCGCCGAGATCATCTGTTCTAACGAGAGACAAATCACCGCCATAACGCCCGAACGGTGTCCGAATGTAATCGCAAATCCACGCCTCGCGCAGCTCAGTCATTTGCCA
>WTIL01000069.1 GCA_011522725.1 Rhodospirillaceae bacterium
TGGTCGGAGCGAGAGGATTCGAACCTCCGACCCCCTGCTCCCGAAGCAGGTGCGCTACCAGGCTGCGCTACGCTCCGCACCACCGCGCGTTTATAGGCGAGTGCAGGCGTCTGCGCAACCACATTAAATGGCGTTCACCCTCGATTTGTCGTGGTTTTCCGGAGGCGGCAAATACGGCGGTCCAAAGGCCGCCGGAGCCTAGCCCTCGATCTTGCCGCGAAGGCCGGAAAGCGCCTTGCGCGCCGCATTCAGCGAATCCATCGCCTCGCTCAGCTTGTCGCCGACAGGAAGCTGGCCGGCAGCCTCACCTGCGCTCTGGCGCCCAAGCTGGCGGTTGCCGAGATGCTTCTGCGCACCCTTGATGGTAAAGCCTTCCTTGTAGAGAAGGTCGCGAATCCGCTCCAGCAGCGCCACATCGTCCGGCCGGTAATAGCGGCGGCCACCGCTGCGCTTCAGCGGACGAAGCGTGCTGAACTTCGTCTCCCAGAAGCGAAGAACATGAGGCGGGATGTCAAGATGCTCGGCTACCTCGGAAATCGTGCGGAACGCATCTGAGGATTTCTGTGTCATGACTTGCCGTCGACCCGGTCTTTCAGAATATGGGACGGCCGGAATGACAGAACACGCCGCGGCGTGATCCGCGCTTCCACTCCCGTCTTCGGGTTGCGGCCGACACGCTCGCGCTTTGACTGAACAGAAAATGTCCCAAAGGACGAGAGCTTAACTTCTTCGCCTTTTTCGAGACATGCGCACATTTCTTCAAGAAATGTCTCAACAAGCTCCGCTGATTCGTTGCGGGACAGGCCAATATTCCGGTAGACCGCCTCGGCAAGGTCGGCACGTGTCAAAGTCTTGCTCATGACCTCACGCTAATTCGGATCGGTGCGCGAGTCAATTGACCCGAACTCTCAAATGCAAAAAATTGCATCTTGCTTACAGACGCTTAGCTCATAGAGCTAATGTAGACGCTGACCGGCATGCGGTAACCGGCAGCCTATTCGGCAGGTCGGCCGTAGCGAACAAGCGCCGCACCCCAGACGAGGCCGCCGCCAATGGCCTCGAATGCAAGGACCTGCCCGTCCCGGATCCGTCCGTCGCCGACCGCTGCGGAAAGCGCCAGCGGGATAGAGGCCGCCGAAGTGTTGGCGTGTTCGCCGACGGTCTTCACGACCCGCTCGTCGGACAGCCCCATTTTCTTCTGCATGCCCTCGATGATCCGGATATTGGCCTGATGCGGCACCAGCCAGTCGACATCGGATACCGGCATGTCGGCGGCCTCGAGCACCTCGTCCATCACGCTGGAGAGCTTGTCGACGGCATGGCGGAACACCTTGTTGCCTTCCATTCTGACATGGCCGACTTCGCCCGAGCTCGACGGCCCGCCATCCACATAGAGGATGTCGCGATGCGCCCCGTCGGCATGGAGCCTTGTCGCCAGGACGCCATATCCTTGCGGGTCCTCGCTGCGTTCAAGGATCACAGCCCCTGCCCCGTCACCGAACAGCACGCAGGTCGACCGGTCGGACCAGTCCAGGATCTTCGAGAAACTCTCGGCACCGATAACAAGCGCACGCTTTCCCCGGCCGGCCGTCAGCATCGCGTCTGCCACGTCGAGAGCATAGACAAACCCGGCGCAGACAGCCTGCACGTCAAAGGCCACTGCCGCGTGCGCGCCAAGCCGGTGCTGCACCTTCGTCGCGGTTGAGGGGAAAGTATCGTCCGGCGTGCTGGTCGCGATGATGATCAGGTCGATGTCACCGGCCTCGAGCCCTGCCCTGTCCAGCGCCTGTGTCGCTGCATGGCACGCCATGTCGGATGTCTTTTCCCCTTCGGCAACGATATGGCGCTGGGCGATGCCGGTGCGCTGCCGGATCCATTCGTCGCTGGTATCGACAAACGCCGTCAGCTCCTCGTTGGTCACGACCCTTTCCGGCAGGTAGCTTCCCACCGAAATCATCAAAGTTGCGGCGTCAGCCATCGTCATCTTTCCGTTCAAGAATGGTATTGGCGCGTGCGATGGCAGCGCTGACATCCGGCAGGAAACCGTGATCGACGAGTTCCAAAGCCACGTTGATCGCATTTGCAAAGCCGATCCGGTCGGTGCCCCCGTGAGATTTCACGGCAATGCCGTTGAGGCCGAGGAATACAGCTCCGTTGTAATGGCGCGGGTCGATATGGGTGCGCATCTCGGACAGCGCACTGCGCGCAAGAAGATAGCCAAGGCGCGAAAGGAAGGATTTGTTCAGGCTGCGCCGCAGAAGGCGGGTGAACATGGACGAAATACCCTCGGCCATCTTCAGCGCGACATTACCGGAAAACCCGTCGGTGACGACAACGTCCAGCTGGCCGTTTGTGATGTCTGAGCCTTCTACAAACCCTTGATAATTCACGCCAAGTTCCGGGTCTGACAGGCGGCGTGAGGCCACGCGAAGGTAATCATGTCCCTTCTGCTCCTCCTCGCCGACATTCAGCAATCCGAGCCGCGGCGACTCCTTGCCGGTCAGGCTGCGATGAAATGCCTGGCCAAGAATGGCGAACTGGACCAGATTTTCGGCATCACATTCGATGTTGGCACCGAGATCCAGCATGCAGACAAGCTCGCCTACTGTCGGGAAAAAGGCGGCAATGGCGGGCCTTGTTACGCCTGTCATGGGACGAAGCTGCAATTTCGACATCGCCATCAGCGCGCCCGTATTGCCAGCCGACACAACGGCATCGGTTTCTCCGGCAGCGACACTGGCGATGGCCATCCACATGGACGTTGCCTTGCCGCGCCGGACCGCCTGCGAAGCGGTATCGTCCGGGGACACAGCATCAACTGTGTGAACAATGCTTGCCCGACCGAGATGGCTGGCTTTGGCGATCAGCGGGCTGATTCTCGCCTCATCGCCATAGAAGACAATTTCAAGGTTCGGATTCACACCACAAGCGATGTCGGCACCTCGCACGACGCAGGCCGGTGCGTTGTCACCTCCCATCGCGTCAAGCGCAAGCCTAATCATGTTATTATCGGAACTCACAAGCTGGCGCCTTCCGGTCAGGGACTTGTTTCTTGGGGATCGGACTTATTTTTCAGGTGATTTCAAGCTGGAAAGGCCGGCAAAAGGATGGGTTTTCCCGTCCTCTCCTGCGCGAAAATTGTCAGGAGCTCCTTCACTCCGCGGCCATGCCGTTGCCGACAATGCCAGCATCTGGGCGACCATTTCGCCGAGATCAATGCAGCCGTTGACCAAAGGCTCGGCGTCTCCCAGATCGACGACGATCTCGTCTTCTGGAACAGACGCCAGAACATACCGTTCTTCGATCTCAAAATCCACTGATTCCGAGACCGGGTCGCCAGTAACGATACAGGCCTGCGTAATGTCGGCATGCAGTTTTCCGCGGACATCCCAGGCGCCTTTCGCGGCTCGCTTGATCCGCAGGTCGGCGCCAAGCGCGTCAACTGAAAGATATCCGAAACGCAGTGCAAGCTCCGCCCGTTCCGTCTCGCTTGTGTCGAGCCTCCCGATCAGCGCCCCTGTTGGCGGCAGGGTTTGCACGTCGATCATGGCATCAAGTGAAAAGCTCTGCATAACCGGTCCGTCGAAGATATCCGGCAGCGCGATAGGGCTGCGGTAACGCGTTTCAGTGGGGCACTATAGCGTCTGTTTTGTCAAAGACCAGAGAACAGGAACAAACAGGCCAGTCAGATCATCGCGTGAGCCTGCCGGAAAGCAGCAGATCATCTTCCAAAGCCGCGATGCGTCGCTCCAGCCCGAACACGAAATCGATCAGGCCTTCGCTGGCTGTTTCCTCTCCTCGCAGAAGATTACGCTCCAGCGCGGCGGCAAGCGCCTTGCGGTCAGCGTCATCCAGCGCGGCAGTATAAGCGTCGAGACGGCCCATGAAGGCTTCCGCCATCACCCTTACCCGCTTGGCGACGCCAATATCGCCGGCGCCCATCTCGCGAAGCGACAGGTCCATATCCGCAAACATCGTGTCGAACAGCTCCTGACTGAGAGCGGCTCCTGCATCACCGCAGGAATTCAGCCTGCGCATGACGAGCGACACGACCAGCGCCAGCGCGTCGAACCTGCCGTCGACATTGTCCGCCACGCCGTGATCGGCGAAGAAAGCCGGATCGCGCGCCATCTCGACCGCACTCGCGTAGAGGACCTCGCATGTCTGCATCTGGCGGCGCTGCCCCCAGCCAAGCATATTTCCCAGCCAACCGGTTTCTTGGCTTTTCATCACCAGTTCATCCCATTAAGGTATCGCGCGAAGCAGGAAAACTTGTCCTGCCGTTCCACGCGAATCAATACTTCAGGACCACAGCGATGACCAGAGGCTTGTTTGACGCATTCAAGGCAGGGCAGCGGTCCATGACAGCGCTGGTCGTGGCAATTCTCGCAATGGGCCTGGCATCCTGTGAATCCCGCATCTCCTCGCATGGACATGCCGTCGATGCCGTCGAGTTGAACCAGATTGTTCCCGGCGAGACACGCCTTGCCGATCTTCAGGCCGTTCTCGGCCGACCCAGCTTCGAAGGGGCGTTCGAGTCCGGCAAGGTCTATTACATCAGCGAGGTCATGGTCGAACCGCCGGGCGGACGCAAGCGCGCCTCGACGCGCACACTGATTGTGATTTCGCTCGACGGCGAGGACATCGTCACAGCGATCGAGGTGCGGGACGAGACGAGTGGCAAGACCATTGCCTATCTCGACGAGAGATCACCGACTCCGGGCGATACCTTCGGAGTAACGGAACAGCTGTTCTCCACCCTTCGTCGAAAGCCGAAATAAATCTCACATAACGGGTTGCGGGACTTCGGCCTCCGGCGGGCTATTTTCTGTCGGCGTTTTCCATCTCGACCGTGCGCGCCGATCTCGCCACACGGTCCAGAACTGCATTGACAAAGCCGACATCGCAGCCGCAGACATCGGCAATGGCCGCATATTCGCTGACCACAGCACGGGCCGGAAGATGCGGCATGCTGACCAGCTCACAGGCCCCGGCGCGCAGAACCGCGCGATCGATCACGGTCATCCGGTCGAGCGACCACCCGGACGCGAGGCAACCTGCCAGCAGTTGATCCAGCTCGTCGCTGCGGGACTCGACGGATGTCGCCAGTTCGTTGAGATGCCCGCTGTCGATATCCTTCACCCGGAAGGACTTGCGGATATCCTCGGAATAATGCTGCAGGAACACCGGCAGGAACTCGGCAACCGACTGCCCGGACATTTGCCCCTGATATGACATCTGAACGGCCGCCAGCCTCGCTGCCGACCGACGACGGACCGGGACCGGCTTCAATGTGTCGGCGGTATCAGCCATCGATGCCAAATCCTGCACGAAGACCTGCCATGGCCATTGCCGCCTCGGCGGCACCTCCGCCCTTGTCCTTGCGCCTGTGGTCTGCGCGCGCCCAGGCCTGATCCTCGTTCTCTACCGTCAGGATGCCATTGCCGATAGCCAGATTGTCGGCGATGGACAGATCCATCAGCGCGCGTGCGGATTCATTGCACACAGTCTCGTAATGCGTGGTCTCGCCGCGGATCACGCATCCAAGGGCAATATAACCGTCATAATGCTTGTCACCGCTGTGCGCGAAAGCGATTGCGGCGGGAATCTCGAGCGCGCCGGGCACGCTGATACGATCAAAAGTCGCGCCCGCAGCCTCGAGGGCACGGATGGCGCCTTCGGCCTGGGCATCGGCAATGGCTTCATAGAAGCGCGCTTCAACTATCAGGAAATGATGAGCCACCTTGCATCTACTCCGCTGGGTTGCCCGGCTCGCCGTTAAGGCGGCGCCAGTCCACGATCTCGAGATCATATCCGTCAAGACTGATCACATTGGCCGGCCTGTCCGAGAGCAGAACCATGCGACTGACACCCAGTTCGCTGAGAATCTGGGCGCCGACGCCATATTCGCGAAGCCCCTGCGCGGTATCGGGAGCGGAAGAACCGCTGACCGCGGCGCTGATCGTTTCCGACAGGCTGGCTTTCGACGACTCCCGCAGAAGCACGACAACACCGCGCCCCTGTTCCGAAATCGTCTGCATGGCTGTCTCCAGCTCATGTCCGTCGCGACGCTCCGAAACCTCGCCCAGCAGGTCCGTCATCATGTTCAGGCTGTGCATGCGCACCAATACCGGATCAGGTGTCGAGATATCGCCCTTGATCAGCGCCACATGCTCGACACCGGAGATGGTGTTCTCGAACACCATCAGGCGCCATTCACCGCCAATCCGGCCATTCATCACCGTTTCCACGGTCCGTACGACCAGTGTCTCGCTGGAGCGCCGATAGGCGATCAGATCGGCGATCGACCCGATTTTCAGGCCATGTTCCTCGGCAAAGCCGATCAGGTCAGGAAGGCGCGCCATCTCGCCGTCATCCTTCATGATCTCGCAGATCACGCCGGAAGGGTCGGCGACACCCGTCGCACGGGCGATGTCGACAACGGCCTCGGTATGGCCTGCACGAACCAGCGTACCGCCGTCACGCGCCACCAGCGGAAAGATATGGCCCGGTGTCGTAATGTCCTTGGCGTTGCATTGCGGGTTGATCGCGGTGCGCACGGTATGGGCACGGTCCGCTGCCGAAATACCGGTCGTCACCCCTTCCCGCGCCTCGATCGACACGGTGAAGGCTGTCTGGTGACGGCTTTCGTTACGTCGCTCCATCAGCGACAGTCCGAGCGCCTCTGTACGTGACCGGGTGAGCGCGAGGCAGATCAGCCCGCGGCCGTATTTTGCCATGAAATTGATAGCCTCGGCAGTGGCCCATTCACCGACAACACACAGATCGCCCTCATTCTCGCGGTCCTCGTCATCGACAAGGATAAACAGCTTGCCGGCGGCGGCATCGGCAATCACATCCTCGATCGGTGACAGGCCTGCTCCGCCCTCGCGTTTGTTGTCAGTCATCTGTTCCACTTTCGGCAAGGCGGGCCACATATCTGGCCAGCATGTCAATTTCCATATTCACCTGTTGCCCCTCGCGAAGCGAACCGAGGGTTGTGACCGACCATGTGTGCTCGATCACATTGATGCTGAAATCCGGTCCCCGAACCTCGTTCACCGTCAGCGAAACCCCGTCGAGGGCCACGGACCCCTTGGCCGCCACGAAACGGGCCAGCCCGTCGGGCGCTCGGAACCAGACTTCATGGCTGTCACCGACAGCCGTCACAGACAGCACGGTGGCCATCCCGTCAACATGGCCGGACACGATGTGGCCGCCAAGCTCGTCACCGACGCGAAGCGCGCGCTCGAGATTAACCTTGTGGCCCGCCTGCCAGCCGCCAAGCGTGGTGACCCGCATGGTCTCGCCGGACGCCGCCACCTCATACCCCTCGGCGTCACGCGACAGCACCGTCAGGCAGATGCCCGAATGCGCAACAGACCCCCCGATATCGAGCGTCGTGCAATCCCAGTTTGCGCCAATCCGCAGAATGCGGTCACCCTTGTCGGTGACCGACATCAGGGTGCCTGTCGCTGTGACGATGCCTGTGAACATGAGTGCCGCTGTCCTTGTGGTTGCCGGCGGGGGGTTGCCGGGGCGCAACGCCTTTTAGCCAATATCGGCGGGACGTTCCAGCAGAATGAATTCGTCGCCCCCGAACCGGCCCTCGCCGATTGCCTGGAATGGCGGCAAATCCGGAAGATCGCCCTTTGCAAGCATGCCGATGGCAGGAATACCGTCGCTTCCGATCAGATGCGTGCTCCGTGTCCACAAGATGCGATCGACAAGCCCCTCACGCAAGAGGCTCGCGCCCAGTTTTCCCCCTCCTTCGACAAGCAGGCTGCCACAGCCCGTCTCGGCGATGGCCGCCATGACTTCGGCAAGCGACAGGCGTCCCGCCTCGTCCTGCGATACCGACTGCACTTCAGCCCCCGCCTCGCGCAGGGCAACCGCCGCTGTCGGGTCGCAATCCTCGCGGCAGAATATGGTGACTCCAACCTCCGGCGCGGTTTCGAACATTCGCGCATCGGCAGGTGTCCGCAGATTGGCATCAAGGATAAACCGGTGCGGGCTGTCAGCCTCGAGACCCAGCGTCCGGCAGGTGAATTCCGGATCATCGGCAAGCACAGTGCCAATGGCCGAAAGCAGCCCGTCGCTGCGGCTGCGTTGCAGATGAACATAGCGCCGCATGACAGACCCGGTGATCCAGCGCTTGGCGCCGTCCCCGAGGGCGATCATCCCGTCTAGCGATGTCGCGGTCTTGAGCGTCACCAGGGGCCGTGACATCGTCACGCGTGCCAGAAACCCGGCCATGACCTGACGGGCGGCTTCTGCCTCGACACCGATCTGGATATCGACACCACTGTCGGCAAGACGCTCGATGCCGCGACCGTTCACCCGATCGTCCGGATCACGTGCAGCGATGACCACGCGGGAAATGCCTGCCCCCACGAGCGCGTCGGCGCAAGGACCGGTCTGCCCGGTATGGGCACATGGCTCGAGCGTTACATAGGCTGTCGCGCCCTGCGCGGCGGCGCCGGCCATGGCCAGCGCCTCGGTCTCGGCATGAGGCCGGCCGCCCGAGGCAGTATGCCCGACCGCGATCAGTTGTCCGTCTGAAGAGATTATGGCGCATCCGACAGGCGGGTTGGGGCCGCTCCGTCCCTCGGCACGGCGCGCCGCGGCGATCGCCACCTGCATCCACCGACGATCCTCGCCAAGCGAGGGCCGCGGCTGCGAGCTATTCGCCAAGTTCCTTCTCCACAAAGGCCTCGAAGTCGCTGGCTTCCTCGAAATTCCGGTAAACCGAGGCGTAGCGGACATAGGCCACCTGGTCGAGAGCCGCGAGAGCCTTCATCACAAGCTCGCCCACAAGATGTGACGGCACATCGCCCTCGGAATAGCTTTCAAGCTGACGGACGATGTCGTTGATCGACCGCGCCACCTCGTCGGCGTTCACATCGCGTTTGCGAAGCGCAATCTGGAATGAACGCTCGAGCTTGTCACGGTCGAAAACGGATTTCCGGCCGCTTCTCTTGACGATGGTGATTTCGCGAAGCTGTACGCGTTCGAATGTTGTGAAGCGTGCACCGCATGCGCCGCAGAGCCGGCGCCGCCTGATGGCGGCCCCGTCTTCTGCCGGACGCGAGTCCTTCACCTGAGTATCTTCGCTACCACAAAAAGGACAGAGCATGGTCTCCCGCCGCGCTAGATATTGTTGCGGGCGGGAGTGTACACACTATTGGTAGATTGGAAAAGCCCGGCAAAGCTCGCGAACCTGCTCGCGCACCTTGTTTTCGATAACGCTGTTGTCCTCGGGATTCTTTGCAAGACCGTCGAGAACGTCACCGATCAGGTTGCCGATCTGCACGAACTCGGCGGTGCCGAAGCCACGTGTCGTACCGGCCGGCGAACCGAGACGGACACCGGACGTCACCATCGGCGGTGTCGGGTCGAATGGCACGCCGTTTTTGTTGCAGGTGATACCGGCATTCTCGAGCGATACCTCGGTGATGTTGCCGGTCAGGCCCTTCGGGCGCAGATCGACCAGGACAAGATGCGTGTCTGTACCGCCGGAAACGATATCGACGCCACGTCCGATCAGTGTCTCGCCAAGAACCCTGGCATTCGCCACGACAAGCTCGATATAGGCCCGGAATTCCGGACGGAGCGCCTCACCGAAGCCGGCCGCCTTGCCGGCGATGGCATGGACCAGCGGACCACCCTGAAGGCCCGGGAAGACCGCCGAGTTGATCTTCTTTCCAAGTGCCTCGTCATTCGACAGGATGATGCCGCCGCGCCCGGCGCGCAGCGTCTTGTGCGTCGTCGAGGTGACGACATGCGCATGCGGCACCGGATTCGGATGGACGCCGGCGGCGACCAGCCCCGAGATGTGTGCCATATCGACCATCAGGTAGGCGTCGACAGCATCCGCGATTTCACGGAACTTGGCGAAATCGAGGGTGCGCGGATAGGCCGAGCCGCCGGCCAGAATGATCTTCGGCTTGCAGGCCTTCGCCTTGTCGAGAAGCGCGTCGAAATCAATCTCGGCTGTTTCCTCGTCAACGCCGTACTGCTCGGCGTTGAACCATTTGCCGGACAGGTTCGGTGCTGCGCCATGCGTGAGGTGGCCGCCTGCGGCAAGCGACATGCCGAGGATTGTGTCGCCCGGCTTCAGCAGTGACAGGAACACGGCCTGATTGGCCTGCGCACCGGAATGCGGCTGAACATTGACGAAAGCAGCGCCAAACAGCTTTTTCGCACGTTCGATGGCAAGTGTCTCGACAACATCGACATGCTCGCAGCCACCGTAATAGCGGCGGCCGGAATAGCCTTCGGCATATTTGTTGGTCAGAACCGAGCCCTGCGCCTCCAGAACACCGGTGCTGACGATGTTTTCGGATGCGATCATCTCGATCTGGTCCTGCTGGCGGACCAGCTCATGCCCGATCGCCGCCGCCAGTTCCGGATCGGAATCCGCCAGAGGGGCCGAGAAGAATCCGTCCATTACGTCCTGTTTCCTGATGTCGTCCATAGTGTCTTTCTCCTTGTGCGGCAGCATCGTGCCGCGTGACGGTTATTTGCTTTCACCATCGCCAAGCGATGAAAGTTTTTCGACACGTCCCCCGTGTCGTCCCCCTTCGAATTCAGTCGCCATGAACGCATCGACACAGTCGATGGCCACAGTCTGGCCGGTCAGCCGCTGACCAAGCGCCAGGACATTGGCGTCATTATGTTCACGGCAGAGCCGCGCCGCGGTGGCGTCGCCGACAAGCGCCGCCCGGCACCACGAAAACCTGTTCACGGCCATCGAAATCCCGATGCCGCTGCCACAAACCGCAATTCCCCGCGCTGCCGCGTCACCGCGCATCGCGCGTGCCAGCTTCGCGCCGTAATCCGGATAGTCCACCGACATGCCGGCGTCCGGCCCGAGATCCTCCACCACATACCCTGCCGCCTCGAGATGCGAGGCCACGGTCTTGCGGAGTTCAATTCCGGCGTGATCGGAACTGAGATAGACCTTTGAGATGCGACCGGCCATGGTGGCCCTCTTCCAGAAAGGCGGGCGGGCCCCGAAAAGGACCAGCCCATCAAAACAGCGGGAGACATTACTATCGTCAAAACAACCTGCCAACCATTCAATGACCGACAGATCGCAAGGCATAATCGCCCTAATGACAGGACATTGTAACAGATGCGGTGAAAGTCAAGCTGACGAGCGTTACACAGGCAGGAGCATGCAACTTTCCGTTCCTGTTCTGCTTTGCAGCACGGGTCTCGTGCGAGGCTGCACCTCACCAACCGGCCGGACGAGCATCGGCACAAGCAGAAAAGTTCCAAAAGCCGGATAAAAAACTGAATTTTTGTTTAAAATTTTTGTCGACAGAAATGATTTTCGTGCGTACCGTTTCAAGACAGTTAAGCGCGGGTTGTGATTCCGGGTTTAGGGAGAGAACGGAGCCGGGACAAACCCGGCCCATTCAGAAAAGCAAGGCAATCGCCTTGCTTTTTTTTATGGCTGCGGTTCGTGAAAGCGTAGACGCAGCCGCGCCGTCACCCGCCGACGATACCCAGCGATATGATTTCCGAAGAAATGATCCAGTGGATCACGGCTGTCAGTACAGCCGCGATCACAGTGGTGACACCCATCTTGCGCCACAGCATGGGGCGCGCCGGTGCCGAAGTGGCGTGACCGGCCTCGGGATTGTCTTCGATTCGCACACCGAACGGCAGGCTCATCAGGAACACCCACCACCACAAGAGAAGATAGACGACGACACCGGAAACAAAATCCATCAGCCTGCCACCTCCTCGAGCTCGATCAGGGTCCCGCAGAAATCCTTCGGGTGAAGAAACAGCACCGGATTGCCGTGCGCCCCGATCTTCGGCTCGCCGTCGCCGAGCACCCTCGCCCCGCCGGCGACCAACCGGTCGCGCGCGGCACGGATATCCGCGACCTCGTAACAGATATGGTGCATGCCGCCATCCGGGTTTTTCGTGAGGAATCCGGCAATGGGCGAGGTCTCGCCGAGCGGCTCCATCAGTTCCACCTTGCCGTTCGGCTGCGACACAAAGACGATCCTGACACCATGTTCGGGAAGATCCTGCGGTGCGCTGCATTCCGCGCCAAGGTCGTCACGCCACCTTGCAGCAGCGGCAGCAAGGTCGGGAACAGCAATGGCGATGTGGTTGATCCTGCCAATCATGATGCGACCCTAGGCAACGCCCTGAAGGTCTTCGGCATCAAGACGCATGATGTGGATATGGGTAATCGGCCGGAGCCCGAACATCGAACGCGCCACCCGGCGCAGCGCCTGTCCGGCAATTTCCTCGACCTGCCCGTCATCGCGCCGCGCGGACCGCCCCATGGCGGCTAGCGCGTCCTCGATCGCCAGGCTCGCGGCGGCAATATAGTCCGCGGCGTCAGCCTCGTTGCTGATCCCGGTCTGCGACACGGCAGGAACCGCGCACAAGCCGCCTTCCCGGTTGAGAACGAGCGTTCCGGTCACCACACCGTTCCACAGCATCCGCCGGCGCGCCCGCATCATGTCGGACTGGATCTCGACAATCTTGCCCTTCTCGTGGGTCAGCGCGCCTGTCTTTACCGTATCGATGATCTCGGCCTTCTCGCCCTTCTTGCCGGCGCGCGCCAGCCTGATCATCGTGCCGTTGTCGGGAAGCAGCGTCTGGTGGACCTGGCAATGTTCGGCAAGTTCCGCATGCGCCACGAGGTGGCGCGCCGTGCCGTGCACCGGGATTGCAATGCGTGGACGGACGAGGCCGTACATCTCGGCCATCTCCTCACGCGACGGGTGGCCGGAGACATGGACCGGCGCATCATCATCGGTGATCAGGATGATCTTGCGGCGGATCAGCCCGTCCTGAACACGCGCAATGGCAGGCTCGTTCCCCGGAATCTGGCGTGAGGAAAATACAACCGTATCACCCGGGTCCAGCGTCACGCTTTCGTGGGTGCCGGCGGCAATCTTGGCCATGGCGGCACGCGGCTCGCCCTGTGTGCCGGTGCACAGGATGACGATGTTCTCGCGCGGCAGCAGTTCGATATCATCCTCGGCCACGAAATCCGGAAGATCGCGCAGATAGCCGACCTCCTGAGCCGCCGAAATGGCGCGCCTGATGGCGCGGCCGACAACGGCCACAGACCGGTCATTCGCCTGCGCCGCCCGAATGATCGACTGAATCCGCGCCACATTGCTCGAGAAACAGGAAATGGCCACCCGCCCCTTGGCCTCGGCGATCACCTTGCGAAGCCCGGCTTCAGCCTCGGCCTCGGATGCGGTGCGACCCTCGACCATGGCGTTGGTCGAATCGCCGATCATAGCAAGCACGCCCTCGTCACCGATCTCGGCAAGCCGGTTGCTGTCGGTATCGGTGCCGAGCCCGGGGGACTCGTCGAACTTCCAGTCTCCCGTATGAAGAACCGTCCCGGCATCGCAGCGGATGGCAAGCGATGTCGGATCGGGGATGGAATGCGCCATACCGACCATCTCGACCGAAAAGGCGCCGATATCCTCGACCATGCCGGGCGACAGCTCGATCAGCGGAATGTCGTGCGGGTTGTTGTTCTCGGCCAGCTTGCGGCGAAGAAGTGCCAGGGTGAAGGCACTGCCGTAGACCGGGCAGCCGAGCTTCGACCACATATAAGGGATCGCGCCGAGATGGTCCTCGTGCCCGTGGGTCAGGACCAGGCCGGCAAGCTGCTCGCGCCGCGCCTCGATAAAGCTGAGGTCCGGAAGAACCACATCAATCCCCGGCATGCTGTCATCCGGGAAGGAAATCCCCAGATCGACCATCAGCCAGCTTCCCTCATAGTGATAGAGGTTCGCGTTCATGCCGATCTCGCCGGAGCCGCCAAGCGGCACGAACAGGAAATCAGAAGAATTATACATGGGTTGTCAGTTTCCCTTGTCGCCGCGCAAGCCTCGGTTGCGCGCGTAAATCTCGAAAAGTCCCCGAACCGTCAGGTCGGGATCGACGGCAGTGATGCCGGAAAGATGCTCTGCAAACAGCCCGGCAAGGCCGCCGGTGGCAATCGCCGGGATGTCCTTGCCGCCGCCCTGCTCGTCCCGCAGGCGGCGCAACAGCCCCTCGATCATCCCTACATAGCCCCAGAAGACACCGGTTTCCATTGCGGCCACGGTATTTTTTCCAAGGACTGGCAGATCGGCACCAAACGGTCGCAGCTCAAGCCTCGGCAGCTGCGCGGCCGCACGCTCCAGCGCTTCGATCGACAGGGACACGCCCGGCGCAATGATGCCGCCCTCATATGTGCCGTCCGCAGCGACCAGATCAAGTGTCGTCGCGGTTCCGAAATCCAGCAGGATCGCCGGCAATTCATGGCTCGCCATGGCGCCGACCGCGTTCACCAGCCGGTCCGCACCGGCCTGTGCCGGCACATCGATATTCACACCGATGCCCAGCTCGACACCCGCCTCGCCGACCACAAGCGGCGCGGTTCCTGTGATCCGGGTCACGGCCTCGGCCAAAACCGGCGTCACCGCCGGAACAACGCTTGCAATCACCGCATCGGCGATCTCGCCCACCAGATCGCCCAGAACATGGCGGATCGCCGCCTCGCAGGAACCGGCATCAGTGACGGACGCGGTTTCGATCCGGTAACCGGCTTCGGCAAGGCCGCCATCCGTTTCCGAACCCAGTGCCAGCACGAGGTTGGTATTTCCCACATCGATGGCAAGCAGCATTCAAAGCCTACCTGTCAGTTCCACATCGCCGGTGGTGATCCGGCGTTCCGCGCCCTTGTCGTCCCGCAGGACAAGCGCGCCGTCGGTACCGAGATCGACAAAATCGCCCTCGACGGCGACATCGGAACCGGCACCGCCCGTTATCACCTTCATTCTTGCCCCAATATGGGCACAGTGCCGCAACCATTCCAGCCGCACGGCAGAGAAACCGTCACGCTCCCATAACGCGGCGCGGGCAAGCAGCCGCGTGGCATAAGCCTCTGCAAGCATGGCTGGCGTGGCCGCGGCATCGCCAAGGTCTCGAAGTGAGATCGCAGGCAGCCTGGCCCCCGGCACCGCGGGAACCGGCGCGATGTTCACGCCGGTGCCGATCACCACGGCGCCGTCTCGCGCCTCCAGCAGCAATCCACAGATCTTGCCGCCGGCCACAACCACGTCATTCGGCCATTTCAGCCCGACTTCCTGATCAGGGAGCCGTTCCGCAATTGTCTTTCGGATGGCGAGCGCGGCGACAAAGGACAGTCCCCATAATGTAGAGGCGTCCGCTTGCGGGCGAAGGATGACCGAAAGATACATTCCGCCGCGCGCCGAGGACCAACCCGTTCCGCGGCGCCCGCGGCCTGCCGTCTGCTCACCGACAAGGAATGCGGTGCCGGCCGGCGCGCCTTCGGCGGCTGCCTGCCAGGCGAGGTCCGACGAGGATGTCGCGACATCAATGCTGGTCAGGGAAAGTACGGCAGGCACCGTCATCACGGCACCTAGCGTGCCATGATCAGCGCCACCGCGGCCGTGTCAGCGGCACCAAGAAGGCTTCCCAGTCCGGCAAAGAACAGAAGAACCACGGCAAGGCTGGCCCCGAGAACCATGCGGTTCGCCACCGGGATACCGGCATCGAGCGGCGTGTCGGTATCGTCGAAATACATCAGGCGGATGATCCGCAGATAGTAGAAGGCTCCGACAACCGACGTGACCACGCCAATGACGGCGAGCGGCACAAGTCCGGCCTCGACAGCGGCGAGGAAGACGTACCATTTGCCGAAAAACCCGGCCAGCGGCGGAATGCCTGCCATCGAGAACATCATGATCAGCAGACCGACGGCCAGCGACGGATGAGTCCGCGACAGGCCTTTCAGATCGACAATCTTCGTCGCCTCGGCGCCGTCACGCCGCATCAGCAGGATGATCGCGAAGGTGCCCGCCCCCATGAAGACATAGCCCGTCATATAGATCATCACGCCGGTGGCGCCGGCAACGCTTCCCGCAGCAAGGCCTGCCGTCGCATAGCCCATATGCGCGATCGAGGAATAGGCCATCATCCGCTTGATATCGGTCTGCATGATCGCGCCGAGCGCGCCGATCACCATCGAGGCGACGGACAGCGCGACAAGCACCTGCTGCCACTGGTCGGCAATGCCGCCAAAGGCGCCATAGGTCAGGCGCATCAGAAGCGAGATGGCGGCCACCTTTGGTGCGATGGCGAACAGCGCCGTCACCAGTGTCGGCGATCCCTCATACACATCCGGCGTCCACATATGGAACGGCGCGGCGGAAATCTTGAAGGCAAGGCCGCAGATCATGAACACCATGCCGATGATGAAGACCGGCGGCAGGTCCTGGCCGGCAAGCGCAAGCGCGATGCCGTCGAAATCGGTGGTGCCGGCGATGCCATAGACAAGCGAGGCGCCATAGAGCAGCAGGCCCGACGACAGCGCGCCGAGAAGGAAATATTTCAGCCCCGCCTCGGAAGAGCGGAGCGAGCTCGTGCGCATCGCCGCGACGACATAGAGCGGCAGCGACTGCAGCTCGACACCCATATAGAGCGCCATCAGGTTGTCGGCCGAGATCATCAGCATCATGCCGACAAGCGCCAGCAGGATCAGCAGGCTGTATTCCGGCTTATTGATGTCATCGTCGCCACTGGTGCGGATCGACATGGCAAGCGCGGCGAAAGTGCCGAGAAGCACCAGCGCCTTCATGAAACCGGCGAAGGAATCGGCCGAGAACATGCCGCCGAACGCAGAGGTGATCACCTGATCGCTGTTGATGACCAGCAGCAGCGCAATGACGATCCCGGCCATGGCCAGCTGCGTGACACGGCGGGCATTTGCCGCCGTCTCGCCGCCATAGGCCGCGACAAGCACCAGGACGAGGGCCACCGCCGCAAGGAAGATCTCCGGCAGTGCCGGCATGATATCGGCCATCTGGAATACAAACATGACCTATCTCCCCGCGATCACGAAGGCGCCGCCGGCGGCGACACTGTCAAGAACGACCTGAATGCTTCCGGCCATCACGTCCAGAAGCGAGGCAGGATAGACACCGAACCACAGCACCAGAACCGTCAGCGGCACGAAGATCATCACCTCGCGGCGGCCGATCGGCTCCATGGCCTCGACCTCGGCGCTGACAATCTTGCCGAACATCACCCGGCGGTAGAGCCACAGCATGTATGTGGCCCCAAGAACAAGTCCTGTCGCGGTGAACAGCGCCACCCAGCTGCTGGCCTTCCACGCGCCGACAAGCACAAGCATCTCGCCGACAAACCCGCTGGTGCCGGGAAGCCCGACCGAGGCCAGCATCATGAACATGAAGAACACGGCATAGCGGGGCATCACCGCGGCGACACCGCCATAGGCGCTGATCTCGCGCGTGTGCAGCCGGTCATAGACAACGCCGACACAGAAGAACAGCGCCGCTGAAACAAGCCCGTGGCTGATCATCTGGAACATCGCCCCGGCCACACCCTGTTCGGTCAGGGTAAAGATGCCGATGGTCACGAAACCCATATGCGCGACCGATGAATAGGCAATCAGCTTCTTCATGTCGGACTGCGCCAGCGCCACAAGCGAGGTGTAGATCACGGCGACGATGGACAGGGCGAAGATCAGCGGCGCAAAGAATTCAGAGGCCAGCGGGAACATCGGCAGCGAGAACCGGATGAAGCCGTAACCACCCATCTTCAGCAGCACGCCGGCGAGGATCATCGAGCCGGCGGTGGGCGCCTCGACATGCGCGTCAGGAAGCCATGTATGGACAGGCCACATCGGCACCTTCACCGCAAATGACGCAAGGAAACCGAGGAACAGCCAAGTCTGCATCGTCGCGGCGAAGCCGTGCGCCGTCAGCATCGGAATGTCGGTGGTGCCGGCATCGATATACATCGCCAGCATGCAGACCAGCATCAGAACCGAGCCGAGGAGTGTGTAGAGGAAGAACTTGAACGCCGCATAGACACGCCGCTTGCCGCCCCAGACACCGATGATGATGAACATCGGGATCAGCACACCCTCGAAGAACAGATAGAACATCAGCATGTCGAGCGAGGCGAACATGCCGACCATCATCGTCTCGAGGACAAGGAAGGCGATCATATATTCGCGCACCCGGTGGGTGATGGCCTTCCAGCTGGCGAGAATGGCCAGCGGCGACAGGAAGGTCGACAGCAGGATGAAGGGCATCGAGATGCCGTCCACGCCAAGGTGATAGCTGATGCCGGACCCGGGAAGCCATTCGGCGCGTTCTTCAAACTGGTAGCCGATGGCCTGGGAATCGAAATTCAGCACCAGAGCCAGCGAGATCACAAAGGTGAAGCCGCTGACCCACAGCGCCACATTGCGCGCGTTGCGGGCAACCACCTCTTCGTCCCCGCGGATCATCAGCAGGAAGGCGACACCGATCATCGGCAGGAAGGTGATGATGGTCAGGATTGGCCAGTTCGAGATCATCGCCTACATCCCCCCGAAACGAAGATAGTACCAGGTCACCAGCACAACCACGCCAATCAGCATGGCGAAGGCATAGTGGAAGACGAAGCCCGACTGCAGCCGCGAGGCGGCGGCAGAGACGCGGACCACGAGGCCCGAGAGCCCGTCGGGCCCGAACCCGTCGATGGTGTCGCGGTCGCCGCGCTGCCACAGGAAGGCGCCGATCCGCACCGCAGGCCGCACGAAGATGATGTCGTACAGCTCGTCGAAGTACCATTTGTTGAAGAAGAAGGCGTGAACCGGACTGAGCGCGCGGGCAGCCTTGGCCGGAATGCCCGTCCAGACCGCGTAGCACAGCACCGCGAGCAGCACGCCCGACGCCGCCAGCACGATCGGAAGCAGCTTCACCCACTTCGGCACGTGATGCGCGTTCTCCATGGCGGTGTGCTCGGGAAGGATCAGGATCGAGTCACCCCAGAACCGCGCCATGTCCTGGCCGACAAACAGCTCGTAGCCGAGCCAGCCCGAGAAGATCGCGCCGACCGACAGCACGAACAGCGGAATGGTCATCACAAGCGGCGATTCATGGACATGCGACATCACCTCGGCAGAGGCGCGCGGCTTGCCGTGGAACGCCATGATCAGCAGCCGCCAGCTGTAGAACGCCGTCAGGAACGCCGCCGCACAGCCAAGCCAGAAGGCCAGGTTGCCGACAGGCGTGTGCGCGGCGAACGCCGCCTCGAGGATCATGTCCTTGGAATAGAAGCCGGCGAAGAACGGGAAGCCTGCCAGCGCCAGCGAACCGATCCACATCATCGCATAGGTGAACGGGATCTTCTTCCAGATGCCGCCCATGTTGCGAAGGTCCTGCTCGTCCGACAGCGCGTGGATCACCGATCCCGCACCAAGGAACAGCAGCGCCTTGAAGAAGGCGTGTGTCGTCAGGTGGAACATCGCCGCCGGATAGGCCGACACGCCGGCCGCAAAGAACATGTAGCCAAGCTGCGAGCAAGTCGAATAGGCGATCACCCGCTTGATATCGAACTGGGTGAAGCCGACCGTTGCCGCAAAGATCGCTGTCATCGCGCCGACCACCGTGATGATGTCCAGCGACAGCGGCGCATATTCCAGCATCGGCGACAGGCGGCAGATCATGAAGACACCGGCCGTGACCATCGTCGCCGCATGGATCAGGGCGGACACGGGTGTCGGCCCCTCCATCGCGTCGGGAAGCCAGGTGTGCAGGCCAAGCTGGGCCGACTTGCCCATCGCGCCGATGAACAGCAGGATGCCGGCGACTTCCAGCGCCGGCATCGCGGTGCCAAGGAAGTTGATATCCGTGCCGGCGGCGCTCGCCGAATTGGCGAAGATCACATCGAACTCGATCGAGCCGAAAATCTGGTAGACCGCAAGGATGCCGAGCGCGAAGCCGAAATCACCCACACGGTTGACCACAAAGGCCTTCATCGCGGCGGTATGGGCGCTGTCCTTCTTGTACCAGAAGCCGATCAGCAGATAGGAGGCCACGCCCACCCCTTCCCAGCCGAAGAACAGTTGGACGAGGTTGTCAGCCGTCACCAGCATCAGCATGGCGAAGGTGAACAGGCTGAGATAGGCCATGAAGCGCGCGCGCGACTTGTCGTGCGACATGTAGCCGACGGAATAGAGATGCACCATCGAGGACACGCCGGTCACGACAATCAGCATCACCACGGTCAGCGTATCGAACCGCAGCCGCCACATCGCCTCGAAATCACCGGAGACGATCCAGCGGGCCAGATCGACGGTGATCGGCTGCCCGCCGATGCCGACCTGGGCAAAGGCGACAATCGAGAACAGCAGCGACAGCAGCAGGAAGGACACAGTCACCAGCTCTGCCGCGCGATCTCGATTACTGAGGCTCAGCCAGCCGGCGATCAGCGCACCGAACAGCGGCAGGAAGACAATAGACGCATACATCCCGGGTCAGCCTTTCATCATGTTCACATCCTCGACCGCAATCGATCCGCGGTTGCGGAAGAAGACGACGAGAATGGCAAGGCCGATGGCAGCCTCGGCGGCGGCGACGGTCAGGATGAAGAGCGAGAAGATCTGGCCCTCGAGATCGCCGTTATAGGCCGAGAAGGCCACCATGTTGATGTTGACCGACAGCAGCATCAGCTCGATCGACATCAGGATGGTGATCACGTTCTTTCGGTTCAGGAAGATGCCGAACGCGCCGAGCGCAAACAGCACCGCCGAAACGGCGAGATAATGACTGAGTGAAAGTTCAAGCATGCCCTACCCCTCACGCTTGCTTGGCTGGACCGTGTGGACGGTCCGTGCGGCGGCACCGACCGGCACCTCGACGACCTCGACAGATTCGGCGCGGCTGCGCGCGTTCTGCTCTGCAATCACCTGGCGGCGAACGCCCGGGCGCTTGCGCATGGTCAGCGAAATGGCGCCGATCATGGCCACCAGCAGGATCAGTCCGGCCACCTGGAACAGGTACATGTATTTGGTATAGAGCACATTGCCCAGCGCACGGGTGTTGCTGATCTCGGGCATCGCCGGCAGCGACGCGCCCTTGAAGGCATCGCCATAGATCGCCGCGACCAGCTCGAAGACAAGGATGCCGCCGACAACAAGGCCGAGCGGCAGGTATTTCTGAAAGCCCGCCCGCATCTCGGCAAAGTTGATGTCCAGCATCATCACCACGAACAGGAACAGCACCGCCACCGCGCCGACATAGACGACGACAAGCAGCATGGCGATGAATTCCGCCCCGATCAGGACGAACAGCCCGGCCGCGTTGAAGAAGGCCAGGATCAGGAACAGCACCGAGAAAACCGGGTTGCGCGAGACCACGACCATCAGGCCGGCCCCGAGCATCACTGCCGAAAACATATAGAAGAACAGCGCCTCGATCATTGGCCTGCCTTCCCCGTGAAGCTAGTCACACCCATGTCCCCCTTCAGATTCGGATGCCGTCAGCGCCAGCGCGCGTCGGCGGCAAGGTTGCGGGCGATTTCCGTCTCCCAGCGATCACCGTTCGCCAAGAGTTTGTCCTTGTCGTAATAGAGCTCCTCACGGGTTTCCGTGGCGAACTCGAAATTCGGTCCCTCGACGATGGCATCCACCGGGCAGGCTTCCTGACAGAAGCCGCAATAGATGCATTTCGTCATGTCGATATCGTAGCGCGTCGTGCGGCGGCTGCCGTCATCGCGCGGCTCGGCCTCGATGGTGATGGCCTGCGCCGGGCACACCGCCTCGCACAGCTTGCAGGCAATGCAGCGCTCCTCGCCGTTCGGATAGCGGCGCAGCGCATGCTCGCCCCGGAAGCGCGGCGACAGGCTGCCCTTCTCGTAGGGATAGTTGATGGTGACCTTCGGCTTGAAGAAGTACTTCAGCGTCAGGAACAGGCCCTTGCCAAGCTCGAGAAGCAGGAAGGAGCGGAGAGAATTGATCATGGCACCCATCTGGCCCTCCCTTAGCCTGCCATCACGGCCGGCAGGTTGCCGGTGTAGAGCAGGAAGCCTGAAGTCAGAACAACCCAGAGCAGCGAGAACGGAAGGAAAATCTTCCAGCCAAGCCGCATCAGCTGGTCATAGCGGTAGCGCGGCGTGGTCGCCCGCACCCACAGGAAGACGAACAGCAGCAGCATCACCTTGAGAATGAACCAGACCGGTCCCGGCACGATGTTCAGCGGCCAGATGTCGAACGGCGGCAGCCAGCCGCCGAGGAACAGCACCGTGGTCATGCCGCTCATCAGGATCATGTTGGCGTATTCGCCAAGGAAGAAGAGCGCGAAGCTCATCGAGGAATATTCGACGAAGTAACCGGCCACAAGTTCGGATTCGCCCTCGGGAAGGTCGAACGGCGCGCGGTTTGTCTCGGCCAGCGTCGAGATGAAAAAGACGAAGAACATCGGCAGCAGCGGCAGCGCGAACCAGACATCCCGCTGCGCCTCGACAATGGCGCTCAGGTTCAGTGAACCGACACAGATCAGTACGTTGATGATGACGAGGCCCATCGAGACTTCGTAGGACACCATCTGCGCCGCCGAGCGAAGCGCGCCGAGGAAGGCGTATTTCGAGTTACTGGCCCAGCCGGCCATGATCACGCCATAGACGCCGAGCGAGGAAATCGCGAACAGATACAGGATGCCGACATTGATGTCGGCGATCACGAGCCCCTCGCCGAACGGGATTACCGCCCAGGCGACAAGCGCCAGGATGAAGGTCAGCATCGGCGCGAGGATGAACACGGCCTTGTTGGCGCCCGCAGGAAGGATGGTTTCCTTGACCATCAGCTTCAGCGCGTCGGCAAATGGCTGGAACATGCCGAAAGGCCCGACGACATTCGGGCCCTTGCGAAGCTGCATGAAGCCGATGACGCGGCGCTCCGCCAGGGTCAGATAGGCCACCGCGATCAGGAGCGGGCCGACGACAAGCATGATCTTGCCGACGGTCAGCGCCAGTTCGACGACGTAGCTGTTGGTGATCAGATCCATCGTGCTACTCCGCTGCATCGCGCGCGGCATCCGCCTGCAACGCCATCAGGCACTGGCCCATCGTCTCCGACGCGCGGCTGACGGGACAGGTCATGTAGAAAGTCTCGTGGGCGGTGGCGACCGGTGCCGACGCAATCTTGGTCTTGCTGCCGAACTTGGCCCAGCGGGCCGCTTTCACCTCGTCCTGCTCGGCGAAATGCGGTGCCAGCTCGAACATCTCCTCGCGCAGCTCGGCCAGCGAGTCGAAGCCGAGATTGATCCCCATATGGCCGGCAAGCGCGCGGATGATGGTCCAGTCCTCGCGTGCCTCGCCCGGCGGGAAGGCCGCGCGGGCGGCATATTGCACACGCCCCTCGGTATTCAGATAGATGCCGTCCTTCTCGGTATAGGCGGCACCCGGCAGGATGACGTCGGCGACATGCGCGCCGGCATCGCCGTGATGCCCCTGATAGACGGTAAAGGTCTTTTCGAACCGCGCAGCGTCGATCTCGTCGGCGGCCTGAAGCCAGACCAGGTCCAGCTTGCCGGCATCGGCGGCCTTGTACATCGCCGCGACATCCAGCCCGCCGCGCCCCGGCGTCAGGCCAAGGTCCAGTCCGGCCACACGCGCAGCCGCTGTATGAAGCACGTTGAAGCCGTTCCAGTCGCCATTGACGACACCGTAAGCCTCGGCGATCTCGCGCGCCTGTCCCAGCATGGCAGCGCCGTCGGCGCGCGCCAGCGCACCCATGCCGATGATGATCATCGGCTTCTTCGCACGCTTCAGCTTCGCCGCGAATTTCGACTTGCCGTCGAGGATGGCGGCAAGTGTCGCCGCATCATCGCCAAGCTGCTCGGCGTCATAGGTCAGGTCCATCTCGGGCCCGACGATGCCGACAGGCATGCGTGTGGCCAGCCAGTTGCGCCGGATGCGCGCGTTCAGCACAGCCGCCTCGATCCGCGGGTTGCTGCCGATGATCAGCAGCGCATCCGCCTCGTCGATGCCGGCAATGGTCGAATTGAACAGGTAGCCGGCACGCACGCCGCCGATCTTCGCACCGTCCTGACGGCAGTCGATGCTGGCGCTTCCCAGCTTGTCGAACAGGGTCTTCAGGGCAAACATGGATTCGGCGTCGCACTGGTCGCCGGTGATGGCGGCAACGGCATTCGGCTTGGCCTTCTTCAGCTTTGCCGCAATTGTGGCGAAAGCCTCGTCCCAGCTTGCCGGCGCGAGCTTGCCGTCGCGACCGCGGATGAACGGACGGTCCAGACGCTGGCGGCGCAACCCGTCGATTGCATAGCGGGTCTTGTCGGAAATCCACTCCTCGTTGACGTCCTCGTTCAGGCGCGGCAGCACGCGCATTACCTGCGAGCCGCGCGCATCGACGCGAATGTTGCTGCCGACGGCATCCATGACATCGACGGATTCCGTCTTGTTCAGCTCCCACGGGCGGGCGGTAAAGGCATAGGGCTTGGAGGTCAGCGCCCCCACCGGGCACAGGTCGATCACATTGGCCGACAGCTCCGAAGCCAGTGTCTTTTCCAGATAGGTGGTGATTTCCATGTTCTCGCCGCGGCCGATGGCGCCGAGTTCGGGCACGCCGGCCACCTCGGTGGCGAAGCGGACACACCGTGTGCAATGGATGCAGCGGGTCATGGTGGTGCTGATCAGCGGGCCCATATGCTTGTCTTCGACGGCGCGCTTGTTTTCTTCATAGCGCGAGCTGTCAAAGCCATAGCCCATGGCCTGGTCCTGAAGGTCGCATTCGCCGCCCTGGTCGCAGATCGGACAGTCCAGCGGGTGGTTGATCAGCAGGAATTCCATCACGCCTTCGCGCGCTTTCTTCACGCGGTCGGTGTCGGTGCGGATCACCATGCCCTCGCCCGCCGGCATCGCGCAGGACGCGACCGGCTTCGGCGCACGCTCCATATCGACGAGGCACATGCGGCAATTGCCGGCGATCGACAGCCTGTCGTGATAGCAAAAGCGCGGAACCTCGACCCCGGCCTCCTCACAGGCGTGAAGGACGGTGGAGCCGTCCTCTACCTCGACCTCGATGCCGTTCACTGTCAGCTTTGGCATGGTCCTGTCCCCCTACTCGGCCGCTTCGACCGCCGCCGCGGCACGATGCGCCGTGATCCGGCGCTCGATTTCCGGGCGGAAATGCTTGATCAGGCCCTGGATCGGCCAGGCAGCCGCATCACCGAGCGCACAGATGGTGTGTCCCTCGACCTGGCGCGTCACCTGCTCCAGCGTGTCGATTTCATGAATTTCGGCATCGCCGCGAACCAGCCGCTCCATCATCCGCCACATCCAGCCGGTGCCCTCGCGGCACGGCGTGCACTGGCCGCAGCTCTCATGCTTGTAGAAATAGGACAGGCGCGAAATGGCCTTCACCACGTCGGTGCTCTTGTCCATGACGATCACGCCTGCCGTGCCGAGGCCGGTTCCAGCCTCTTTCAGCGCGTCGAAATCCATGGTGATGGTGTTGCAGACAGCCTGCGGCATCAACGGGGTCGAGGACCCGCCCGGGATCACCGCCAGCAGGTTGTCCCACCCGCCGCGCACGCCGCCGGCATGTTTCTCGATCAGCTCGCGAAGCGGAATGCCCATTTCCTCTTCGACATTGCAGGGATTGTTCACATGGCCGGAGATGCAGAACAGCTTGGTGCCTGTGTTGCCGTCCTTGCCGAGACCGGCGAACCAGTCGGCGCCGCGGCGCAGGATCGTCGGCACGACGGCAATGGATTCGACATTGTTGACCGTGGTCGGGCAGCCATAGAGGCCGGCACCCGCCGGGAACGGCGGCTTCAGGCGCGGCTGGCCCTTCTTGCCTTCCAGCGATTCGATCAGCGCGGTTTCCTCGCCGCAGATATAGGCGCCGGCCCCGCGATGCAGGTAGATGTCGAACTTCCAGCCGGATTTGGCGGCGTTGTCGCCGAGAAGACCAGCGGCATAGGCCTCGTCGATGGCGGCCTGAAGGCGGCGCGCCTCGTTCACGAACTCGCCACGGATATAGATATAGGCGGCATGCGCACGCATCGCGAAACCGGCGAGAACACAGCCTTCCAGCAGCTTGTGCGGCTCGTTCCGGATGATGTCGCGATCCTTGCATGTGCCGGGTTCGGACTCATCGGCGTTGACCACCAGATAATGCGGGCGGGCGCCGACTTCCTTGGGCATGAAGGACCATTTCAGGCCGGTCGGGAAACCCGCGCCGCCCCGGCCGCGGAGGCCTGACGCCTTCACCCGCTCGACGATCTCGTCATGGCCCAGCTTGATCAGCTTTGCCGTGCCGTCCCAGTCCCCGCGGGCCTTTGCGCCCTTCAGGCCGGAATCCATCCAGCCGTAGAGATTGGTAAAAATGCGATCTTCGTCTTTCAGCATTTGCCTCTCCCTATTCCGCCGGCTTCAGCGCGGCAAGGCTTGTCGCGCCGGATGCGGATTCAGACCCGGAACGGCCGGTCACGGACCCGACCGGCAGCGGCTCGTCGGCCTCGAGCGAGTCGAGAAGCGCGCCGGTGCTGGCATAGTCCAGATCTTCGTAGAAATCGTCATTCACCTGCAGGATCGGCGCGTTCACGCAAGCACCGAGGCATTCCACCTCGAGAAGCGTGAAGCGGCCGCATTCCGACGTCTCTCCCGACGAGATGCCATAGCGGTCCTTGATGCAGCGCATCATGTTGTCGGACCCGCGAAGCCAGCAGGGCGTGGTGGTGCAGGCCTGAAGGAAATATTTCCCGACCGGCTTGAGATTGAACATCGTGTAGAAGGTCGCGACTTCGAGAACCCGGATTTCAGCCATATCGAGCTTCTTCGCGATCAGTTCGATGGCCTTCATCGGGATCCAGTTGTCGTGCTGGCGCTGCGCCAGGTCGAGCAGCGGCATCACCGCGCTGGCCTGACGGCCCTTGGGATATTTGGCCACGATCCGCTTGATCTCCGCCTCGTTCTCACGGGTGAAGGCGAAGCTGTCCGGCTGGTTGTCGGCGATACGGGCGTCGATGCTCATCTGTCGATCTCACCAAAAACAATGTCGAGCGACCCGATAATGGCAACCGAGTCGGCCAGCATGTGGCCACGCGACAGGTAGTCGACGGCAGCCATGAAATAGAACCCCGGAGCGCGGATCTTGCAGCGGTACGGCTTGTTGGAGCCGTCAGCGACCAGATAGACGCCGAATTCGCCCTTCGGCGCCTCGACCGCGGTGTAGCTCTCGCCCTCGGGAACGTGAAAGCCCTCTGTGTAGAGCTTGAAGTGATGGATCAGCGCTTCCATCGAATGCTTCATGTCGCCCCGCTTCGGCGGGGTGACCTTGTTGTTTTCCGCGAGCACCGGGCCGTCCGGCATGTTGTCGATGCACTGGCGGATGATCCGCAGCGACTGGCGCATTTCCTCGACCCGCACCAGATAGCGGGCGTAGCAGTCGCCTGTCTTGCCGACCGGAACGTCGAACTCCATCTCGGCATAGGCATCGTAGGGCTGCGCCTTGCGAAGGTCCCAGGCCACGCCGCTGCCGCGAAGGCAGGGACCGGTGATGCCGAGGTCGAGCGCCGCCTCTTCGGTGATCACGCCGATATCGACGGTACGCTGCTTGAAAATCCGGTTGTCGGTCAGCAGCGTTTCAAGATCGTTGATGAAGGCGGGAAATTCATTCGCCCAGTCGCCGATTTCGTCGAGCAGGCCGTCGGGAAGGTCCTGATGGACGCCGCCCGGGCGGAAATAGGCAGCGTGCAGGCGCGCGCCGCAAGCCCGCTCATAGAAGCCCATCAGTTGCTCGCGTTCTTCAAAACCCCACAGGAGCGGGGTCATCGCGCCCACGTCGATGGCAAAGGTGGTCAGGTTCAGAAGGTGGTTCAGAATGCGGCCGATCTCGCAATAGAGAACACGGATATATTGCGCGCGGCGCGGAACCTCGATGCCAACGGCGCGCTCGATGGCCAGTGCCCAAGCATGCTCCTGGTTCATCGGCGAGACATAGTCCAGCCTGTCGAAATAGGGCAGCGCCTGAAGATAGGTCTTGTGCTCGATCAGCTTCTCGGTGCCGCGATGCAGCAGCCCGACATGCGGGTCCGCACGCTCGATCACCTCGCCGTCCATCTCCAGAACAAGGCGAAGAACGCCGTGCGCCGCAGGGTGCTGCGGGCCGAAATTCATCGTGATGGGTTTGATCTGCATCTCAGCCATGATCTGCTCCTCACCCTTCCTTGCCGGCTTTTTCATCGCCGGGGATCTGCGCCTGCATGCCTTCCCACGGGCTCAGGAAGTCGAAATCGCGGAATTCCTGGACCAGCGATACCGGCTCGTTGACGACACGGCGCAGCGTGTCGTCATAGCGGACCTCGACATGACCGGTCAGCGGGAAATCCTTGCGAAGCGGATGCCCTTCAAAGCCGTAATCCGTCAGCAGGCGGCGCAGGTCGGGGTGGCCGGCGAAGAAGATGCCGAACATGTCCCATACCTCGCGCTCGGCCCAGTTGGCGGCACTATAGACTGTCGTCGCCGAGGGAACGGCCTGCCCCTCGCCCACGGCGGCCAGAAGGCGAAGCCGCATGTTGTTGCGCATCGACAGCAGCTGATAGACCAGTTCGAACCGCTCCGGACGCTCGGGATAGTCGACGGCGGTCAGATCGGACAGCTGGTTGAAGGCGGCATATTTGTCATCGCGAAGCGCGGCCAACACCTGCTGGATCGAGGATGCCGGAATACGAAGCACGATCTGGTCCTGCACGACAGCGGCGTCCTGCAGGTCGGCGTCGAGAAGTTTGCGAAGATGCTCGATCATCGTTGTCTGCGCAGACACCTCTTGCGCGGCGGTCTGGTTGTCGGGAGTGACGTTGTCGGTCATTCAACAGTTCCTATGGCCACCTGAAGCGGTGCGGGCATGGTGCCTGACATTGATCTCACAGGAATGCGACGCCTGACACCGTGGCGCTGTTCCCCACATTTCTGTCCCGATCAGCCGCGCGCGATGGTCGCGGTACGCCTGATCTTCTTCTGAAGCTGCAGCAATCCGTAGATCAGTGCTTCGGCTGTCGGCGGGCAACCCGGCACATAGACATCAACCGGCACAATCCGGTCACATCCACGAACGACAGCATAGGAGTAATGGTAGTAGCCCCCGCCATTGGCACATGATCCCATCGACAGGACCCAGCGTGGCTCGGGCATCTGGTCATAAACCCGGCGGAGCGCCGGGGCCATCTTGTTGGTCAGCGTGCCGGCAACGATCATGACATCCGACTGGCGCGGGCTGGGACGGAACAGCATGCCGTACCGGTCCATGTCGTAGCGGCTGGCGGCCGAATGCATCATCTCGACAGCGCAACAGGCGAGGCCGAAGGTCATCGGCCAGAGCGAACCGGAGCGCGCCCAGTTGAACAGCTTGTCGGCGCTGGCGATCACAAACCCTCGATTGGTGATCTCGTCACCCACCGCTTTCAGGATCGCGTCCTGCTCAGGACCCGGGCCGATCGGCGCGGCCGTGCGGGGATCGATTACTCCCATTCCAGCGCTCCCTTCTTCCATTCATAGATGAAACCGACTGTCAGTACGGCGAGGAACAGCATCATCGACCAGAAGCCGAACACCCCGATCCCACCGAGCGAGACCGCCCACGGAAAGAGGAAGGCGACCTCGAGGTCGAAAATGATGAAGAGGATCGCGACAAGATAAAACCGCACATCGAACTGTCGGCGCGAATCATCAAATGCGTCAAAGCCGCATTCGTAAGCTGCCATCTTTTCGTCGTCGGGCCGCTGGTTGCCCAGAAGCAGAGACGCGCTCACCATCGCTATGGCGAGGCCCACGGCGATCGCAAAGAAAACCGCAATCGGAAAATATTCAGACAGAAGCTCAGGCACCAGGTTCTCCGCTCCCTCCAAGAAAACCATCGCCTGAATAATTCAGAGAGGGGCCAAAAGCAAGCCAAACCGGATGATTCTGCGGTGATAAATTGCCGCGACAGCCTGCATATTGCGGCAACTGGCCGACATTACAAATCCCAGCGCTCGCCATGGGTAAGGGCACGGAACCGGTCAACGGGAATTCCGGCCTCCTGCAGCGCCGCGCGAAGGCGCTGCGGCGGTTCTGCGAGCGGCTCCAGCGTGAGCTTGAATGTCCCCCAGTGAACCCCGATCGCCTGCCCGGCGCCAAGGTCCTGAAAGATCCGAACCGCCTCTTCCGGGTTGCAATGCGATTCGCGCATGAATTCGCGCGGTTCATAGGCCCCGATGGGGATGGCGGCGAAGTCCGGCGCGCCAAGGCGCTCCCGCGTCTCGGTGAAATCGGCACTGTAGCCGGTGTCGCCGGCGAAATAGAATTGATAGCCATCCTCGAATCGGAACATGAACCCGGCCCACAGCGTCTTGTTCCGGTCGAATGGCGAGCGCGATGCCCAGTGCCGCACGGGTGTCGCGGTGATGGTTGTGCCGTCCCGCTCTGTGTTCTGCCACCAGTCGATTTCCGTCACATCCGTAAATCCGGCACGGCGCAGATAACGCGCCAGCCCCAGCGGCACGACAACCCTGATATCCGGCTGCAGCGCCGCCAGACGCTTCAGGCCCGGAAGATCGAGATGGTCATAATGCGCATGCGAGACGATGAGGATATCGACTTTCGGCAGGGTATCGGCGGTGTAGGCCGGCGGCACCACACGTTTCGGGCCACTGAAAGCGAAAGGCGACGCGCGGTCCGAGAACACCGGGTCGGTCAGCACGCTGACGCCGTTATGCCGGAACAGCAGCGAGGCATGCCCGATCCAGGTCACATCCCGGCCATCCATATCGGCAGGCGGCACCTTCGTCGGATCAATCAGCGGCATTCCGTTCTTTTCGGCAGGATCGTCCTCGCGGGTCAGGAAGGCACCGGCAAGGCCGAGAACGTCGAACAACCCCTTGTCGTTGCGATAGCCTGCCGGATGCTCGAACCGGTTTCTGGATTCGTCATATTGCGGAGAATCGGTGTAGGGCTTCATGGAACTGCATCCTGCCAGAAAAAGTCCGGAGAAAAGCAACGGGACAAGGAAACGCGTGAAGGTCGGCATATGGCAAATCCCGGGATTGGCTGAAGACAACGCCGCGGGCGCTGCGAATTTCGTGCGAGGCATATCCCCTCGGCACGCGAAAGGCAACGAGCGCATGAAATGGCGTGGACTTTTCGCCGTATTCTGCGATTAGTGACAACACAAATGCTCGTGAGACACCGCCTGCGTCATTTCGAGGGCGCGGCACGGAGACAGTGAATGACACGTAACAGGGCAATGCTGCTGATCGTCACCGGCGCGAGCTTCATGAGCTTCGTCGGATTGCTCATGCGGCTGCTCGAGACGACGGACGGCATGCTGATCCTGTTCTACCGGTCGATCACCCTGGCCGGCATGGTAGGGCTCGTGGCCTGCCTTCGCCGCCGCCAGTCGCCCGCCGCCTTTCTCCGGTCGCTCGACCGTACGGACATGATGATGGGCGCGGCGCTTGCGATCGCTTTTACCAGCTATGTCTACGCCATGCTGATGACGTCGGTTGCCTCGACATTGCTGCTGCTGACGCTGTCACCCTTTTTCGCTGCCGTTCTGGGCTGGGTCTGGATCGGCGAGAAGCCGCACCGCATGACATGGCCGGCAATGGGCGCGGCGCTTGTCGGTGTCGCGCTGATGATTGGCGACGGCCTCGCCTATGGCCGCACAGCGGGCAACATCGTGGCGCTGGTGTCGTCCCTCACCTTTGCGATCATGCTGGTGCTGGCGCGCCGCAGCGGCAAGAGCGATGTTCTTGGCGGCACCTTCCTCGGCGGGGCGGGCTGCGTTCTGCTTGGTGCCTTCGCCAGCCTGTCATTCGGCAATGGTCTCGGCATCTCGACCCATGACCTGATGCTGACGCTGTTCATGGGCGCATTCACCATCGGCATCGGCATCGCGCTGGTTACCTGGGGCACAGGATATGTGCCGGCGGCGGAGGTCAGCCTGCTGGTGCTGACCGAAAGCGTGCTCGGGCCGATCTGGCCCTGGATCATTCTGGGACAGGCCATGACCTTGACCGAAATCGGCGGCGGCGTCATCGTGCTCGGCGCGGTTGCGGCATTGGCACTTGCCAGCCGCGAGCCGGGCAAGCCGGCCGCCGTCAAGGGCTAACCGGCAGAGATTGAGGGACACGGCTCAGGCAGATGAACGACAGTCAGGACAGCATACCGCCACTTGCCATGCTGATGGGTTGCGGCGGTCTCGTTCCCTTTTTCCTGTGTGCCGGCGCGGCGCACAGCGGCGTGGCGCTGTGGTCGGGGATCGCGCTTGTCATCTGCGGCATATACGGCGCCGTGATCCTGAGTTTCATCGGCGCGGTCCATTGGGGCCTTGCCCTTCACGGTGACCGCAGCCCCCTATGGTTTGTCTGGTCGGTGGTGCCGGCCCTTTATGCCTGGCAACCGGTGGTCTTTCTCGACACACGCATGGCATTGCTGGCGCTGGTGCCGGGGTTTCTGGTGAGCTGGAGCGTCGATCGCCGCGCCACGGCCGCGGGACTGCTTCCGGCCTGGTATATGCGGCTTCGCCATATGCTGACATTGGGGGCCACGCTGGCGCTGGCTGCCGGATCTCTGGCGCCATCGCCCTATTTCCACGGCTAGCCTTCCGGTTCCGGACCGCTGCGTTCAGTCGCGGGCGCGGATCATCATCACATTGCCTGCCATCACCAGCGCCAGTCCGACAAATGACAGCGGCGCCCAGACATAGCCCTCGAAGATCGTCGAGATCAGCAGCGCGATGACCGGAAAAATCACCGTCGCATAGCCGGCACGTCCCGGCCCGATCCGTCCGATCAGGGTCAAATAGCTGGCAAATGCCAGCACCGAGGAAATGCTGACGAGCCAGATGAGGCTGCCGATATAGGTCACGCTCGGATCAATGGTGAATTCGTGACCGCGAATGAGCGAAACAATCACCATGAACGCCGTTCCATAGACCATGCCCCAGCTTGTCGAGGCGAGGACATGGACATTGCGCTTCTGGCTTGCCGCCGACATCAGGTTGCCGATGCAGAAGCTGAGCGTGCCCAGCCCGCCAAGAAGCAGAGCAAGCCCGACCGTCGGCGACAGCTGCAATTCAGGCAGAAAAATCAGGCCGACCCCGGCAAGGCCTGTGGCCGCCGCGCCGAGCTGCAGAACAGGTGGCGGCCGGCGGGAGATCACCGCCACCATCAGCACATTGACCAGCGATGCGGTTGACAGAATGACGGCCAGCAGACCCGAGGCGGCATAAAGGCTGGCGTTGTAATAGAGCGCGAAATTGGTCGAGAAGAGCACGATCCCGAGCATGGCGAAGCGGATATGCTCTGCCCGGCCATAGCGAAGCGGCACCCTGAACCAGGCGGTGATGGCGAACATCAGCACCGCTGCGGCGGTAAAGCGCCAGACGAGCGACACCTCGGCCTCGACAACACCCATCTGGAGCGACAACGGATACCAGCTTGTCGACCAGGCAAAGACGACGCCGGCATAGAGAAGATAATCGAACGGGCGCATCAGGGCGGGCCGTCAGCCGGCGATGGTCGTGGTGAAGGCGGATGGCAGCGCGACCTCGATCAGTTCCAGGTCATCGCTACAGCCATGAAATTTCGCCGGCCGGCCCGGCGGGATGACAAAAGCATCACCCGCCGTCAGTTCGTAATCCGGCTCGCCTTCGACAGACAGGGTCATGGTGCCCTGCTTTACCAGATGAAACAGGATATCGCAGTCATGCACGGCCGTAACCGCCTCGCCGCCCCGCCATTTCGCCACTTCGACGCTGGCAACGCCGTTTGTGCCGGCAGCAATGCCGGTGTCGCGCGCAACAAACCCGGGAATGCGCCAGGCACCCCATTCGGCCTCTGATTCGCGGTGATGGACGAAACGCTGTCCCTGGAACCGGCGATCCGGATTGGCCGGGCCGTTCGGCAGCTCCATCTCGTGGTCGATGGTGGTCACATGCTCGGCCGGGACGCCTATTTCCAGAACCTCGATATTGTCCGAGGCAAACAGCACCCGGTGGCGTATTTCCGGCGGCTGGATCACGCAGTCGCCGGCGTGAAGCCTGAATTCCGGACCCTGATCCTCATAGACGAGGTCCACCCACCCGGCGAGACAGAAGATCAGCTGAAACCCGACCGTATGGTAATGCACCATGTCGGGCACCGGCCCGCCGTCGGGAATGCGGATATGGCTGGCGATGATCGAGCCGCCAAGCCTGTCGGGGATCAGATCGCGGTAATGCATGCCGGCCCGGCCGATGACCCATGGCGCCTGGTCGGCAAGCCGGCGGACGATGTAGTTATGCCGGGTCGGCGGGGTGACCATCTCCGGATCACGCCTGTCAATCTCGACCCGCATGCCGTTCGGGGCGACAAGCTCGCTCTCGCCATCGGCAACCAGCGACGGATCCTCGACCAGAAGGCGGAGTGACGGAACCGGCACATCGCTGCCGAGCCCCGAATCAAGCCTGACCCGCACGCCATGGCCTGAAAGCACCGCCACGGTCGGGTCGTCTGCCGGGAAAATCTGGTCCAGCCGGAAGCCGAGCCGTTTGGTGAAGAACGGCATGTCCTCGCGAATGCCGACGGAGGGAACGAGGATTTCCGCCCGCGCCTCGGCGAGAGGATTGTCGAGACTATCCATTCTCTTTCTCGCTGATCTGCCAGTCACCGGCTTCGACGTCTAGGAATGCCTCGACCGAGGCGGAGGCGATGATGGTCGGCCCGTCCTGCTCGGGATCGGCGATGTTCAGGCCGCCATGCACGACCTCGACCTGCGGATTGCCACGCGGCAACGACGCCGCGACCGTATCGGCATCAACTTGTGACGGGTCTTGCACACCAATCGTGACCTTTACCAGCATGTCGCGGTGGTTCATTCCGCATGACCGGAACAGCGAGATGGAACTGTGGCCGATGGCGTCGCGCACGGCGCGGCATGCCGCCTTGGTATAGTCTCCGCCATAGAGGTCGGTGCCGATGCCCATTTCAAGGATCAGACGTTTCATGCGCCCTCTCCCTTACGCTCCATGTCGAAGGAAATGACAACGGCGGCATTGGCGAGAATGGTCACGCCATCGCCGTCCGGCTTCGGCACATCCAGCCCCCCGGCGACCACCTGTACCGTGCCGTTGCCGTAGGGCAGCACAGCCTTGACCTCGCCCTTGTCGACCTCGTCCGGTTTCTGGACGCCGATCTCGACATCAATCAGCATGTCGGATTTCTCGAAGCCGAACGCCTCGGCGAAACTCACCGAATTGCGCCAGAGCGCGTCCTGAACCGCGCGCACGGCGGCACGGGTATAGTCGCCCTTGCGAAGCGACGTCCCCATCCCGAGTTCCAGCGCCATTCTTGTCTTTGCCATCGGTATCGGCTCCTGAACCTTGCCTTGCCTGTCTACCCGAGACCCAGCGCGTTCCGCGCCGCCGCATCCCACCCGACGGTGCTGCCGCCGTCGGCCTGCACGATGAGCGGCCGTTTCATCAGTGACGGATGCGCCTGCAACAGCGCGACCGGCTCGCCCTGCCGCGCTGTCTCGTCCAGCTCTCGCCAGGTGGTGGAGCGCCGGTTGATCACCTTGTCGGCACCATGTCGTTCGATGGCCTGTCGCAATGTCTCGACCGGCACACCATCGTCGCGGACGTCGCGATGATCCACCTCGATCCCGGCAACGGCAAGTGCCTTCAGTGCCGCGCGGCAACTGTCGCAGGATTTCAGTCCGTAGAATGTGAGGGGCATGAATCTTCGCTCCGCTGGTAGGGCCGGATTATAGACCGTGCAGCGGCGGTGACGCAATCACGCCAGCCTCAAACAAGGACAATCCCGGACAAAGATGGATGTGCCCTCGTGGCCATCACCCGTGCTATGGTCTGGGGCATTGCTGAAGAGACACATCACATGAAAATTCCTCCCTCCAGACTGGAAGCCCATCGCGGCGCCAGCGGCGCTTGCCCGGAAAACACCATGCTGGCCTTCGCCAAGGCACGGGAAGCCGGCGCACTCTCGATTGAAACCGATCTGTCATTACTGGCCGACGGCGGGTTTGCCGTATTCCATGATAGCGCGCTCGGACGCACCGTCGCCGGGGACGCCTCGCTCGACTCTCTGACCAGCGCCGAGATCGGCACGATGGATGCCGGAGCCTGGCGCGGCCGGGAATTCGCCGGCGAGACGGTTCCGCTTCTTGAGGGCCTTCTCCACTGGCAGGCCGATACCGGCATGCGGTTCAACCTCGAGATGAAATGCCATGGCGCCAGGCAGGGCGAGGCCGCCAGCGCGCTGGCCGCGCAGCTGGCCGGTGTCCAGCCGGGACTCAATATGGTCTCTTCCTTCGATGCCGCGTTCCTTGCGGCCTTGCAAACCACCCTTCCCGCAATGCCGCGCGCCCTGATCAGCGAGGAGTTACCGGAAGACTGGCAGGAACTCGCCGCAAGGCTCGGGCTCGAGGCGCTGCATCTGGACAAGGATATCGTGACGCCCGGGATGGTAGAGGCCATCCATTCCGCCGGGCTTCGGGTCAGGGTCTGGACCGTGAATGAACCTGCCGACATGAAACGCATGATCGATGCCGGTGTCGATACAGTGATCACCGACGTGCCGGAGGCATTTCTGTGATTCGCTGGCTGGACCGCAACCAGCCGGCAGTCCTGTCGCTGGTCATGTTGCTGATACTGGCGACCATGTATGCGACCGGGTTCCTGTCGGCTTCGCTCGCCACGCTGGAGATCGGGCCGGTTGCCGCCGGCGCGCTGCGCGTGATTTTCGCCTCGATTTTCCTGCTGTTTGTCGCCACCGTCACCGGCGCCGGCCTTGTAAGGGGCGGGCTGATGTGGCGCTACGCTGCCGCCTACGGCATGCTGTGCATGGCGGTGCCCTTCACCGTTCTTCCCTGGACACTGACCTATCTCAGCAATGCCACCGCGGCGATCTACTATGCCGTCATTCCGGTCGAGGTTCTGGTGCTGTCGCGGATTTTTCTCGGCACACCCGTATCAAGGCGCAAATGGGCGGGGTTTGCCGTCGCCTCCGCCGGACTGATCCTGCTGGCGCTCGCCGGGGCGCGTGGCACGGCAGAAACGATGGCCGCGCCGCAGCTTCGCCTCGAGACGGATATCCCCTTGTGGCTGCCGCATATCGTCTGTGTGATGTCGGCCGTTTTTATCGCGATCGGCGGCATCCTGTTCCAGATGATGCCGAAAGTGTCGCCCGTTTCCATCACCGCATCGGCCCTTCTGACCGGCAATCTGATCGCGGTTCCGGCGCTGCTGCTGTTTCCGCCTGCCGGCATGCCGTCGGCAAAGGGCCTGTTCTGGGTGCTTGTCGGAGGTGTGATCGTCACCGGATGCGGAATGATCCTGCGCGGCACGCTTATCCGGCGCGAGAGCGCGATCTACACCTCGACCAACGGATATATCGTGCCGATCATCAGCGCATTGATCGCTTTTATCGCGCTTGGCGAGACCGTGGGACCGGTCGCCATCATGTCCTATCTTCTGGTGCTGGGCGGGCTGCTGCTCTCACGGTCATGAGGCGATCGCCTGCTCCTCCTCCAGCTGGCGGCGGTATTTCTTGCGCTCATGCTCAAGCAGATAGCGCTTGCGAAGCCGCAGGCTCTGCGGCGTGACCTCCAGCAGCTCGTCGCTGTCGATATAGGCCATCATATCCTCGAGCGACATCCGGCGCGGCGGCGTCAGCGCCACCGCCTCGTCCGAGCCCGCGGCACGGACATTTGTCAGCTTCTTGCCCTTCAGGACGTTGATCTCGAGATCATTGTCGCGGCTGTGCTCGCCGACGATCATGCCCTGATAGACAGCTGTCTGCGGGTCGATGAACATCACCCCGCGATCCTGCAGGTTGAACAGCGCATAGGCGACGGCCGTGCCGGTCTCGGACGCGATCAGCGCGCCGTTGCGGCGGCCCGGAATGTCGCCCTTGTATTCGTCATAGCTGTGGAAGACCCGGTTCAGGACGCCGGTGCCGCGAGTCTCGGTCAGGAAACGGCTGGGATAGCCGATCAGGCCGCGAGACGGGGCATGGAAGACAAGCCGCGTCTTGCCGGCGCCGGACGAACGCATGTCCAGCATCACCGCCTTGCGGCGGTTCATCGCGTCGACCACCGTGCTGGCATATTCCTCGTCGACATCGATGGTGACTTCCTCGATCGGCTCGAGGCGCTTGCCTTCTTCGCGGCGAACCAGGACGCGCGGCCGCGAGACAGTCATCTCGAACCCCTCGCGGCGCATGGTCTCGACCAGGACACCAAGCTGCAATTCGCCGCGGCCGCCGATTTCGAAGGCGTCCTTGCCGTCACTCTCGTTGAAGGTGATGGCGACATTCGTCTCCGCCTCGGCGAGAAGACGCTCGCGGATCATGGTCGAGGTCACCTTCTTGCCTTCCTTGCCGGCAAAAGGGCTGTCATTGACGGTGATCGTCACCGACATGGTCGGCGGGTCCACCGGGGTCGAATGCAGCGCCTCGCTTACCTGCGGGTCGCAGATGGTGTCGGCGACGGATGCCTTGGCAAGACCGGCGATACAGATCAGGTCGCCTGCCTTCACCTCGTTGACGGGTACGCGCTGTGTTCCTTCAAAGCGCAGCAGCTTGGTCAGCCGTCCTGCCTCGATCTGCTCGCCATCGAGATTGATCGCCTTGACTGCCGTATTCACCTTCGCCGTGCCCTGGACCACGCGACCGGTCAGGCAGCGGCCGAGGAACGGGTCGCTATCGAGGAGCGTGGCCAGCATGGCGAACGGCTTGTCAGGCTCGACATCGGGCGACGGCACATGGGCCAGCACCCGGTCCAGCAGCGGATGCAGGTTCTCGCGCGGGCCGTCCAGCTCTTCATCGGCCCAGCCGTCACGGCCGGACGCATACAGAATGGGGAAATCCAGCTGCTCGTCATTCGCATCCAGCGAGACAAACAGGTCGAACACTTCATCGACCACCGCATCGGGACGGCCATCCGGACGGTCGATCTTGTTGATCACGACAATCGGGCGCAGGCCCTGCTTCAGCGCTTTGCCAAGCACGAACTTGGTCTGCGGCATCGGCCCCTCGGCGGCGTCGGTCAGCAGGATCACGCCGTCAGCCATGCCAAGAACGCGCTCCACCTCACCGCCGAAATCAGCATGGCCGGGCGTGTCGATGATGTTGACGCGCGTATCTTTCCAGACAACCGAAGTCGGTTTGGCAAGAATGGTGATTCCGCGCTCTTTCTCGAGATCACCCGAATCCATCAGCCGTTCGGCGACCTTCTGGTTGTCACGGAACAGGCCCGCCTGTTTCATGATGGAATCGATAAGCGTTGTCTTGCCATGATCGACATGCGCGATGATGGCAATATTGCGAAGCTGTGATGTCATGTCCGGGGTCCGATCCGGCGGCCCTGTGCCGCCACGCCCCGCTTCCTACAGAACAAAACGCCAACATACAAACAGCATTTTCCCGAATGCGGCAAAAAACACCTTTGCTACGGGTGGGCAGGATGGCTCGACTTGGTTAGTCTGCCGGAGCTGATCCAGCCGGAGTCGAAGGCAGAATGAACACCAAAATCGTTACCTATCTGAAGCGGATGGGCTTTGCCGCCTTCATGTTCTTTTTCCTGAAAGGGCTGGCCTGGCTCGCTGTCTTCTATTTCGGCTGGCAGGTGATCGGCTAGGACCCGCCCCTGCCCTTTGTGATGCCGAGATAGAGCTCGGTATGGTCGGCCGCGTCGCCAAGCGACGCCAGACCGTCTTGCAGAAACTGCCGCACCGCATCCGTCACCGGGCCGTCAAAGCCGCCGGCCTCGGCAAGCGAGGCCGCAATCGCCACATCCTTTGCCATCAGCCTCAAATCAAACCCCGAATTATAGGCCTCGGAGACGACATAGCGGGCGATCTTCGCCTCGGTGGTGTTGTTGCGACCGGTTGACCGGTTGATCACCTCGAGGAACCTGTCGGGCGCGATGCCGAGGTCGCGGGCCGTGGCCAGCGCCTCGAAGCTGGCGACCAGCCCGGCGGCAGAGACATAATTGTTCAGAGCTTTCATCGCATGGCCGCACCCTGCCGGACCAAGAAGCGTCGGCGTTCCCATCAGCGCCAGAAGCGGTTGTGCGGCCGCGAAGGCCTCGTCGCTGCCGCCGGCCATGATCATCAGCTCGCCGCTTTCGGCGCGGCCGACCCCGCCGGATACGGGCGCATCGACAAACATCTGGCCGCGCGCCGCAAGATCTGCCGCCATGGCGCGGCTTATATCGGGATGCGAGGAAGACATATCGATCACCATGGCATCGCAGCCGGCCGCCAGAAGCGCGCCGATCACCGCACTCACCACATCGCCGTCGGGAAGCATCGTGATGATGGTGTCGCAGCCGGCAAGCGCGGCCAGATCCGCGGCAAGCTCGACCCCGGCCGGCATCACGGCAGGCGGCGAGATGTCATAGCCGGTCACATGGTGTCCGCCTGCGGCAAGGTGCGGCGCCATCACCGCCCCCATCTTGCCAAGCCCGATGAATCCGATCGACGCCGCTGTCATCTAGAGATCGCCGAGAAGACCGAGAAGACGCTGCCGCACATCGGCAAGCCGTGCTTTCAGCCTTTCGTTTTCCGCCTTCAGGCGCGCCAGCTCTTCAGACTGGTCGTCCCCGCCATGGCCTGACTGGCCGGTGGCGAGATCGAGCTTGCAGGCGTTGTAGGACTGGATCGCCTCGGAGGTGCTGCCCTCGAGCACGCACTGGTGTGCGGCCGCGGGAAAAGACAGGCTCCAGGCCAGACCAAGCATCAGGATGGTTCGTCTCATGCCATTCTCCTCAGATCAGGCCGCGCGCGGCGAGGTTGCGCATCAGCGCCGATGTGCCAAAGCTCCAGGCCGGGCAGTTGGGCGACAGGCTGACCCGGTTCTGCAGCGTGCCCAGCCGTGGCTCGGTGATCCGCACCTCGTCGCCGATTTCATGGGTGAAGCCGGCCCCCGGGGCGCGGCGGTCCTGCACCGGCGCGAACAGCGTGCCGAGATAGAGGCAGAACCCGTCGGGATACTGGTGATGCGCCCCGCATGTCTGCGCCACGAGATCGAGCGGGTCGCGGCTGATCTGCGACATCGAGCTCTGGCCGCGGAGCGCGAACCCGTCCTCGCCCGTTACCTCGAGCTCAAGTTCGGCGCGGCGCACATCATCGATGCCATACCCGTCATCGAACAGACGGATGAACGGACCGATCGCCGACGAGGCGTTGTTGTCCTTGGCCTTGCCGAGAAGCAGCGCCGAGCGCCCCTCCACATCGCGCAGATTGACATCGTTTCCGAGGGTCGCGCCTTTCACCGCGCCGAAGCTGTTCACGGCAAGGACGATCTCGGGTTCGGGATTGTTCCATTCGGACACGGGATGCAGCCCGACATCCGCCCCCCAGCCGACAGAGGACATCGGCTGTGCCTTGGTGAACACCTCGGCGTCGGGACCGATCCCGACCTCCAGATATTGCGACCACATGCCGGCTTCGATCAGCGCCTGCTTGACGCCCTCAGCCTCTTCCGACCCGGCTTTCACCGATGTCAGGCTGCTTCCCAGAATGTCGATGCAGCGGGCACGGATGGCGTCGGCTTGCGAGGCGTCGCCCTTGGCCATTTCCTCGATCACCCGCTCGATGATGGATTGCGCGAAGGTCACGCCGCATGCCTTGACCGCCTGCAGGTCGAACGGCGCCAGCATATGCGGCCTCGTGGCATCACCGCGATGGGCAACACTGTTCGCGGCAATCTCCTCAACCGCGCCAAGCGACGCGCCGGGCCGGCTGCGGACGAAGGCGGCCGGGTCGTCCATTTCCAGCAGATCGCGCATCGTCGGCGCATCTGCGCTGGTGATGTCGAGGATCGCGCCGTCCCTGACGCAGACGAGGCTTGGTCCGGCCGCATCCGGGTTCCAGACCCGGCCGACGAGGCTGGCTGCGGCATGGTCTGATGGCAGGATATTCTCTGGCGACGTGTCCATGGCGGTGGCCCTCTTGCCGGCCCGTCACAGGATCAGGCCGTTGTCCGGAAAACAAAGCGGCGCCGCGCCATCGCAACGCCAGACCCCATCAGACTAAAGAAACGGCGCCGAAAAACCAGCCATTGTCCGAAGCGCGCGCGGATCGCGGATCCGGCAGTTAGAGGGACATAAAAAAAACCCCCGAAACCATTGGGTTTCAGAGGCTTCTAACATTTGGAAATGGCGGGAGTGACGGGACTCGAACC
>WTIL01000079.1 GCA_011522725.1 Rhodospirillaceae bacterium
CCGGTCGGGATTTTTCCGCGATGCTGCAAAGGTTTGAAAAACGCCGCCGCGCACCCTAGGATGCGCCGCGCGCCTCAGGGCCGGATGCCGCAAGGGCAAGGGAGAGACCGAATGACCGACAGGACCGCAGAGATTGTGATCGCAGGTGCAGCCCGAACCCCGATGGGGGCGTTCCAGGGCGAGCTTGCGCCGCTTGCCGCGCCGGAGCTCGGCGGTGCCGCCATCGCCGGTGCGATCGGGAATGCGGGCGTCGATGCCGCCGCGGTCGACGAGGTGATCATGGGCTGCGTGCTGCCGGCCGGCGTCGGCCAGGCGCCGGCGCGCCAGGCCGGGTTTGCCGCCGGTCTCGGTGAAGATGTTCCGGCCTCGACCCTCAACAAGGTCTGCGGGTCTGGAATGAAGACGGTGATGATGGCGCATGACCTGGTGCGCGCCGGCAGCGCCGGGATGGTTGTCGCCGGCGGTATGGAAAGCATGACCAATGCGCCCTACCTGTCGCCGGCCATGCGTGGCGGTGCCCGCCTCGGCCACCAGACCATGCAGGATCATATGTTCCTCGACGGGCTCGAGGATGCCTATGACCGCGGCAGGCTGATGGGGAGCTTTGCCGAGGATTGCGCCTCGCGCTACCAGTTCTCGCGCGCGGCGCAGGATGAATTCGCGCTGCGCTCGCTCGAGCGCGCCAAGGCCGCTCAGGCCGACAGCGCATTCAACGGGGAAATCACACCGGTTACGGTGACCACGCGCAAGGGCGAGACCCTGATCGAGGCCGACGAGCAGCCCGGCAAGGCCCGGCCTGAGAAGATCCCGCATCTGAAACCCGCTTTTGCCAGGGACGGCACGGTGACGGCCGCGAATGCCTCGTCGATTTCCGATGGTGCGGCGGCGCTGGTGGTGACAAGCCGCGCCACTGCCGAGGAGAAAGGCCTGAGCCCGCGTGCGCGGATCCTCGGCCATGCCAGCCACTCGCATGCGCCGCAATGGTTCACCACCGCGCCGGTGCCGGCCGCGACCAAGCTCATGGACAAGCTCGGCTGGTCTGTCGCTGATGTCGATCTTTGGGAGGTGAACGAGGCCTTTGCCGTCGTTCCCATGGCCTTCATGCACGAGATCGGGATCCCGGCGGACAAGGTGAATGTGAATGGCGGGGCCTGCGCGCTTGGCCATCCTATCGGCGCCTCGGGAAGCCGGATCATCGTCACCCTGCTGAACGCGCTCGAGACGCGCGGCCTGAAGCGGGGCATCGCCGCCGTCTGTATCGGTGGCGGCGAGGGCACAGCCATCGCGATCGAGCGCGCCTGACCATGGCGATGCAGGCCGGCAGCACTGTTCTGGCAGATGCCGGCAAGGCCGGCCGCGAGGCGGCCATCGCGGTGATCGATATCGGCTCCAATTCCATCCGTCTCGTGATCTACGCCAGCGGCGGCAGATATCCGTTCCCCCTGTTCAATGAACGGTCCAACTGCCGGTTGGGAGAGGGGCTCGGCGAAGACGGGATGCTGCAAGCGGATCGCATCCAGGTGGCGCTCGCCGCGATGGCACGTTTTGCAGGCATCATGAAGGCGATGGGGGTGACCACCATCCATGCCGTTGCCACGGCGGCGGTGCGGCGCGCGCGCAACGCGGCTGAATTCACCGGCCCGGCCGAAGCCATTATCGGCCAGCCGATCGAGGTTCTGAGCCAGGACGAGGAGGCGCATTTCGTATCGCAGGGCCTGACCCTGAACATTCCCGAGGCCACAGGCTTTGTTGCCGACCTTGGCGGCGGAAGCCTCGAGGTGGTCAAGCTCGAACGCGGCGTCGCGCAGCATTCGACCAGTTTCAATTTCGGCCATCTGTCGACGGTGACGGCGGATGATCTCCGGAACGCCTTCGACAGCACGCCGTGGCTTGCCGGCGACAGCAGCACAAGGATTTTCGGCGTAGGCGGATCGTTCCGCGCCCTCGGCCTTGCCTATATCGAACAGACAGGATACCCGCTTCCCGTTCTGCACGGGCTCCGTATCCCGGGCGACGAAGCAGCCAATCTGCTGTCGGCCTTCTGCCGTGAATCTCCAGACCTGTCCGGTGTGCCGCTTGGCCGCCAGAAGACGATGCCGACAGCGGCCCTGATCATGCTCGGCCTGTTCCGCAGATGTGGCGGTGGCCGCATCACGGTGAGCGGCACCAGTATCCGCGACGGGCTGATTGCCGACCGCGAGCTCGCCGCCGGCGACAGGGCGGATTTTTTGCAAGTGGTCTGTCAGGAAATTTCGCGCGCGTCGCACCGGTTCCCCGGCGTTCCGGAGGCGCTCGTCGATCTGCTGCGCCCGTTGTTCCGGCCCCGCAGAGACGCGGATAATGCCTCGGTTTCTGTCGACCGTGCGCGTTTCGAGCGCCTTCTCGAAGTGGCCTGTTACCTGTCCGACATGTGCTGGACCGAGCATGAGGATGTGCGCGGCGACCTCGGCGCGCGGCGTGTTCTCGGCCTCCCGGTCAACTGCGTGACCCACAAGGAACGCATCTGGCTGGCAACAGCCGTCTATCACCGCTATGTCGGCCGCAAGACCAACAAGTCGCGACCGCCGGAACTCGGCTTCATTCTCAGCCGCCGCCGCCGCGCCGAGGCCACAACCATCGGTCTCGGGCTGCGTTTTGCCCTGACCTTCTCCGGCGGGACAGCACAGGACCTGCGCAAGATGCGAATGAGCCATGACGGCAAGGTGCTGACTTTGCATGTCGACCCGAGCTGCGCCTCGCTTGTCGACAGCCATGCGCGCCGCCGGTTCCAGCAGCTGGCGCAGAGCGCGAACCTGGTGCCGCGGATAGTGGGCGCCTGATCCCGCACCGTGCCCGCCGCTCTGGAAGCGACGGTGGCGGCTTGCTATATCTGGAGAATGAAAGCCCGGGGAATGCAGGCCGGGCCCCGATTGCCCGGACGAACCGCCGAGAGCCAGAGATGAACACCACAGGGGATACAGCCTCGA
>WTIL01000032.1 GCA_011522725.1 Rhodospirillaceae bacterium
AACCCCCGACCTACTCGGTGTAAACGAGTTGCTCTCCCAGCTGAGCTAACCACCCGGTCCGATACAGCCTTTCAGGCTGACTGGCATGCCGCCAAATGACGACGCCGACCCTTATATCGGGCCGGCGTCGAAAAAGATAGGCAAAAATTTAGCTGTTCACAGCGTCCTTGAGCGGAGCGCCAGCCTTGAATTTCGGCTGTTTGGAAGCAGCGATCTGGATGGCCTCGCCGGTACGCGGGTTGCGGCCGGTGGTTGCTGCACGGTGCGCCACGGAGAAAGTACCAAAACCGACAATACGAACCTCGCCGCCGCCCTTCAGAGCGCCTTCGATGCTGGAAAATACGGCGTCGACAGCGCGACCGGCATCAGCCTTGGTCAGGCCAGAGGAGTCAGCGACAGCTGCAATAAGATCGTTTTTGTTCATGGGTACCCCCAATATCTAGTTGGTTCAACGACATCAGGTGTACAGTGTTTCGGACAAAACACCAAGAAAAAAGAAAACGCCCCAAGTTCAGAAAACCTAGGGCGTCCTTCAAATTTAGAGGGTTCTAATGCGCAGTGATGTCGTCGCTGCCACCGTTGGCATCGCCAATGGCGACCGATGCGGCATCTTCGCCCGACCCACTAGATATGCCCACAGGCAGCGGCTCGCGCACCAGCGCCTCCGACAGCACCTCGTCAACCATGCCGACGGAAATGATCTCCAGCCCCTCCTTCACATTATCCGGAATCTCGGCCAGATCCTTCTCATTTTCCTTTGGAATCAACACTGTCTTCAAGCCGCCGCGTAGCGCCGCAAGCAGCTTCTCCTTGAGACCGCCGATCGGAAGCACCCGTCCGCGAAGGGTGATCTCGCCGGTCATGGCGATATCACGGCGCACCTCGATGCCAGTCACGGCGGACACAATCGAGGTGACCATGGCGACGCCCGCAGACGGACCGTCTTTCGGTGTCGCGCCTTCCGGAACATGGACATGAAGGTCGGTCTTGGCGAATTCCTCAAGATCGATACCGTAGGAGCCGGCGCGAGACTTGATGAAGAACTCTGCCGCCTGAATCGATTCTTTCATCACGTCGCCGAGCTTGCCGGTGGCGCTGACCTTGCCCTTTCCGGGGACACGGACAGCCTCGACCTGCAGCAATTCACCGCCGACTTCGGTCCAGGCAAGGCCGGTGGTCACACCGACCTGGTCAGCATCCTCGATTTCGCCGAAACGGAACCGGATGACACCAAGAAATTCCTCGAGCCCGTCGCCATCGACCGTGATCGACTTGGCATCGCCGCTGACGATCTTGGTCACGGTCTTGCGGGCGATCTTCGCCAGTTCGCGCTCAAGGCTGCGGACCCCGGCCTCGCGGGTGTAGTTGCGGATAATGCCGCGAATGGCGTCATCGGTCACCGTGAGCTCGCCGTCTTTCAGGCCGTGATCCTTGATCTGGCGTCCCATCAGATGGCGTTTCGCGATTTCCAGCTTCTCGTCCTCTGTGTAGCCCGACAGCCGGATGATCTCCATCCGGTCGAGAAGCGGCTGTGGCATGTTCAGCGTGTTCGCGGTGGTGATGAAAAGCACGTTCGACAGGTCGAGGTCCAGCTCCATGTAATGGTCCTGGAAGGTGCTGTTCTGCGCCGGGTCGAGAACCTCCAGCAGAGCCGAACTCGGATCGCCGCGCCAGTCCGCGCCGAGCTTGTCGACCTCGTCCAGCAGGAACAGCGGGTTGTTTGTCTCGGCCTTTTTCAGGCTTTGCACGATCTTGCCGGGCATCGAGCCGATATAGGTCCTGCGGTGGCCGCGGATTTCGGCCTCGTCGCGAACCCCGCCAAGCGCCATGCGCACATATTTGCGCCCGGTGGCGCGCGCGATCGACTTGCCAAGCGAGGTCTTGCCGACTCCCGGAGGGCCGACAAGGCACAGGATCGGTCCCTTGACCGACTTTGTGCGCTGCTGCACGGCAAGAAATTCGATGATGCGGTCCTTGACCTTCTCCAGCCCGTAATGGTCGGCGTCGAGAATTTCGCGAGCCTTGTTGATGTCTTTCTTCAGCCGGCTGGATTTCTGCCACGGCACGGCGAGAATCCAGTCGAGATAGTTGCGGACGACGGTCGCCTCGGCGCTCATCGGGCCCATGTTCTTGAGCTTGCGCAGCTCGGCATCCGCCTTTTCGCGGGCGGCTTGCGGCATCTTCGCCTCTTCAAGCTGGGCCTCGAGCTCTTCCAGCTCGCCCCGTCCGTCTTCGCCGTCGCCGAGCTCCTTCTGGATGGCCTTCATCTGCTCGTTCAGATAATACTCGCGCTGCGTCTTCTCCATCTGCCGCTTGACGCGGTTGCGGACACGCTTTTCCACCTGCAGCGCGCCGATCTCCTCTTCCATCAGCTGGAAGATGCGCTCAAGCCGCTGATGGATGTCGAGATGCTCCAGAAGCTCTTGTTTTTCCTCGATTTTGATAGCCAGATGCGAGGCGATCATGTCGGCGATCTTGTCGGCCTCGGTGACTTGCTCGATGGCGCTGAGGACTTCCGATGCGACCTTCTTGTTGAACTTGATGTACTGGTCGAACTGCTGCACAGCGGCGCGTGCCAGGCCTTCGGTGTCAGCACCGAGATAGCCATCCTGCTCGAGAATTTCCGCATCGACAGCAAGAAAACCGTCATTCGAGTTCAGCGACTGCGGGTCGATCACCACGCGCTCGCCGCCTTCGACAAGCACCTTCACGGCGCCGTCCGGCAGTTTCAGCAGCTGCAGGATCGATCCGACCGTACCGATGGTGTACAGGCCGTCAGCGTCCGGATCCTCGGTATCGGCTTCCTTCTGGGTCACCAGGATGATCTGCTTGTCCTCGGCCATCACGGCCTCCAGCGCGCGGATCGACTTCTCGCGGCCGACAAACAACGGCACGATCATGTGCGGGAATACGACAATATCGCGAAGAGGCAGGACCGGGAGGGTGATCATCGCTCCGTCTGACATCTATGTCTCCTTGTTTCGCCGGTATGGCAGGAAGCCTCGCGGCGGGCACTTCAAAACAACGGATTATCTGTACACCAGATATGGTGGCGGCCAGGGCGACCGTCAACCGGCCAGACAGCCGGTCAGCCCGTGAATTTCGTGAAGAATATACCAATAAACACTTCACCGAGACCACTTTCGACGGAAAGACGCGATGAATCGTCACGCAGGCCTGTGAAAGGCGCTGAGTAGCGGTTTATTCGATATCTGGTGAATCCAGGAGCTGGATCAGGCGCTCTTTTCGGCGCTCGTCGGCTTCTTCGCATGCACGACCAGCGGTGCGGCGCCATCATCCACGACATCGGCGTTGATCACGACTTCCTCGATATCGCCAGCTGTCGGAATTTCGAACATCGGCTCCATCAGGATGTTTTCCATGATCGAACGCAGGCCGCGCGCGCCGGTCTTGCGGGCAATGGCTTTCTGGGCGATCGCGCGAAGCGCGTCCTCGCGGAACTCCAGCGATACCTCGTCCATCTCGAACAGCTTCTGATACTGCTTGATCAGCGCGTTCTTCGGCTCGGTCAGGATGCGGATCAGCGCGTCCTCGTCGAGATCCTCGAGCGTTGCCACAACCGGCAGGCGGCCGACAAATTCGGGAATCAGGCCGAACTTGATCAGATCCTCCGGCTCGAGCTCCGACAGGAGCTCGCCGGTCTTGCGATCGTCGGGGGCGCGCACATCCGCGCCAAAGCCGATACCGGCACCGGTCTCGCGGCCGGCAATCAGCTTGTCCAGCCCGGCGAAGGCGCCACCGCAGATGAACAGGATGTTGGTCGTGTCGACCTGCAGGAATTCCTGCTGCGGATGCTTGCGGCCGCCCTGCGGCGGAACCGAGGCAACAGTGCCTTCCATGATCTTGAGAAGCGCCTGCTGCACACCCTCGCCCGACACATCGCGGGTGATTGACGGGTTGTCGGCCTTGCGCGAAATCTTGTCGACCTCGTCGATATAGACGATGCCGCGCTGCGCGCGCTCGACATTGTAGTCGGCGGCCTGTAGCAGCTTCAGGATGATATTCTCGACATCCTCGCCGACATAGCCGGCTTCGGTCAGCGTCGTGGCGTCGGCCATGGTGAACGGCACATCCAGCATCCGCGCCAGCGTCTGGGCCAGCAGCGTCTTGCCGCACCCGGTCGGGCCGACAAGAAGGATGTTCGACTTGGAAATCTCGATGTCGCCGGTCTTGCCGGCGTTGGCGAGGCGCTTGTAATGGTTGTGAACCGCCACGGACAGAACGCGCTTGGCACGTGCCTGGCCGATCACATACTCGTCCAGCACCTGGTTGATGTCTGCAGGGGTCGGGACGCCGTCATGCCCCTTGGACAGCGAGGTCTTGTGCTCTTCGCGGATGATGTCCATGCACAGCTCGACGCACTCGTCGCAGATGAACACCGTCGGCCCGGCAATCAGCTTGCGGACTTCATGCTGGCTCTTTCCGCAGAAAGAACAGAAAAGCGTGCCCTTGTCGCCGTCTTCGGTCTTCGCCATGGTGTGGCTCCTCGCGTCGCAGTAAAGCGCACCGGGGGCAGTGCGCACATGCAGTCTATGTGGGCTTACGGTTTCGATTCAACGATATTCTTGGACCGGCCCTGACAGCCAGCCTGCAATTCACATACCGAAACCGGAATTTGGATGAAATCAGCTGTCGCCTTCCGGCGTCGGGCGCTTCTCGACGACGGAGTCGATCAGGCCGAATTGCTGCGCGTCATCGGCGGTCATGAAGGTGTCACGCTCCATGATTTTCTCGATTTGTTTCAGCGTCTTGCCGGTATGCTTCTCATAGATTCCGTTGAGGCGGCGACGCAGGTCGAGAATTTCCTTGGCATGGATCTCGATGTCGCTGGCCTGGCCCTGGAACCCGCCGCTCGGCTGGTGCGTCATAATGCGCGCGTTCGGCAGGCTGAAACGCTTGCCCGCGGCTCCCGCCGTCAGCAGCAGCGAGCCCATCGAGGCCGCCTGGCCGATGCAGACGGTGGATACATCCGGGCGGATATATTCCATCGTGTCGTAGATCGCGAGGCCGGAGGTCACGATGCCGCCCGGCGAGTTGATGTACATCGCGATGTCCTTGGTCGGATTTTCCGACTCTAGGAAAAGAAGCTGCGAGCATACCAGCGAGGCGACGCCGTCATCGATCGGTCCGGTGAGGAAGATGATGCGCTCCTTCAGGAGGCGCGAGAAAATGTCATAGGCACGCTCGCCGCGGCTCGTCTGCTCGACGACCATCGGGACAAGGTTTGCCATCGGCTGATCAAACTCGCTCATCTCTCATCTCCTCGCTACGGCGTCTCGCCGGTCAGGACTTTTTCTTGGCGGCCTTCTTTGCGGCCCCCTTCTTGGCAGCCGCCTTTTTCGGTGCCGCCTTCTTCGCCGCGGCTTTCTTCGCCGCTGCCTTCTTGGCGGCCTTCTTGGCCGGCTTCTTCTTGGCCGCGGCCTCGCCCTCGCCCTCTTCCGGGGCGGCATAGAGCGTTTCCACGTCCGTCTGTACTTCGGTTACATTTGCCATCTCGAGGATGAAATCAACCGTCTTGTCCTCGAAAATCGGACCGGCGAGCTGCTGCATCGCCTGTTCGTTCTTCTGGAAATACTCGAGAACCATCTGTTCCTGCCCGGGATAGCGGCGGGCTTCCTCGAATACGGCCTGGCGGGTGTCCTCGTCAGTCACCTCGATATTGTTGACACGGCCGATCTCGGTCAGAAGCAGGCCGAGACGAACGCGCCGCTCGGCCACCATCTTGGCTTCGGCCTTGGCGTCGTCATCCATGCCCTCGTCGGCCGCCGGGTGCTCATGATCATGATCGTGATCATGGTCATGGTCATGGTCATGATCGTGCGCGGCAGGCGCATTCGGGTTCATCGCGCGGGCGACATTCTCGTATTCGGACTTGTAAAGCGACGGCGGCACGTCGAATTCCTCGCCGGTTGCCAGCGCATCGAGGACGTTTTTCTTCAGCGCCTGGCGCAGCGCGGTCGCGTGCTGGCCGTTGATCTGGCCGGCGACTGCCTCGCGCAGGCCGGCAAGGTCTTCAAAACCAAGGTTCTGGCCAAGCTGGTCATCGATGGAGGCCTCGCCCTTTTCACGGAGTTCCTTGACGGTCACCTCGAACACGGCCGGCTTGCCGGCAAGATGCGCTGCCTGATACTCCTCGGGGAAGGACACGTTCACGTCGCGGGTCTCGCCGGCCTTTGCGCCGACAAGGCCGTCCTCAAAGCCCGGGATGAAGCTGTTGGAGCCGAGCTCCAGCGAATGCCCCTCGGCAGCGCCGCCCTCGAACGCCTCGCCGTCGATGCGGCCGATGAAGTCGATCACGACGACATCGCCGGCCTTTGCGGCGCGCTTGGCGGTGACTTCGACGGTCGGGCGGTTGCTGTCGGCGATGTTCTTCAGCGCCTCGTCGATTTCCGCGTCACCTGCCTCGAGCGTCGGGCGCTCGATGTCGAGCTTTGCGAGGTCGGGCATGGTGATGGCAGGCATGATCTCGCATGACAGGGCCGCCTCGAGGTCCTTGCCATCCTCATAGCTGGTGATCTCGACGCTTGGCTGGCTTGCCAAGCGGAGCTCGTTGTTTTCGATGGCCTGGCGCGCACCCTCGTCGAGCGCGTTCTTCATGGCCTCGCCCTGAACCTGCGGGCCGAAGCGCGACTTCACCACCGACATCGGCACTTTGCCCGGGCGGAAGCCCGGCATGTTGACGGTAGTTGCAAGCTCGGCGAGCTTTGCCGCGACCTGTTCGTCGATTTCGGCTGCCGAAATGACAATGGCATATTCGCGGATCAGGCCCTCGGCCCTGGTTTCAGAAATCTTCATCGAACCTTTTTCCTCTGCAAGAGACGGCTCCCCGATGCCACAACCCTCTTTGGCGACAGGGCCGTCTGGCAACCGGGTCGGTAACCGGCGTGAATGTCCGCCGGTGACGGACGTGAACCTGGTGCGGGCGGAGGGACTTGAACCCCCACGGTTTTCACCACTGGAACCTAAATCCAGCGCGTCTACCAATTCCGCCACGCCCGCAGCGTAGAGCCCGCGCGGCACGAAGCGACGGATGACGCCCCATGCCGGGAGAAGTGGGGCGAGTGACCGGTTTCGAACCGGCGACCTCCAGTGCCACAAACTGGCGCTCTAACCAACTGAGCTACACCCGCCATCGCATTGATCCGGCGGGCGCGGGACGAGCCCCTGACACCTGCCTGAAATGCAGGGCCGGACATTAGCCGAGCCAATGGTCCCGCGCAAGTCCGATTTGCCGGTTTTCTGCGAATGGATACCGGCCGACCGAGCTAGCCAAAAATCCAAGCCGGAGCAAGGGATTTTCCAGTCAATCCAATCTGCCAAAGCGGAGGCGAAAGGCGCGACCAATTGACTGCCGCAGACAGCCCGCTGCCCTCTTGCCGGGCAGGGTTGATTGCCGCAGAGTGAAGGTGATGGTCCGCTGGGCCTCCCCGGCACGGAGTGACAATTGATGGCACCGGACGACGCAAAGCCCCTCTCGGCCGCCACGCCGGGCGATGCCGTCGGCGCGTCCGCTCCGCCACCGCTGGACAGCCGGTATACCCAGTCATCGGGCCGCGTCTTCATGACCGGAACACAGGCGCTGGTGCGCATGTTGCTGGACCAGGCACGCCTCGACGCGGCGGCGGGGCTGGCCACCGGCGGGCTGGTATCTGGCTATCGCGGCTCGCCGCTCGCCACCTTCGATGTCGAGCTGTGGCGCGCCAACCGGCATCTCGACGGCCACAAGATCGATTTCCTGCCGGCCGTGAACGAGGATATGGCCGCCACCATCATGGCCGGCGCGCAGCAGGCGGAACAGCAGCCATCGACGACCGTGGACGGGGTCTTCGGGCTCTGGTACGGCAAGGGACCCGGCGTCGACAGGTCGGGCGACGCCATCAAGCACGGCAACATGTATGGCAGCTCGCCGAACGGCGGCGTGCTGATGATGGCCGGCGATGACCATGGCTGTGTCTCCTCGACCATCTCGCACCAGTCCGAATACGGGTTCATCGGCGCCTCGCTCCCGGTCCTGAACCCGGCCACCATCGACGAGCTGATCTCCTTCGGGCTGTTCGGCTTCGCCCTGTCCCGCTATTCCGGGCTGTGGGTGGGCATGAAATCCATCGCCGAGCTGATCGAGGCCGGAGCCTCGGTCGATCTTGCGCCGCTCCCCGCCTTCGCGCGCCCACCGCTGGCCAACACCGCCGACGGGCTGCACATCCGCTGGCCGGATGCGCCGGGGTTGCATCTGGAAGACAGGATGGAGGCCAAGCTGGACGCTGCCGCCATTTTCGCCGCGGCAAATCCGGTCGACCGTGTGATCCATGGCAATGACGATGCCCGCATCGGATTTGTCACCACCGGCAAGGCGCATGGCGACCTGATGGAAACGCTCCGCCTTCTTGGGCTGGACAGCGCCGCCTGCCGCGAGCTCGGCATCGATATCTACAAGATCGGCCTTGCCTGGCCGATCGAGGAACAGGGCGCCGCCGCCTTCATGCGCGGCAAGACGGAAATCATCGTCGTCGAGGAAAAGCGCGGCATTGTCGAGGAGCAGATCCGATCGCTGGCGACGCGCATCGGCCCGGTTCGCCCCGAACACATCACCGGCAAGTCAGGGCCTGACGGCGGCCGTTTCATCCCGTCCACCGGCGAGCTGTCGCCGGACCTGCTGCTGCCCATGGTGGCGGCGCGGCTGGATGCGCATTGCACCGGCCGCGATTTTTGCGGGCGGGCGACCGCGCTCGTGCCGCCGCCATCGCGCCAGAACAGCCCCGCCTTTCCGCAGCGCGCGCCGCATTTCTGTTCGGGCTGCCCGCATAACAGCTCGACAAAGGTGCCGGAGGGATCGGAGTCCCTAGCCGGGATCGGCTGCCATTTCCTGGTCACGCTGATGGACCGGGATGCCAAATATGTCTGCCAGATGGGCGGCGAAGGCGGCAGCTGGGTCGGCACCAGCCGGTTCAACGGCAACCGGCACATCTTCCAGAATATCGGCGACGGCACCTGGTTCCATTCCGGCTCGCTCGCCATCCGCCAGGCGGTGGCTGCCGAAACCAACATCACCTTCAAGATCCTGTACAATGACGCGGTTGCGATGACCGGCGGCCAGTCGGTGGACGGCCAGTTGTCGCCGGCAGGTGTCGCGCACAGCTGCCACGCGGAAGGCGTGCAGCGGATCGCCCTCGTCACTGATGATCTGGACAGTGTCTCGCGCCGCGATTTCCCGGCGCTGACCAGTTTCCACGACCGGGCGGAGATGGACGCGCTGCAGCGCGAGCTGCGCGATCATGCGGGCGTTTCGGTCCTGATCTACAGCCAGACATGCGCCACGGAAAAACGCCGCCGCCGCAAGCGCGGGAAGATGGAGGACCCGGACCGTTATGTCGTCATCAACGAAGAGGTCTGCGAGGGATGCGGCGACTGTTCGGTGGCATCGAATTGCCTGAGCGTCGAGCCGGTGGACACGCCGCTGGGGCGCAAGCGCCGGGTCAACCTGTCCAGCTGCAACAAGGATTTCACCTGCCTCGACGGATTCTGCCCCAGCTTCGTGACGGTCGAGGGGCCGCGCCGCGCCGCCTCGGCAGATGAAAGCAGGCTTCCCGATATCGAAACGGCAATGGCGGCATTGCCCGCCCCGGCCCTGCCGAAGACTGACGCGCCCTATGACATCCTGGTGACCGGCGTCGGAGGCACCGGTGTCACCACAATCGGGGCGGTGCTGTCGATGGCGGCGCATCTCGACGGCACCGCGACAACCCTGCTGAATTTCTCCGGCCTGGCGCAGAAATTCGGCGCCGTGATGAGCTTTGTCAGGCTGGCGGACAGCCCCGGCATGCTGCACCAGACACGGATCGCTGCCGCATCGGCGGATGCGCTGATCGGATGCGATGCCGTGGTATCGGCCTCGCCGGCGGCGATGAAGACCTATCGAAAGGGCACGGCCGCCATTCTCAACCTCGCCGAGATGACCACCGGCGAGATTGTCCGCAACCGCGATCTGGACCTGCAGATGGATGACAGGCTGGCCGCCATAGCAGGCGCCTGCGGCAGTGACGCCGTCGAGGGATTCGACGCCAATGCCATCGCCGAGACGCTGCTGGGTGACACGGTCTATGCCAACATGATGATGCTCGGCGCCGCCTGGCAGGCCGGGCATATCCCGGTCTCGGCCCACGCCATCGGACAGGCGATCACGCTGAACGGGGTCAAGGTCAGGGAAAACCGCCTTGCCTTCGATCTCGGCAGGCTGATGCGGGGCAATCCGGACATCGTGCGCGCCGGCATCACGCCGCCGGTATCCGGCCGGCCGGCCGAGACATTCGCCGACATCCTGTCCGACCGCTGCGCCAGGCTGACCGATTATCAGAACGCCGCCTATGCCGCCCGCTACCGCGCCGATGTCGAGGCGTTCGCCGCCCGCTGCACCGACGAGGCGCTGCGCTGCATCGTGGCGCGCCAGCTGCACCGGATGATGGCCTACAAGGACGAGTACGAGGTCGCGCGCCTTCACAGTTCGGCGCGCTTCCGCGAAAAGCTGGAGTCAGGCTTTGTTCCGGGCTTCAGGACCGCGAACCATCTGGTCGTGCCCTTCATCACCCGGGCGCGCGACGGCCGCGGCCGCCCGAAAAAGACCGAGACGCGGATGATGCAGCACCTGTTCCCGCTGCTGGCACGCCTGAAACGGCTTCGCGGCACCGCATTCGACCCGTTCGCCTGGCAGCATGAACGGCGCGTCGAACGCGGCCTGATCGGCTGGTATCTCGGCCTGATGGCGCAATATGATCCTGCCGACGACGCAGACAGTTGGCGCGGCATCCTCGGCGCGGCGTCTGAAATTCGCGGCTTCGGGCCGGTGAAAATGGCCGCTATCGAGACCGTTAAGGCATCTGTAGAGAACCGGCTTGCGGACCGGCTTGCGGACCGGCTCGCGGACCGTCAGGCAGGCTGACACCCGGCGTTCAGAACCGCCGAGACCGGAATTGCCTAAATTTTAGGCAACTCGCCACATTTTCACGCAATTTCTGAAGATTCGACATCCATGGCCGTGGGCCGGGCCGCATCGCCTTGCGCCCGACATTATGAATGCGCGAGGAACGCATCATATCGGGTTGCCCGACGGTCGGGCATGCCCGCGAGACAAGCCTGCTTGCAGGCCTGAACACAGGACGAACGCCATGAAGAAAATCGAAGCCATCATCAAGCCGTTCAAGCTCGATGAGGTCAAGGAAGCGCTTCACGACGTCGGCATTCAGGGCATCACCGTCCTGGAAGCAAAGGGATTCGGTCGCCAGAAAGGCCATACCGAGCTCTATCGCGGCGCTGAATATGTCGTCGATTTCCTGCCGAAGGTGAAAATCGAGGTCGTGATCGAGGATTCCCTTCTCGAGCGCGTTGTCGATGCCATCCAGAACGCGGCCCAGACAGGCCGCATCGGTGACGGCAAGATCTTCATCTCGACGATCGACGAAGCCATCCGTATCCGCACCGGGGAGCGCGGCGCCGAAGCGGTCTGATCCGCCCGGCACACGGCCCGTGAGGCCATCCCCGACAGACGCCGGCCCGCCGGCACATTAATCAAGACGACCCCAAGACGAATGGAAGGAACCCCCATGTCTGACGCAAAAGCCATCATGGAAATGATCAAGGAGAACGACATCACCTATGTCGACCTCCGTTTCACCGACCCGCGCGGCAAGATGCAGCACGTGACCCAGCACATCGACACCATCGATGAAGAGAGCCTCGCCGAAGGCTTCATGTTCGACGGCTCGTCGATCGCCGGCTGGAAGGCCATCAACGAATCCGACATGACGCTGATGCCCGACCTGTATCGCTGCTATGTCGACCCGTTCTTCGCGCAGCCGACCCTGGCGCTGTTCTGCGACGTCCTCGAGCCGAGCACCGGCGAGGCCTATTCGCGCGACCCGCGCAGCACCGCCAAGGCAGCCCTGGCCCACATGGAAGCCGCCGGCCTCGGCGACACCGCCTTCTTCGGCCCGGAAGCCGAATTCTTCATCTTCGAGGATGTGAAGATCGATGTGTCGATGAACCGCGCCATGTACGCCGTCGATTCCGTCGAGGGCCCGTACAACAGCGCCCGCGATTATGAAGAGGGCAACCTCGGCCATCGTCCGGGCGTCAAGGGCGGCTACTTCCCGGTCCCGCCGATCGACAGCGGCCAGGACATCCGCGGCGAAATGCTCTCGGTCATGGCCGACATGGGCGTTCCGGTCGAGAAGCACCACCACGAGGTGGCACCGTCGCAGCACGAGCTCGGCATGAAGTTCGGCACCCTCATCGAGACCGCCGACAACCTGCAGCTCTACAAGTACAGCGTGCATCAGGTCGCAGCGGCCTACGGCCTGTCCGCCACTTTCCTGCCGAAGCCGATCGCCGGCGACAACGGCTCGGGCATGCATGTGCACCAGTCGATCTGGAAGGACGGCAAGCCGCTCTTCGCGGGCAACCAGTATGCCGACCTGTCGGAAATGGCCCTGTTCTACATCGGCGGCATCATCAAGCACGCCAAGTCGCTGAACGCCTTCACCAACGCGTCGACCAACAGCTACAAGCGCCTGATCCCGGGTTATGAGGCACCTGTGCTTCTGGCCTACTCCTCGCGCAACCGCTCGGCTTCCTGCCGGATCCCGCACGTGAACTCGCCGAACGGCAAGCGCGTCGAGGTCCGTTTCCCGGACGCCACCGCGAACCCGTACCTGGCCTTCTCGGCGATGCTGATGGCCGGCCTCGACGGCATCCAGAACAAGATCCATCCGGGCGATGCCATGGACAAGGACCTGTACGACCTGCCGGCCGAGGAACTGGCCCAGATCCCGACCGTCTGCGCATCGCTGCGCGAGGCGCTCGAGAGCCTCAGCGCCGACCGTGCGTACCTGACCCAGGGCAATGTCTTCACCGACGACCAGATCGATGCCTATATCGAGCTGAAGATGGAAGAGGTCATCGCGCTGGAGCACACCCCGCATCCGGTCGAGTTCCAGATGTACTACTCGGCCTAGGGCCGGGAAGTCCGCCGGGCAGTCCGCCGCCCCGGCCAACCGGCCGGGCGGACGACCCCAGAACAGCAAAACCCCCGGGCAGATGTCCGGGGGTTTTTTGTTATGTGCTGATTGAACTACTCCTCACGCCCCTTTGCCGAGGTCGCTGAGGATCTCGTAGCCGCGGTTCTTCATGCAGCGGTCGACGATCTTGCGCGGGCTTGTCACCGGGTCGTAGTCGGTCTCCGCCAGCCCGCCTTCCAGCGCGCCGAGGGTGCCGCCGACCACCGCGCCGTCACCGGCATCGCCCGAGACCGAGCCCACCGCCGCGCCGGCGATGGCCCCGACGATCAGCCCGATGGTCATGTTCGATTCCCGCTTCAGCCGTTGCTGGCGTTCATATTCGGCCTGCGCCTGCATCGCCACGGCGACGCACTGGCCGCGATCCGCCTCATAGGCGGCCATGTCGGTATTGTAGCTGTCGACCACCGGCCGGTAGTCGCCGAGCGAGGGCTGGTAGCCGCAGGCGGCCAGAGCGAGGGGCAGTGTGACGAGGCCGGCAAGGGCCAGCGGGGTGGCGGCTCGGGCACGGGTGTTCATGAGGCGCATGGAAGGGTCTCCTGTGATGAAAGTTGGTTCTGTCACGAAGCCTAGTCCCGGCGCGGTAAAAATACGGTTAATCAAACCGGCAAAACCGCCCTTTCTGCGCCCCATATCTCGCGTTCCGGCTTTCACCGCACCGCAAGATACGGTAGAACGGGGAATGGTCGCGCGCCGATGCGCCGCGCGCGGCAACACCCGTAAGACTCTTTGCGAAAGACGCGTGAGATATGTCCGATCTGTTTGGTGCCGCGGCCTCCGCCGACGGATATGATGCCGCCAATATCGAGGTTCTCGAAGGGCTGGAGCCTGTCCGGCACCGCCCCGGCATGTATATCGGCGGCACCGACGAGCGCGCGCTGCACCATCTGGCCGCCGAGATCCTCGACAATTCGATGGACGAGGCCGTGGCCGGCCACGCGAACCGCATCGATTTCCACCTCGAGGGGCGCGACCGGCTGACCATCCGCGACAATGGCCGCGGCATGCCGGTGGGCGAGCATCCGAAATTCCCCGGCAAGTCGGCGGTCGAGGTGATCCTGACGACGCTGCATGCCGGCGGCAAATTCTCCGGCAAGGCCTATGCCACGTCCGGCGGCCTCCACGGGGTCGGCGCGTCGGTGGTGAACGCGCTGTCCTCTGAGCTGCATGTCGAGATCGCGCGCGAGAAAACCCTCTATCAGCAGAGCTTTTCGCGCGGCGTCCCGCAGGGCCCGCTGGCCACGGTCGGCGCCGCCCCGAACAGGCGCGGCACGGCGGTGACCTTCTGCCCCGATCCCGAGATTTTCGGCGAGAAGCCGTATTTCCGCCCCTCCACCCTCTACCGGATGGCGCGTTCCAAGGCCTATCTGTTCGCCGGGGTGGAAATCCGCTGGCGCTGCGATCCCGCGCTGCTGGCGAATGACGATCCGGTGCCGGCCGAGGCGGTGCTGCACTACCCCGGCGGCCTGTCCGACTATCTGAACGACGCCACCGCCGATACGGCGCTTCTCGTCTCCACCCCCTTTGCCGACCTTGTCGAGCTCGACGGCCAGAAATTCGAATGGGCCATCACCTGGCTCGGCGCCGGCGAGGACGGCTTCTTCCATTCCTATTGCAACACGGTGCCGACCCCGTCGGGCGGCACGCATGAGGCAGGCTTCCGCCAGGCCATCACCCGCGCGCTGCGCAGCTTCGGCGACCTCGCCGGCAACCGCAAGGCCGCCGAGATCACCGCCGACGACGTGTTCGCCGGCACCGCGGTGATGCTGTCGGTCTTTCTTCGCGACCCGCAGTTTCAGGGCCAGACCAAGGACCGGCTCGTCTCGGCAGACGCCACCCGGCAGACGGAACAGGCCGCGCGCGACAGGTTCGAGCAATGGCTCGCCGCCGACGCCGCACGGGCAAACTTCCTGCTGGATGCCGCCATCGAGCGCGCCGAGGAGCGCAAGCGCCGCAAGAAGGAGCGCGAGGTGGCCCGCAAGTCGGCGACCCGCAGGCTGCGCCTTCCCGGCAAGCTGGCGGACTGCACGGCGAGCGACACCGACCTGACCGAACTGTTCCTCGTCGAGGGGGATTCGGCCGGCGGCTCGGCCAAGCAGGCGCGCGACCGCAAGACCCAGGCGGTGCTCCCGCTCCGCGGCAAGATCCTGAACGTCGCCAGCGCCAGCACCGAAAAGCTCGGCGCCAATCAGGAGCTGTCGGACCTCGCGCTGGCGCTGGGCGTGCGCCCGGGCAAGGATTTCCAGCTGGATGACCTGCGTTATGGCCGCGTCATCATCATGACCGACGCCGATGTCGACGGGGCGCATATCGCGGCGCTGCTGATGACCTATTTCTATCGCGAGATGCCGGCGCTGATCGAGGCCGGACGCCTGTTCCTCGCGCAGCCGCCGCTCTACCGCATGACACAGGGCGGCACCACGCTCTACGCGCTCGACGACGCGCAGCGCGAGGAGCTGGAGAAAAGCGGCTTCGACGGGCGCGGCAAGATCGAGATCAGCCGCTTCAAGGGCCTTGGCGAGATGCCGCCGGGCCAGCTCAAGGAAACCACCATGAACGCCGCCACGCGGCGCTTGCTGCGGGTTGACCTGCCGCGGCGCGACAGCTCCGGCGCGGATGCGCGGCGCGGCGTCGACCAGCTGGTCAGCACGCTTATGGGAAAGAAGGCCGAGCTGCGGTTCGGCTATATCCGCGACCACGCCGACGACGTGCTGGCCGACCTCGACGTCTAGGCGGCGAGCCGCGCCAGATAGGCGTTCAGGATGTCCGTGACCTCGTCCGGCGCCTCGATGGTCGAGAGGTGGCCGATCTCTTCCATGATCACAAGCTCGGCATCGGGGATCAGCTCTGCCATGTCGCGCGATGCCTGCGGCGGTGTCAGCGTGTCCAGCCCGCCGCCGAGCACCAGCGCCGGCACGGTCAGCGCGCCAAGCGTGTCCGACTGGTCGCGCCGCCCCAGAATGGCCCGCTGCTGAAGCACGAAATTCTCGCGTCCGACCTCCTCGGCCATGGCGATGACCCGGGCGACCAGCGTCTCGTCCTCCAGCGCCGCGGGTGACAGGAAACTCTTCAGCAGATGCCTCGTGACGCCCCGGAACCGGTCGCTCTGCGCCATGTCGATGGTGGCTTCGCGCTGCTTCCGGCGTTCCGGCGGGTCGGCGCGGTGCTGCGTGTTAAGCAAGGCGATGCCGGCAAGGCGCTCCGGGGCGAGGCGCGCCATCTCCATGGCGATATAGCCGCCCATCGAGATGCCCACCGGCACCAGCGGCCCGTCAGCCAGCGCGAGCGCCGCCTCGGCCATCGCGGTGATGCTGTCCCGGCCCAGCGTATCCGCCGTTTTTGCGGCAGCCGGATGGACGAGCCCGTTGATTTGCGCGGCGAAAATATCGCGCGTCAGGATCAGGCCCGGAATGAAGATCGGTGTCACGGAAATTGTCATGGGAACGCATCGTGCGGCCTATCGGCGCCGTTCTGTCGAGTTTGATTGACCTTTGCGCGTTAAGTCTGTATCACCTCGCTCTAGTATTGCCCAGCGTTTAACGCCGATCCACTGAACCGAACCGGAAGTGCATATCGTCAAGGGCCTCTCTCCCGTGCAAAAGATCAACCACGTTTCCAAAGGACGTCCCTGTTGAATTTTTCTGAACTTGGCCTGTGCGACGAACTCAGTCAGGCAGTCGCAGACCTCGGCTATACCGCCCCCACACCGATCCAGGAAAAATCCATCCCCTATGTGTTGATGGGACGTGACATCCTCGGATCTGCGCAGACGGGCACGGGCAAGACCGCATCATTCACCCTGCCGATGATCGAGATCCTGGCATCCGGCCGCGCCAAGGCGCGCCTGCCGCGCTCGCTGATCCTTGCGCCGACCCGCGAGCTGGCGGCTCAGGTCGCAGACTCCTTCGAGAAATTCAGCACCTACCACAAGCTGTCGATGGCGCTGCTGATCGGTGGCGTGAGCTTTGCCGACCAGAACGCCGCCCTCGACAAGGGCGTCGATGTGCTGATCGCCACGCCGGGCCGCCTTCTCGATCATTTCGAGCGCGGCAAGGTGCTTCTGACAGATGTGAAAATCCTCGTCATCGACGAGGCCGACCGGATGCTCGATATGGGCTTCATCCCGGATGTCGAGCGCATTGTCGGCCTGCTGCCGCCGCTTCGCCAGACCCTGTTCTTCTCGGCCACCCTGTCTGACGACATCAAGAAGCTCAGCGACAAGTTCGTCTCCAACCCCAAGGTCATCGAGGTGGCGCCGCCGGCAAGCACCGCCGACACCGTCGCCCAGCACCTGACCTGGACCTCGCCGAAGGGCAAGCGCGAGGCGCTTCGCAGTCTGCTGAACAGCGAGGATGTGAAGAACGCGGTGATCTTCTGCAACCGCAAGCGCGATATCAGCACCCTCGTGACCTCGCTGAAACGGCACAATTTTTCGGCCGTGGCGCTTCATGGCGACATGACCCAGTCGGCCCGCCTCGAAGCGCTGCAGAAATTCAAGGATGGCGAGGTGCCGCTGATGATCGCATCGGATGTGGCGGCGCGCGGCCTTGATATTGCCGGCCTCAGCCACGTCTTCAATTTCGATGTTCCCGGCAACGCCGAGGATTATGTCCACCGCATCGGGCGTACCGGCCGTGCCGGCAAGTCGGGGCGGGCCTTTACCATCGCCGCCGGCGATGACGACCGCAAATATGTGGCCTCGATCGAAAAGCTGATCGGCAAATCGATCCCGCTGGTCGATGGCGACACGCCCGTAGCCGAGGCAAAGGACGCCCCGGCGAAATCAAAAGGCAAGGCTGCGAAGGCCAAGGTCGACAAATCCGGGGCCGACAAGTCCGGGGCCGATGACGAGAAGACCACCACGGCAGCCAACAGCAACGAGAAGAAGGCCGATGGCGAGCGTGGCGGACGCGGCCGCGGACGTGGCCGCAAGGCAGAAGCGCATCCGGGCGAGTTGCCGCCGCCACCTGATTGCAAGGGCGACACGCTTCACGACACCGGTCATGTGCCGGCGTTCCTGCTTCGCTAGGGCAGACGGGACTACAAGGCAGAACCGCAAGGCGCTAGAGCGCCTTGTCGACAACCTCTTTCAGATCATTCGATTGCGCACCGGCCTGGATCTTCTCCAGCGCCGCACGCATGCGCGCCTGCCTGTCGGCGCCATAGCCGGACATGCGGGTCATCGGCAGTGCCATCCGGGCCGCCACCTGCGGATTGCGGGTATCAAGCTCGACAAGCTGGCCGGCGATGAAATCATAGCCGGACCCGTCCTCGGCATGGAAACGTGGTGTGTTGCCGATCATGAAGGCGCCAAGAACAGCGCGGATCTTGTTCGGGTTTTTCGGGTCGAACCCGGGATGCCGCATCAGCTCTGCAAGCCTTTCGATGCTGCCGCCGACGGATGACATGGACTCCATCTGGAACCATTTTTCCATGACCAGCGCATTGTCCTGCCACCGGTCGTGGAATGCGGCAAGTCCGCGAACACGCGCCTCGTCCTCGCAATGGTTCAGGGCTTTCAGCGCGCCCTGCGATATGGTCATGTTCTCATGCATCACCATGCGCTCCGCCGCGGCGATGGAATCGCCGTCATCGGCGGCGACGCCAAGCTCCAGCAGCTGCATCAGCAACGCCCGCCCGCCGGACGTGCCGGCCATTGCCCCGTTGCCGAGCGCAGCGGCGATCTGCGGCGCCAGCGCATGGCCAAGCGCGGCTTGCAGCGCGCGACGCGCCTCGAACAGCGCCACCGGATCGGCAGGCTGCCTTGCCGCCTCGAGAACGGCAAGTCCCGGGAGGCGCAACGTGCCTGCCTTGAAATCATCCAGCAGGCTGTCATCGGCAAGGATCCGCGCATATCCGCCTGCCAGACGGTCGACCATGGCCGTCTCGCCGCCTGCCAGCGCGAGGATCGCGTCGGTGGCCAGAATCTGGGCCGAATCCCAGCGGTTGAACAGATCACTGTCATGCGCCATCAGATGAAGGCGCTCATCGGCGTTGAGGTCGTCCTCAAGCCTGACCGGCGCGGAAAATCCGCGAAGCAGGCTCGGCGTCACACCACCGCCCCCTTCCTCGGCATGGAAGCGGTAGCTGGCCTTGCCCTCTGCAAGCAGCAGCACATGCTCGTCACGAGCCTCGTTCTCGCCTTCGAGCCGCAACCGTGCCGGCGCGCCATCGGTCCCGACGAAGCCGAGCCGCACGGGAACGGGCAACGGGTCGCGCGCCGTGCCTGCCGCCGTTTTGGGGATGTCCTGCTCCATCGACAGGGTGATGCCGCCGTCATCATTCAATGAACGGCTGACCCGCAGGTTCGGTGTCCCGGCCTGGCTGTACCAGCCATGGAAAGCCGACATGTCGCGCCCGTTCGCATCGGCGAGCGCGGCGACGAAATCGTCACAGGTCACGGCCTGCCCGTCATGGCGCTCGAAATAGAGGTCCGTGCCGCGCCGGAACCCGTCACGGCCAAGATAGCCGGCCATCATGCGGATAACCTCGGCCCCCTTCTCATAGACGGTCGGCGTGTAGAAATTGTTGATTTCACGATAGGATTCAGGGCGGATCGGATGCGCCGTCGGGCTGCTGTCCTCGGGGAACTGGGCAGCCCGCAGCAGGCTGACATCACCGGCGCGCTGGACGCCCTCGTCATGCATGTCGGCCGAGAAGCACTGGTCACGATAGACCGTCAGGCCTTCTTTCAGCGTCAGCTGGAACCAGTCTCGGCAGGTAACGCGGTTGCCGGTCCAGTTGTGGAAATATTCATGCGCCACGATGGATTCGACGCGGTGCAAATCCTCGTCCGTCGCGGTGGACGGGTCGGCGAGAACGAACTTGCTGTTGAAGATGTTCAGGCCCTTGTTTTCCATCGCCCCCATGTTGAAATGGCTGACGGCGACGATCTGGAACAGGTCGAGGTCATATTCCAGCCCGTAGGCCTCCTCGTCCCATTTCATCGATTTTTTCAGCGACTCCATGGCGTGGCCGGTCAGCGACAGGTTGCCCTTCTCGACATAGATATGGAGATCGACCTTGCGGCCCGACGCGGTGGTGAAGCTGTCGGCGGCAAGGTCGAGGTCACCGACGACACAGGCAAACAGGTAGCTGGGCTTCGGATGCGGGTCGTGCCAGATCGCGAAATGACGGCCCTCGCCGGCCTCGCCGGTCTCGACGAGATTGCCGTTCGACAGCAATTGCGGGAAGGCACTGTCAGCCTCGACGCGCACTGTAAACACCGTCATCACGTCGGGGCGGTCGGGGAAGAAGCCGATGCGGCGGAACCCCTCGGGCTCGCACTGGGTGCAATACATCCCGCCAGACAGATACAGCCCCTCGAGCGCGGTGTTGGTCTCGGGATGGCATTGCGAGACGATCCTGACCTCGCAGCGGTCCGGCAGCCCGTCGAGGCTCAGCCCCTCGGGACATACTGGCCAGTCGGCCTCGTCCAGCACGCGGCCGTCCACAGCAACCTCGTGGAGCGTCAGGTCGCGGCCGTTCAGGATGAAGGGCGCGTCCCCCGCCCGCTCCAGCTTCAGCACCGTGGTGACAAGCGTGCGGTCTTCGAAAATGCGGATATCGAGATCGGCCGCAAGCACATTGCAGGACGGCGTCTGGTAGTCTGAACGGTGTTTCAGCATCGGTCGGGCACTCCTGCCCGGCATCTGCGGGCGAACAGGGTCAGCGGCTGTCGCGCGAGGTGGTGTAGGCTTCCTCGCAATGTTTCAGGCAATAGGGCTTGCCCGGCACGACGGCGTCGCCGCAGAAAGTGAAGCCGCTCAGCTTCGGGTCGCCGGACGGCCAGCAGCACTTGCTGCGCGACCATTTCAGCTTGCGGAGCTCGAGCCGCAGCGGCAGGTTCTCCGGCTCGGCAGCCGGCTTCGGCTTGGCAGGCTTTTTCGTCTCTTTCGCGGTCTTGGAAATCGGGGATGGCCGCTTCGGCAAACCCATGCGGTGGGCCTTGCCGGCGATCGCGTTGCGCGACACGCCAAGCGCGTCGCCAATCTGCGAAATGGAAAGGCCCTCGTCCCACAGCTTGCGCAGCTGCGCGAGACGTTCTTCCGTCCATGCGTTCGCAGAATCCGTCATGCCATCCTCACTGTCATCCACCGCAACCGCGCGGTTGAACTGATATAATCCGGTGGCCGGGCAAACTCAATCGGCAAATGCCTTATGCCGCATCCGGCAACGCACCGATAAAGCCGCCGATCAGCTCAATCTGGCAATCCAGCATGTGCCGGCCGTAATGCGTCGGAAGCCCCCGTCCCTCGGCATCGGCAAGCCATGCCGTGCGTTCAGGCACCATGATGATCTCGGCAATGAGCGTCTTCGGGTCAACCGCATCAAGCGCGATCGGCAGCCTGTCGCCGTCATGCAGCCCCAGACTGGTCGTATTGACGATCATGTCGACACCGGCGCCATCATGATCCACCGCCGTCCCGGCCTGGCTGTGCTGGCCAAGGTCCTTCAGCGCAGACACAATCTCGTCTGCCTTTTGCGATGTACGATTGCTGATCCGCAGCCTGCCGACCCCCGCTTCGCACAGGGCCAGCGCAATGGCACGCGCCGCGCCGCCGGCCCCGACCATCAGCACATCCTTGCCGGCGGGATCGTTCCCTTGCTGGCGCAGGCCTGCGACAAAGCCCTCTCCGTCGAAATTGTCGCCATGCATGCTGCCGTCGGCGTCAAAGCGCACCGCGTTGACCGCGCCTGTCAGCCGGGCCGCCAGCCCCAGCGTGTCGCACAGCCCGGCTATCTCCATCTTGTGGGGAATGGTCACGGCCATGCCGCCGAAATTGGGAATGGCGCGCAAGGCCGCCAAGATTTCGGCCAGCGAGTGCGGCGGCGCGTCTATCGGCACCATCACATGGTCGAGGCCACGCTCGGCAAAAATGGAGTTGAATACCGTCGGCGCGCGGACATGGTCGGCCGGATGCGCGATCGTGCCGAAGACCCGCGTGGTGCCGGCCACCAAGGGCATCGTCGTCGCAAGCGTCACTTTGCTGTCCTCACTGCTCATACTCGCATCTTTTCCGGTGAATTGTGGCAGCGCCGGCCACATGAAATCGACAAATGGTCACGGCAGCGCCGCTTTTGCGCCCCGTTTCGGGACCACACAGGGACCAGACACCGGTGCATTGAACCGGACCACCCACCGTCGGGGCAGTGTACCGGTGTCACGACCCGACTTGCAACCTCCGCCAGCGGATATGACAGAAAAGGGACATAGAGATGAAGTCACTGAACAGAAGCATCGTGATCGCGGGCGGACTTGTCCTGTCGAGCATTGTTGTCGCAAGCCTCGCCGTTGCCGGAAACATCGGCCACCATCACAAGCGCCAGCATCTGGTGCACGCCACATCCATCGACAGCAACGGCGACGGCCAGCTGACCCGTGACGAGGTCCTGGCACATAGCCGCACCCGGTTCGACAGGCTCGACGCCAATGGCGACGGGCTGGTCTCGCCTGACGAATACGGCGCGCGGCTGGTCAACATGTTCGCACGCATGGATACCAACGGGAACGGCATCCTCGAGGGTGACGAGTTGCCCCGCCGGATGAAGAAGGGCGGGCACCATAAAGGCCATATAAAGACACCGGGGGCCGACAGCTGAATGCGGCTGAACCAGCCGATCCGCAACCGGGCGGCCTTCGGGCTGCCCGTTTCAAGCCGTCCTGCTAGTCGCCCTCGAATGCCAGCGAAGCCGAATTGATGCAGTAACGCAGGCCCGTCGGGGCCGGACCGTCGGGAAAGACATGGCCGAGATGCGCGTCGCACCTGTTGCAATGCACCTCGGTCCGCCGCATGAAAAAGCTGTTATCCTCGGTCTCGCCGACGACACCGCCGTCCATCGGGGCATAGAAGCTCGGCCATCCGCTGCCTGAATCAAACTTGGTGTCCGAGGAAAACAGAGGCTCTCCACAGCACACACAGGCGTAGGTTCCGTCTTCGTAATGCTTGTCCAGCGCGCCGGTGAAAGCCCGCTCGGTGCCATGCTCGCGGGTCACGTAATACTGCTCGGGCGTCAGCTCGGCGCGCCACTCCTCTTCCGACTTGACGATCTTGTCGCTCATTCCGCCGCCTCTCGCTTGCCTTGCAGCGCTTCCCAGATGGCCTGCGGGGTTGCCGGCATGTCGATATGGGTCACGCCGAGCGCGTCTGTCAGCGCCGCGATCACGGCCTGCGGTGCGCCGATGGCGCCGGCCTCGCCGGATCCCTTTACCCCCAGAATGTTGTTCTTGCAGGGAATGTTGCGGAAGCTGATGTCAAAACGCGGCAAATCGTCAGCGCGCGGCAGCGTGTAATCCATCAGCGAGCCGGCAACGAGCTGGCCCTTGTCGTCGAAGGCGGCATATTCATAAATCGCCTGGCCGATGCCCTGGGCGATGCCGCCATGGACCTGGCCTTCGAGCGTCATCGGATTGATCACCGCCCCGAAATCGTCAACCACCGTATAGCGCAGCAGATCGACCTTGCAGGTGCCGGGATCGACTTCCAGCTCGACGACATGGCAGCCATAGGGATAGGTGGCGCCGTCGGTCTCGTACTGGTGCTTGATGTCGAAAGGATGCGCGCCATTGTCGGGCACCAGCCGAAGGGCAAGGTCCTCGATGGTGATGGAATGGTTGGTGTTTGCCGAGGAGAACACACCATCGGCGAAGATCACCTCCTCCTCTGCGCATTCCAGCGCTTCCGCGGCATGCGGACGGGCGGTATCGATCGTCTTCGCCGCCACCTCGGCGACGGCCGAGCCCAGAATGGGTGTCATGCGCGCGCCGCCGGTCGTGCCCGGCGGGGTGATGGCGCTGTCGCCCTGGAAGATCTCGATCTTGTCGGCATCAAATCCCAGCCTGTCGGACAGAATCTGCGTCAGCGTGGTGCGATGGCCCTGCCCGTTTTCCTGTTGCGCGGCCAGCACAAGGATGGTGCCGTCCTCGCGAAAGTGGACATCGACACCGCCATCGGTGCCGCCACCGCATTGCTCGAGATACATGCCGAAGCCGAAGCCGCGAAGGCGGCCCTTGCGCTCGGATTCCGCGCGTCGTGCCGCAAAACCGGCCATATCGGCGCGTGACAGCGCCGCTTCCATCAGTTCCGGCATCTCGCCGCCATCCACGGTGCCGCCACAGACCATGGTGAAAGGGATCTGGTCGGCACGGATCAGGTTGCGCCGACGCACCTCGACCCGGTCGATCCCGACATGCTCGGCAATATGGTCCATCAGCCGCTCCATGACGTAGTTCGCCTCGGGCCGGCCGGCGCCGCGATAGGCATCGACCGCCGGAGTGTTCGTCATGATGCCAAGCACCCGGAGGCTGGCAACGGGAATGGCATAATTCGTGGTGAGCGTGCGCGATCCGGACAGGGTCGGAATGTAGGTGCTGAAATTCGACAGCCACGATCCCATGTTGGCGTGAACCGTAACGGCAAGCGCATGCACCTTGCCGGTCTTGTCGATCACGGCGCGCGCCTTTGTACGGTTGTCGCGGCCATGAAGGTCCGACACGAAACTGTCGGAACGCGCCTGCTGCCAGCGGATACGGCGCCCGAGGCGGCGTGCCGCCCAGGCGATGATCAACTGTTCGGGATGCAGGAAAATCTTGAAGCCGAAGCTGCCGCCGACATCGCCGGTGCGCACCCGCACGAGGTCTCGCGCCATGCCCAGCGCATCTGCAATCTGCTCCGCGACACCGACCGGACCTTGCGTGCCGCACCAGATATCGAGGCTTCCCTCTTCCTCGCCGGGACCGGCGATCATCGGGCGGGTTTCCATCGAATTGATGATCACCCGGTTGTTGACCACATCGATATCGAACAGCTCCATCCCGGCGGCTTCGGCACCGGCGATGGCGGCGTTGGTCGACACATGGTCGCCCTCCACCCAGTTGAAGGCGATGTTGCGCGGATATTCGTCGTAAAGCTGCGGCGCGCCATCCTCGATCGCGGCATAGACGTCGGTGACCGCCGGCATGCTGTCATAGCGGGCGTCAATCAGTTCCATCGCGTCCTGGGCAATGCTGTCGGTCTCGGCGATGACGACGGCCACAATATCGCCGGCCGTGCGGTTCACATCACGCACCATCGGCGGATGCGAGACCATGGTCATCGCCTCGCCATCCTCGTTCGTCAGGCGATGCTGGCACTGGATTTCACCAACCTTGTCGGCATCCAGGTCAGCCTGGGTCGCGACCAGCAGCACGCCGTCCATGGCCGCGGCGGCGCTGGTATCGACCGACAGCAGCCGTGCATGCGCCAGCGGTGCGCGCAGAAAAGCGACACCGAGGCCGGTCCCTGGCTCGATATCATCCGTGTAACGTCCCTGACCTGTAATCAGGCGTGAATCCTCGATCCTGAGAACTGGCTGGCCAACACCGAACTTCATGCTGTGTCTCCTGCTAGAGGTCTGAAAAACTCTCGATGGCGTACCGCACCCGGGTGATCGTCGTGATCCAGCACAGGCAACCAAACGCCCAGGCCAGCGGCACAAAAAGGTCGGGCCGGAAAGCCACGACCAGAAGGAAAATGATGGTCTCGCTGCCCTCGGTCAAGCCGCCCAGATAGAAGAAGCCCTTTTTTCCCCTGATCTCGGTCGAAATGCCGCGCTTTTGCGCGATGATGGCAAAGGCGAGAAAACTCGAGCCGGTCCCCACAAAGCTGAAGATCAGGAAGGCCGCGGCCATCGCATTGGCCGGATCGGCAACAGCAAAGGCAAACGGCACCGCGCTGTAGAACAGGAAATCGAGTGTGATATCGAGATAGGCCCCCAGATCGGTGCCGCCCGCCGAACGCGCCACCGCGCCGTCCAGACCGTCACATACGCGGTTCGCGATGATCAGCACCACAGCGGCAATCTCGAAACCGAGGGCAACGGCGATGGCCGCCGCGATGCCAAGGCCGAAACCGGCAAAGCTGACCTGGTTTGCTGTGACGCCACGCCGCGCGACAAACGCGCCGACCGGGTCGAGAATGCGGTCGACCAGCGGCCTCAGACGCGCGTCGAACACGGGATCAGCGAGGGCCCGTGGCGAGAACCGTCTCGCCCGCCACCACGGTCTGGCCAGGCCGGACGGCCGGCTTGCTGCCGGCTGGCAGGAACAGGTCGGTCAGGCCGCCGATGCGCGGCATGCCAAGCGGTGCTCCGGCGGCGAGGAACTTGCCGGGACCATGGCGGCAGACAAGCTGGCGCGCGGTGACGCTGCCGATCTGGACCAGCAGGAACATCTGCCCGTCCTCGCCCTCGATGGTGATTTCACGGCGTTCATTGTCGCGCCGTGCGAGCGCGATGTCGGCGGTGCTGCGAAACAGCCCCGGGATCAGGAAATTGTCGGTGACCCGTCCGGCAACGGGGCTGCGCTGCAGATGCGCGTCGGCGAGACCGGTGCGGATTGTAATCCTGTGGCCCGATCCCACGCTGGTGCCGGCAGGCGGGTCTGTTTCCGCATCCGTGATCTCTACGACGATGCCGTCCGCCGGCGCCAGAACCGCCCGCGTGATATTCGGGACGCGCCGGACCGGCACACGCAGCGTATGGCGAAGCCAGACCAGAAGTCCCAGCGCAAAACAGCCGAGCGGCAGAGAGATCAGGGTCAGCAGGATCGTCACGCCGCCGGCAAGCGCCATGACCGGCCAGCCTTCGCTGGCGATCCATTCACTGTCGGTTGTGTCATCCATGATCGGGCTGTCCTGCATGATGTTCGGCGGTGACCGGTTCACTCACTCGGGGATGGCGAAAATCTGGTTCGGGAAGATCAGGTCGGGATCGTCAATCGCCGCGGCGTTGCGGCGCACGATATCGACATATTTGATCCCCTCTCCATAGGAACGGTAGGCGATACGCCACAGGGCGTCCCCCTGCTGCACAATCACCAGCTTGCTGCCGTCAAGCCCCTGGGACAGGTCACGTGTCGCGACGGGAAGCTCATAGGTGGCGACAATATTTCCCTCGCCGTCATGAAGCGCGAAGCTCATCATCCGGCTTGCACGGCCGGCATCGACCTTGCCCGTCATACGCCAGGCGCCGCCTTCGGCAACCGCCGCTTCGGCGAAGGACCGCCCTGCCGCCGTGGCGACAACACGTACCCCGCCGCGCGAGACCCCGTCGATTACAAGCTCGCCATTGGTCTTCCAGGACAGCGATCGCGGCGCCAGAGCGGGGACGGCCGGCGCGTCGGCTGCCGTTTGCTCGGTGAATCCCGGCGGCGGCGCGACATCGACTTCCCCGGTCCCCGCGACCTTGCCATCCGCATCAGACCCGGGCGTCGCTTCGACAACAGCAGCTGTTTCGACCTTGTCGTCGGGCGATTGCAGCAGTTCGGGGATATCCGTCTCGCTTTGCGGCAGCAGCGCCACAAGCGGCTGCTCGTCCTCCGTATCGCCTACACGGATGGCCAGCGTCAGGTTGGCGATATCGGTTTCGCCGGATGCGCTCTTCGTCCCGACCGACACCAGATGCTCGCCTGGGCCAAGCGCCCGTTCCAAAACAACAACCCATTCGCCATCCTCATTGGCGGTGGTCTTGCCGAGAATGATATCGCCTTCGAAGATGGTTACCTCGGCAAGCGGCTCGGCCTTGCCGGCGAACACCGCCTCGCCGTCGGGCGTCACCTGCGCCAGATCGATTTCCACGGCAGATTCGCTGACCTGCGCATCCTCGCCTGCCGACTGGCCGGTGCCGCCGCCCTGTTGCGGATCATCAGACGTGTCGGCCGCTGCCTGTTGATCGGCCGGGGCATCACCGGCGGTAGAGGCCGTTGCCGTCACGGACTGGCCATTGTCGGCCTGTGGTTCGACCGCATCCGGACCGCCATCATCAAGAAGAACGACAGCCAGCGCCACCACGGCTATGGCGGCCCCGATACCGACCAAGATGTATGTCAGCAACCGCACGCGAACCCACCTTTTCACTGGCTAAAAACTGTGTAAAGCCTAATGCTAGAAACACATGGATTCAATTGAAGGATAAGCAAGCACATGAAAAATATATGCGTCTTCTCAGGCGCGGCACCCGGCCGCGACCCGATCTATGCCGAGGCTGCCTATGACCTTGGCCGGTTGATCGCTGGCCATGGAATGGGGGTCGTCTATGGCGGAGGACGCAGCGGACTGATGGGACGGGTCGCCGACGGAGCCATCGATTCCGGCGGCCATGTCACTGGCATCATTCCGAAATTTCTCGACAAGGTCGAGATCGGCCATGAGGGCGTCACCAAGCTGCATGTCATAGACACCATGCATCAGCGCAAGGAGATGATGTATGCCGAGAGCGATGCGTTCGTGGTACTCCCCGGCGGGCTGGGCACGCTTGACGAGACCATGGAAATCACCACCTGGCGCCAGCTCGACCTGCATAAAAAGCCGGTAATCATCCTCAACATCAACGGCTATTGGGACCATCTGCTCGCCATGCTGCAGACGGTCATCCGGGAAGGTTTCATGCATCACGACCATCTCGAGCATTTCGAAACCGTGACCCGGGTCGAGGAACTGTCACCCCATCTGAAAGGGCTGTCCGGCACCTGAACCAGCCGGATCATTTCCTCATTTGCATGCCCGGCCTGCATGCGGAACACGAGCATTTGCCTTGCGCATGGCGAGCGTGGCCGTTACAAGACGTGGCGTTGACGGGACGCGGCCGGTGCCGGCTTCGGCGCTCCCTTTTCCAGATGCCCCCGACCTGACGTTGCAGTGAGGCATCACCGGACGAATGTAGTGTGACAACTGAAGGATCGATTCATGTCCAAGATCAAAGTGAAGACCCCTGTCGTCGAGATCGACGGCGACGAGATGACCCGTATCATCTGGCAGAAAATCAAAGACAAGCTGATCTTCCCCTATCTGGACATAGACCTGAAATATTACGACCTTGGCATCGAGAAGCGAGACGAGACCGACGACCAGATCACTGTCGACAGCGCGAATGCCATCAAGGAATACGGCGTCGGCGTGAAATGCGCGACAATCACGCCTGATGAAGAACGGGTCGAGGAATTCGGTCTCAAGGAAATGTACCGTTCGCCGAACGGCACCATCCGCAACATCCTCGGCGGCACTGTGTTCCGCCAGCCGATCATCTGCTCCAACGTGCCGCGCCTCGTGCCGGGCTGGACGCGTCCGATCGTCATCGGACGTCACGCCTTCGGCGACCAGTACCGCGCGACCGATTTTGTAGTGCAGGGCGCCGGCAAGCTGACCATGACCTTCACGCCGGCCGACGGCAGCGCCCCTGTCACCCGCGAAGTATTCGACTTTCCGGACGGCGGTGTCGCCATGTCGATGTATAATCTGGACGAGTCGATCCGCGGCTTTGCACGCGCCTGCATGAATTACGGCCTCGATCTTGGCTGGCCGGTCTATCTGTCGACCAAGAACACGATCATGAAAGCCTATGACGGCCGCTTCAAGGATCTGTTCGAAGAGGTCTTCGAGGCCGAATTCGCCGACAAGTTCCGTGCCGCCGGCATCACCTACGAGCACCGCCTGATCGACGACATGGTGGCCTGCGCGCTGAAATGGGACGGCGGCTTTGTCTGGGCCTGCAAGAACTATGACGGCGACGTGCAGTCGGACACCGTGGCCCAGGGCTTCGGCTCGCTCGGCTTGATGACGTCGGTTCTAATGACGCCGGACGGAAAGACGGTCGAGGCGGAAGCCGCACATGGCACCGTCACCCGCCATTATCGCCAGCATCAGCAGGGCAAGGAAACATCGACCAACCCGATCGCGTCGATCTTCGCCTGGACACGTGGCCTCGGCTACCGCGCCAAATTCGACGACACGCCGGATGTGGCCGAATTTGCCACGACCCTCGAGAAGGTCTGCATCAAGACGGTCGAGAGCGGTCAGATGACCAAGGACCTCGCGCTTCTGGTCGGCAAGGACCAGGCGTTCCTGACGACTGACCAGTTCCTTGACGCGCTGGATGACAACCTGAAATCAGCGATGAACGTCTGATCAGGCCATTATCCTGATATATAATGGAAATTTGGATGTCGGCCGTGACTAGAGCGCGGCCGACACCGCTTCGATAGCCGCTGATGCGGCATCGGCATTCGGGCCACCGGCCTGCGCCATGTCGGGACGGCCGCCGCCGCCACCGCCGCCAAGCGCGGCAGACCCCGCCTTTACCAGATCAACCGCGTTGCGGCTCTCCGCCAGATCGGGCGTGACCGCCACGACGATGGACGCCTTGCCGTTGTCGGTGGCCACCAGGCAGATGACGGCGTTGGTCATGTTCGCCTTGATCTCGTCCGCCATGGATTTCAGCTCGCGTGCCGGCGTGTCCTCGAGAAGCCGGCCGACAAAATTCACCCCGTTGACGACGCTCGGCGCATCGCCACCGGTGCCACCGGCCGCCAGTTTCCGGCGAAGCGACGTGATATCGCGCTCGGCCTTGCGGTTGTCCTCGACAAGCCGCGCGACACGCTCGGCAAGCTGCTCGGGCGAGACCTTGAGAAGGTCTGCGGCCTCGGTCAGGGCGCGCTCGCGCCCGTCGATCCATTCCAGGGCGCCGGCTTCGGTCACCGCCTCGATCCGGCGCACGCCGCCGGCAACGGCCGATTCCGACACAATCCGCAGCAGGCTGACATCGCCGGTGCGGCCGACATGGGTGCCGCCGCACAGTTCGACCGACCAGGCACCGCGCCCCTCGGCATCGGCCGGGCCGCCCATCTGCACAACACGGACCTCGTCGCCGTATTTCTCGCCGAACAGCGCCAGCGCGCCGAGTTCGATAGCGGCATCGGGCGTCATGATGCGGGTGGACACCTCGCTGTTCATGCGGATGCGCTCGTTGACGATCACCTGAACACGGACAAGCTCGTCAGCCTCGACCGCGCGCGGGTGGGAAAAATCGAACCTGAGCCTGTCCGGCGCGACCAGCGAGCCCTTCTGGGCCACATGATCGCCGAGGACATGGCGCAGCGCTTCGTGAAGAAGGTGCGTCGCCGAATGGTTGGCACGAAGACGGCGGCGGCGGTCACGGTCGATCTCGAGCCGCAGGCTGGTGCCGACCGCGATCTCGCCTTCAGTGACGGTGGCGCGGTGAACGAACATGCCCGCCGGCGTCTTGAAGGTATCGCTGACGCTGGCGGTTCCGCCATCCCAGCTGATCATGCCGGTATCGCCCTGCTGGCCGCCGGATTCGGCATAAAAGGGTGTCTGGTTGGTGACGATGGCGACCTCGCCGGTGGCGCTGTCGGTCTCGGCACCGTCCACGACGAGCGCTGTGACCTGGCCCTCGGCACTTTCCGAAGTGTAGCCGAGGAACTCGGTGGCGCCGAGACGCTCGCCGAGATCAAGCCAGATGGTTTCCGTGGCGGCATCGCCCGAACCGCTCCAGGCGCGGCGCGCGGCGGCCTTCTGTTCAGCCATGGCGGCGTCGAAACCGTCGGTATCGACACTCCAGCCATATCCGCGCATGAAGTCCTGTGTCAGGTCGAGCGGGAAGCCAAATGTGTCATAGAGCTTGAAGGCCGTCGCCCCGTCCAGGGTCCCGCCGGCCTGCTTGCCCTCGATTTCCTCGTTCAGCAGGCGAAGACCGCGGCCAAGCGTTTCCTTGAACCGGGTTTCCTCCAGCTTCAGCGTTTCGGCAATCAGCGGCTGTGCGCGTCCGAGCTCGGGATACTGCGCTCCCATCTCGGCGACGAGCGCCGGGACCAGCTTGAACATCACCGGATCGGCGCACCCCAGCTGATGCAGATGACGCATGGCGCGCCGCATGATCCGGCGCAGAACATAGCCGCGCCCCTCGTTCGACGGCAGGACGCCATCGGCAATCAAAAACGAGCTGGCGCGAAGGTGGTCCGCTACAACGCGGTGCGAGACATTCTTTTCACCATCGGGGTCGGTGTTGGAGGCATCGGCCGATGCCTCGATCAGCGCGCGCATCATGTCGATGTCGTAATTGTCGTGCTTGCCCTGCATCACGGCGGCGATCCGCTCCAGCCCCATGCCGGTGTCAATCGAGGGCTTCGGCAGGTTGATACGCTCGTCGGGCAGCTGCTCGAACTGCATGAAGACGAGGTTCCAGATCTCGATGAAACGGTCGCCATCCTCGTCCGGCGAACCGGGAGGGCCGCCCGGAATGTGATCGCCATGGTCGTAGAAAATCTCGGAACAGGGGCCGCAAGGCCCAGTATCGCCCATCGCCCAGAAATTGTCCGAAGTGGCGATACGGATGATCCGGTCGTCGGTGAGACCGGCGATCTTTTTCCAGTGGCCCGCCGCCTCGTCATCCTCGTGGTAGACGGTGACGAGAAGCTTGTCCTTGTTCAGTCCGAATTCCCTGGTCACCAGGTTCCAGGCCAGCTCGATCGCGTTTTCCTTGAAATAGTCGCCGAACGAGAAATTGCCGAGCATCTCGAAAAAGGTGTGGTGACGCGCGGTGTAGCCGACATTCTCAAGGTCGTTGTGCTTGCCGCCGGCGCGGACACATTTCTGCGAGGTCACCGCGCGGTTGTAGTCGCGGGTCTCGAGGCCGGTGAACAGGTTCTTGAACTGCACCATGCCGGCGTTGGTGAACATCAATGTGGGATCGTTCTGCGGAACCAGCGGGCTGGAAGACACGATTTCGTGGCCATTGGCACCGAAATATTCAAGAAAAGCGGTTCTGATGTCGTTTACGCTGCTCATCATCCTGTCCTGCGATCATCCATGATCCGAACCCGTGCGCAGGCCTGATGTCCGGCAGCCGGTTCGGGAGGGGCGACATGGCAGCCGGGAACGGCCACCGCGCGGTCACATGTTTACGCGGCACAGTGGTCGTATGTCCAGCCAAACATGCCGGTTTCAGATCATTCTGACGAGGTCGCAAAAAAGCCCCGCCGACAATGCCGGCAGGGCCTGATCACGTCTGGCTGCGCAAATGCTGTCTCGAGGATTCCCGCAGGAAAATTCCCGCGGCGAAAAGCCGGTCAGCATCTCAGCCTTGTTCCTGCAGCTCAGCTTTCGCCTGGCATCATCGGCTCGTCCGGTGATTCCGGCACGACCGCCTCCGGCGATTCCGCGATCGACTGATCCAGCATCTGGTCGCCGACGAGGCCGGCATTCTGCCGGATCGCCGCCTCGATCTCGTCGGCAAGCTCCTTGTTCTCGCGCAGGAAATTCTTCGCGTTCTCGCGCCCCTGCCCGATCCGCTGGCCGTTATAGGAAATCCAGGCACCCGATTTCTCGACGATGCCGGCGGCAACGCCGAGGTCGAGAAGCTCGCCCATCTTCGAGATGCCCTCGCCATACATGATGTCGAACTCGACGGTCCGGAACGGCGCCGCCACCTTGTTCTTCACAACCTTCACGCGGGTCTGGTTCCCGATCACCTCGTCACGGTCCTTGATCGCGCCGATCCGGCGGATATCAAGCCTGACCGAGGCATAGAACTTCAGCGCGTTACCGCCGGTGGTGGTCTCGGGATTGCCGAACATCACGCCGATCTTCAGGCGAATCTGGTTGATGAAGATCACCAGGCAGTTGCTGCGCGCGATCGACGAGGTCAGCTTGCGAAGCGCCTGGCTCATCAGGCGTGCCTGCAGGCCGACATGGGTGTCACCCATCTCGCCCTCGAGTTCGGCCCGCGGCACCAGTGCGGCGACCGAGTCGACCACCAGTACGTCGATCGCGCCGGAACGAACCAGCGTATCGGCGATCTCGAGCGCCTGCTCGCCGGCATCCGGCTGCGAAATCAGCAGATCGTCAATATCGACACCAAGCTTGCGGGCATAGACCGGATCGAGCGCATGCTCGGCATCGACAAAGGCGCAGTTGCCGCCTTCCTTCTGCGCCTCGGCAACGGCATGAAGCGCCAGCGTCGTCTTGCCGGATGATTCCGGCCCGTAGATTTCGATGATCCGGCCTTTCGGGAAACCGCCGATACCAAGGCCGATATCAAGGCCAAGGGATCCGGTCGAGATCGCCTGTACGTCAACAGCCGATTCCCGCTGGCCGAGCTTCATCACTGAGCCCTTGCCGAATGCCTTTTCGATCTGGCCGATGGCGGCTTCTAGCGCCTTGGCCTTGTCTTCATTTTTCATTTTCAGGTCCACCACGACTCCGGTCATGTCCGTCCTCCTTCTGGCACAGCCACCCGACCCTGTCCATGTGGATCTTCGCGGGACATTCCGCTGGTCGGCTGTTGCGGCTGATGTTGAATTCTGCCGGCATCATGTACCTGATTTGTTCTTTTTTCAAGTATATTTTCCTGTTTTGTTCCTGTTTTGAGGAGCGGCAATGTGAACAAAGCAAAAACGGCCCGCCGGCAGGAGCCGGCGGACCGTCGTCATTGGCAAGGATTGTCCGGTCAGTCGTCGCGGTGGATGCGCTCGTTCCGTTCGTGCTGTTCCTGTGCATGCAGGCTAAGCGAGGCAATTGGCCGCGCCTCCAGCCGGCGCAGGTTGATCGGCTCGTCCGTCTCGACACAGTAACCGTAGGAACCGTCCTCGATCCGGCGAAGCGCCGCCTCGATCTTCTGCAGCAGCTTGCGCTCGCGGTCACGGGTACGCAGGTCGATGGCGGCATTGCTTTCGATCTGCGCCCTGTCCATCTGGTCCGGGCGGTGCAGGTTTTCCTGCGAGAGGTCGGTAATCGTTTCGGTTGCCTCGTTCAGCAGCTCCGCGCGCCAGATTTCCAGCTTGTTTCGGAAATAGGCAAGCTGCATTGGATTCATGAATTCCTCATCGTCGGTCGGACGATAGCCTTCAGGCAGAAGAATGGCCTCCGGCGTGGCAGATTTGCCAAGCGATTTAGCGGCTGATTTAGCGGCCGACTTACCAGCCGGCCTGGCGGTCTTGCCGCTTGCTTTTTTGGCTTTTGATCCCGTCTGAGCGGTTTTTTTGGATGCTTCGGCCATGTGAGATCTCTTTTCAAAGACAAAAATCGAGCCTGTTTTCGACCCGTTCCTTCATCCGCTTGGAATTGGCGCAAACCAAAGGTGAGCAATCGTTCCAGCGAATCGGGCACCGACTCTGGGCACCGGATTACACAAATTCGCAGAGTCCTTCAAGCGCTGTTTTATGATGTTTTTTCTAAAAAAAGGCTTTTAACTCATCATTTTTATTACTAAAAAGTTAATCGCGCATACGTGAATTGAGGGTTTGGCAGAGTAAATTACCGTTTGCTTAATGACTGATTCGTCCCCTTGAACGGCAAATTCAGCGTTCAAAAAAGGCAACCGTGAACACGCCCGGGGAATCGGACCAGCACTGTTGAAACGTAGTTGTGGGAAGTGAAGCCATGCATATTCTGATCGTAGAAGATGATCCGGTCGTCGCAGATGTCCTCGGTATGACTCTCGAGGAGGCAGGACATTTTCAATCCACGGCGCACAATATTGAAACTGCGCTTGCGGAACTGAAGCACAACACCATCGATGCTGTGCTTCTGGACATCAATCTTCCCGATGGCGACGGCACACGTCTCGCCAGGCTAATTCGCAAGAATCATATGCCTGTTCCCATTCTTGTCGTCTCTGGCAACGCCAGCACCGACGACAAGATTGCTGCGCTGGGCGCGGGTGCCGACGGTTACCTGACCAAGCCGTTCGACAGGTTCGAGCTTCTTGCCAATCTGGACGCCATTATCAGGCGCACCCACGGACACAGCTCCGCGTCGGTGTCTGCCGGCAACCTCGAGGTCGACCTGAACCGCCATCTGGCGCTGGTCGAGGGCGAGTCGCTGCCGCTGACCGGCAAGGAGTTCCGCATCGTCGAATTCCTGGCGCTGCGCAAGGGATCAGTCCTCAGCAAGACCGCCTTCCTGAGCCATCTTTATGGCGGCATGGACGAGCCTGAGCCGAAGATCATCGACGTGTTCATCTGCAAGCTGCGGCGCAAGCTCGAGATTGCGGGCGCGCGTGGTGTCAGCATCGACACGGTCTGGGGACAGGGTTATATCCTGCGCGAGACGGAAGCCGTCGGCCGGACCCAGGCATCCCTGCCGAACTCGATCGACGATATCGAGATCGACGAGCCGGTCACAAAACCTGCGGCCAAGAAGCTCGGCTCGGCCGGACGCGGGCAGATGCCGGCCACGCTGTAACAGCCCGCCGACAGACGGAATGACGGAACGGGGGGCGCAAGCCCCCCTTTTCAATGGCCCGGAGATTGCCGCCGGGAAGAATAGCTGAATCTCGAACAACTGGTTTGAAATCAATGCTTTATTTCTCACTTGGCGATTTTGTGAGGCATCCGGGGAAACCCGAATGGGGCATCGGTCAGGTGCAGTCGATCGTCGGCATGAACGTCACGGTGAATTTTCCCCACGCTGGCAAGCAAATGATCAATTGTGCCATAGTGGAGCTTGAAAAGGTCGACCGCGCCAACGAAACACCGTCAGGCTGACACCTTTCGCGAACCAGTATCCTGCCCGATAACGTCCTGTTTGCGTCATGTGATGACGGTTCTGGCAGTGCCACCTGTTCGCCAAGACACGATATTGTTTCGCGCACGGGTTGGCCCGGCGGCGCGGACGGTTCCGCGTCAGGTCGGCCATCGCACTGTGGGGAGAGTGTCAAGTGGACGAAGCAGGCATTCCTGGCCAGCGGCAGCAGGGCTCGAAATCAAGTCGTGGAAAAGGCAATTACAAGCCGAAGGGCCGCCTTGTCGATCTGGCGGCTCGTGCCGAAATCGAGGAGCTGCTCGGCGCGGAGCCGCCACGCCGCGATCATCTGATCGAAAGCCTTCACATCATTCAGGACCACTACCACCATCTGTCGGCACGGCATCTCGCCGCCCTCGCCGACTGGATGCGCCTTCCCATGGCCGAAGTCTGGGAGGTTGCCAGCTTCTATGACCATTTCGACCTCGTCCGCGAAGGTGAAGCGGCGCCGGCCGCCTGCACTGTCAGGGTCTGCACATCGCTGTCCTGCATGATGGCAGGTGGCGAGGAACTGCTTGAAAAACTTCAGGAATATGCATCGGACGATGTCAGGTTCGTTGCCGCACCCTGTATCGGCGCCTGTGACAAGGCGCCGGCCGCAGCCGTCGGCCACCAGCTTGTCGAGCATGCCGACCTCGAAACACTGTCGGGCGTGACCGAGGCCGGGCATGCCGAAATACCGCCGGCAGCACGCCAGTTTGACGACTATTGCGCCGATGGAGGCTATGCCGTGCTCCGCGAGCTGCTGGACGGCAGCCGCAGCGCCGATGATGTGCTGGCCACGCTTGATGACACCGCGCTGCGCGGCCTCGGCGGCGCCGGCTTCCCGACCGGGCGCAAATGGCGCATCGTCGGCGGCCAGCCCGGACCGCGGCTGATGGCCGTCAATGGTGACGAGGGCGAGCCCGGCACCTTCAAGGACCGGCTGTATCTCTCGACGGACCCGCATCGCATGATCGAGGGCATCCTGATCGCGGCGCATGTCGTCGATGTCGAGACCTGCTTCATCTATATGCGCGACGAATACCCCGAAATCATCGCCCTGCTTCGTCAGGAGCTGGACAAGGTTCGCGCCGCCGGGCTTGCCGATCATGTAAAGATCGAGCTGCGCCGCGGGGCCGGCGCCTATATCTGCGGTGAAGAATCGGCGATGATCGAATCCATCGAGGGCAAGCGCGGCCTCCCCCGCCACCGTCCGCCTTATGTTGCCGAGGTCGGCATCTTCGGACGCCCGACACTGGTCAACAATGTCGAGACTCTGCACTGGATCCGCGACATCCTCACCCACGGTGCCGACTGGTTCAACGACCAGGGCCGGGACGGGCATCCGGGACCACGCAGCTATTCGGTATCCGGGCGGGTAAAGAATCCGGGCGTGATCATTGCGCCGGCCGGGTCTACCGTCAGCGACCTGATCGAACGGTGCGGCGGAATGGCCGACGGGCACAGTTTCAAGGGCTATCTTCCGGGCGGCGCCTCAGGCGGCATCCTGCCGGCGTCCAAGGGAGATATCCCACTGGATTTCGGCGGAAAACTGGCCGAGGAAGGCTGCTTTGTCGGCTCGCATGCCGTTGTCGTGCTGTCGGACAAGGACAATATGTGGGACGCCGCCACCAACCTGATGAAATTCTTCGCGCATGAAAGCTGCGGCCAGTGCACGCCATGCCGCAACGGCACGGAAAAGGCGGTCAGCATGATGACCGCGGCCTCGCCCGACACCGACCTGCTCGGCGAGTTGTCCGTGGCGATGGCGGATGCCAGCATCTGCGGGCTTGGCCAGGCGGCCTCGAACCCGCTTGTCAGCGTGATGAAGCATTTTCCCGAAGACATCGGCGCTGGCGACAAAGCCGGGGGGCAGACATGAGCGACACCAACAGCAAGGTCGGCAAGCCGGTCAGTTTCAGCCTTGATGGCAAGACCGTCGAGGCGCAGCCGGGCGAGACCATCTGGCAGGCCGCGGCCCGCCACGGCACCGACATCCCGCATCTGTGCTACCGCGACAGCGACGGCTACCGCGCCGACGGCAACTGCCGCGCCTGCATGGTCGAGATCGAGGGCGAGCGCGTGCTTGCCGCGAGCTGTATCCGCACCCCGACCGAGGGCATGGTGGTCCATAGCGAAAACCACCGCGCAAGAACCGCTCGCAAGATGGTGATGGAGCTTCTGGTCGCCGACCAGCCGTCACGTGATACGGCGCACGACCCTGATTCCGAACTTTGGCGCTATGCCGAGACGCAGGATGTGGACGCGGCACGCTTCCCGGCAAAGGCGTCCCCCGCCCCCGACAGCAGCCATCCGGCCATTGCCGTGAATATGGATGCCTGCATCCAGTGCAACCTGTGTGTCCGCGCCTGCCGCGAGGTTCAGGTGAATGACGTGATCGGCCTGGCCGGCCGCGGCGCCGACGCGCATATCGTCTTCGATTTCGGCGATGATATGGGCGCCTCGACCTGTGTCGGCTGCGGCGAATGCGTCCAGGCCTGCCCGACCGGCGCGCTGATGCCAAAGACCCTTCTAGATGACAGTCAGGCTCTTGCCATCACGCCGGACAGGCAGGTGGATTCGGTCTGCCCCTATTGCGGTGTCGGCTGCCAGCTGACCTTTTCGGTCAAGGATGACAAGATTGTCTCCGTTTCCGGCCGCCAGGGCCCGGCCAACGCCGGCAGGCTCTGCGTGAAAGGCCGTTACGGCTTTGATTACATTGCCAATCCGGAACGGCTGACCAGCCCGCTGATCCGCCGCGAGGATGTGCCGAAATCTGCCTCCATGCCGTTCGATCCGGCCAACCCGCTGACCCATTTCCGCGAGGCAAGCTGGGAAGAGGCGCTGGACATGGCCGCCGGCAGGCTTGCCAGGGTCCGTGACGAGCACGGTCCGTCGGCAATGGCCGGATTCGGTTCGGCCAAGGGCACGAATGAAGAAGCCTATCTGGTGCAGAAGCTGGTGCGCACCGGGTTCGGCACCAACAATGTCGACCATTGCACACGCCTGTGCCACGCCTCCTCCGTCGCCGCGCTGCTGGAAAATATCGGGTCGGGAGCGGTCACAGCCTCCTTCGCCGAATGCCGCAACGCCGAGGCCATCATCGTCATCGGCGCCAACCCGACAGTGAACCATCCGGTTGCCGCGACCTTTATCAAGAACGCGGCACAGCGCGGCGCACGGCTCTATATTCTTGATCCGCGCGGCCAGCATCTGGACCGCTATGCCACTGAATCACTTCGTTTTTCTCCGGGAAGCGATGTGGCGATGCTGAATGCGATGATCAATGTGATCATCACCGAAGAGCTGTATGACGCCGACTATGTGGCGAAGCAGACCGAGGGGTTCGAGGACCTGAAGGCCCGCACCGCCCACACCACGCCGGAAGCCATGGCCCCGATCTGCGGCGTCGACGCGGATACGCTGCGCCGGGTCGCGCGCGGCTACGCCACCGCCGGCAGCGCGATGATCTTCTGGGGCATGGGCATCTCGCAGCACACGCACGGCACCGACAATTCCCGCTGCCTGATCTCGCTGGCGCTGCTGACCGGCAATGTCGGCCGCGCCGGCACCGGCCTGCACCCGCTCCGTGGGCAGAACAACGTCCAGGGGGCGTCCGACGCCGGCCTGATCCCGATGTTCTTCCCCGACTACAAGCCTGTCACCGATGCCGAGACACGCGCGAAATACGAGGATTTCTGGGGCACAACCCTGGATCCGGAGCGCGGGTTGACGGTCGTCGAGATCACCGATGCCGCCTATGACGGCGACATCAAGGCCATGTACATCATGGGCGAGAACCCGGCGATGTCGGACCCGGACCAGGAACATGCGCGCACGGCGCTGGCCAATCTCGACATTCTGGTAGTGCAGGACATCTTCATGACCGAGACGGCGGCCTTTGCCGACGTGATCCTTCCGGCCTCCGCCTTCCCCGAGAAGGACGGCACCGTCACCAACACCGACCGCCGCGTGCAAATGGGCCGCGCCGCCGTGCCGATGCCCGGCCAGGCGCAGCAGGACTGGTGGATCATTCAGGAACTTGCCAACCGCATGGGCCTGAACTGGACCTACAGCCACCCGCGCGACGTCTTTGCCGAAATGCGGATGGTGATGCCCTCGCTGACCGGCATCAGCTGGCAGCGGCTGGATGATGAAGGCGCGGTGACCTATCCCTGCGCCGACGAGAACAGCGCCGGCCGCGAGGTGATCTTCGGCGACGGCTTCCCGACGGAAAGCGGCCGCGGCCGCATGACCCCGGCCGAGGTCCTGCCGCCCGACGAGACGCCCGATGCCGAATATCCGATCGTGCTGACCACCGGCCGCCTGCTGGAACACTGGCACACAGGCTCTATGACCCGCCGCAGCTCGGTTCTGGACGCCCTCGAGCCGGAGCCGGAAGTGCATATGGCGCCGGAGACGCTGCAGGGCCTGCAGGTCGAGCCCGGCACGCTCGTGCGGGTCGTCACCCGTCGCGGCGAGATCGAGCTGGCGGCGCGGATCGATCCGAAACTGCCAAGCGGGCTGATCTTTGTCCCCTTCTGCTTCTATGAAGCTCCGGCGAACTATCTGACCAACCCGGCGCTCGACCCCTATGGCAAGATCCCCGAGCTGAAATTCTCGGCCGCGCGGATCGAGGTGCCTGCCACCGCCGCCGAGTGAAACCAGCCGATACCGCCGAGCCGGTGCTGGCCGGGCCGGCAAAGGGATTGCTGCACGATGTCACATGTCGGTGACCGGGCGTTCCCTTTCGCCGCGTGATCGTCTAGCTTTCAAAAAAAACAAGGTGCCAATCAACGAACATGACGTTTCAAGGTGACTACACCGCGCATTTTCGCGCGCAGCTGAACCGCCTGAAAACCGAGAACCGCTACCGGCATTTCGTCGAGCTCGAGCGGATCGTCGGCCGGCACCCGGTCGCCCTGCGCCACCACAATGGCGCGGCGCAGGAGGTCACCGTCTGGTGTTCCAACGACTATCTCGGCATGGGCCAGCATCCTGACGTGATCGCGGCGA
>WTIL01000116.1:0-1336 GCA_011522725.1 Rhodospirillaceae bacterium
ACTTGACGATGCCGATCATGATCGGAACGAAGGCAAAGCTGGTGCCCTGCATTACCGGCAACCGTGCGCCGACCGGGCCGAAGCCGATGGTCTGGAACAGGGTCGCGACACCGGCGAACAGCATCGCCATCTGGATCAGGAACACCATGTCGGCACCGCCGAAGGCAAACCCGGCCGCGCCGGCGACAATAATGGAAGGTGTGACGTTGCTGGCAAACATCGCCAGAACATGCTGCATTCCAAGGGCTACCCTCGGCGCCATCGGAATTTCATAATCCGGATCGCTCAGGCGCGACGGATCAAGGTCTGTTGTTTCGTTCATTGGACTCCCCCCTTTGAACATGAGACGGGGTGAGGCTAGAGACAGACAACAGGCCAAGTAAAGCAAAATCTGACAAAAATATACAATATGTTGATAAAGTTAATTTTGATTAACTATATATTGTGTTTATGGTGACGCCAAATCGATGGCTTTGCACAAGTCGCTGTCCCTATCGGCAAGATGGTCGATCACCGAAAAATGATGATCCCCGGCAAGCAGCCGGCTGCAGGCGGGGGTGCCGAGGCCCTGCCAGGCAAGCGGCAGGAGCGCATTCTGCCGGATGAATTCGGGCCGTTCGCCGGCGCCGGCGATACAGGCGAGTTCGATGCCCTCGCGCGGCATCTGCATGACCGGGCTTTCCGCTGCCGCCTCGGCATCATCCAGCCCCCATGTCTGGTTCTTTGCCAGGCGGCGAAGCGGCCGTAAATCATGAAGCCCGCTGACAGATACCACCCGGTCGAGGCGCTGTGCCGCCTGATCCGACAGGGGCACGTCCCGGCACATCATGCGGGCCACAAGGTGTCCGCCGGCTGAATGCCCGGCAAGGCGGAGCGGTCCGCTGCCCAGCTTTGCGACGGCATTGGTGGCAGCCGCGATTTCGGCTGTGATGTCTGCGATCCGCGCCTGCGGGGCCAGGGTGTAGCCGATCATCGCCACCGCCCAGCCGCGGGCCAGCGGTCCGGTGGCGAGATGCGAGAAATCATCCTTTGACAGCGCCATCCAGTAGCCGCCATGCACAATCGCCAGCAGGCCCTTTGCGGCATCAAGGCCGCCTTCCGGCGTGAACAGGTCGTATCGCTGGCGTTCACTCTTGCCATAGGGCTGGTTCAGTATCGCATCCGGCTGTCCGGCGCGGAAGGAGGCTGCGCGGTCCGGCAGGCCCTGAAGCCATGACGCGGCGCCGGGGATGTAGGCGCTGTTCTCATAGGCGTCGTCGAGGTCGGCCGGCGGAACATACGCCAGCAATTTGTCCGATGCGGCGAGTGGCGAGTGCTCTGTCATGGCGGCTCCGGG
>WTIL01000116.1:1436-12223 GCA_011522725.1 Rhodospirillaceae bacterium
ACAAGATCCTTGTAGGAGCTGATCGGCTTGGTGGTGTTCACATTGCCCGGGCCGTGCACGAAGTTGGCCATGATGTTGACACCCTTGGCCTCCTTGGCTGCAGCGAGATACTTCTCGTGGGTCATCTGGAAGGCCACGGACATTTCAGTGGCGTTGCCGGTGTTGCCGGGAAGTTCGGCGAGCTTGGTGGTCTCGAACTTGCCGGGGGTATAGCCGTAAACGATCCAGCCGATGTCAGCGACACCGTCGCGGATGGTGTCATACTGCGCGGGCGGCGAGGCGAGGCCGAACTCGACCTTTCCGGACAGGCTGCCACCCGAACATTTCTCCATCTCGGAAATCATCATCGGGAACACATTTGCGTTCATGGTGTGGCCCGGGCCCGCCCACGACGAAATGGTCAGGGTCTTGTCGGCGGCAACGGCGTTGCCTGCCAGGGCAAGGGGAATCAGCGCTGCCAGCGCGGTCAGGGTCTTTTTCATCGAACTTCCTCCAAAACAGTTCGTTATCAGGCCTTGCGCGGCGTGACGTCGCTCATCCGGCCCGTTCGACATTTCCCCATCAGCCTGTTGGTGATGCCCGGGGCAGTCAAGGGAAATGTTGACCCGGCCGCCCGTGTCGGCCAGTCGCCCCGGACCTGTAATTCGGCCTTGGCATTCGTCCGGCCATTGCGCACTATGCCTTTGCAGGAGTTTGATTTTGGCGGCGGCATGCCTTGTCCGCCGCCTGTGAAGCTGGAAGGTGCCCGCCAGATGTCAGAACAGGCTTTCAAGGAACATCCGCTGGCGGTGCTGGTGAACCGCATTGCCGGCAAGCTTGCAGACACGTCGATGCTGATCGCTTGCCTGATCCTTCTCTGGCTTGTCGGGCTGACCTGCGTGGATGTCGTCGGCCGCTATTTCTTCCGCGCGCCGGTGACAGGTGCCACCGAGCTCGTGCAAATCTCGATGGCGGGAATCATCTTCTTCTCGCTTCCGGCGATGTTCCTTCGCGATGATCAGGTGATCGTCGATTTGTTCAGCTTTGTCCGCAAGGGATGGTTCGGCTGGGCCATCAGCCTCGCCTTTTCCGTGACCACGGTGGTTGCCGTCTGGATTATCGCCGACCGGGTGTCCGGCTATGCAATACGTGCCTTTGAGGACGGGGACGAGACGATCTATCTGAAGATTCCGCTCTATCTCGTTGTCTGGGGCATCACCATACTCATCTACCTGTCGGGTGTATTCGCCGCCGTCAGGGGCATCCGGGTGCTTTTGAATCCCGGTCGCCAGCTGCCGGACGAAACCGGCGCACGCGAGTTCACGGAGTAGGCCATGACGGAATCCCTTATCGGCTTCGGCGTACTTCTGTTTCTTGCCTTCCTTCGCATGCCGCTTGGTCTTGCGCTCGGGCTTGTCGGCGGTGTCGGCCTCGCCTTTGTCACCTCCGAGCGCGCCGCCATCGCCAGTGCGGCGCGGCTGGTGATCGATTACGACAAGTTCTACACGCTGTCGGTCCTGCCGATGTTCATCCTGATGGGACTGCTGGTGGAACGCGGTGGCATGGCGCGCGAGCTGTACCGCGCGGCCTATGCTTTCCTCGGCCATCGGCGCGGCGGGCTGGCGATGTCGACCATCGCCGCCTGCGGCATGTTCTCGGCCATCTGCGGGTCTTCGCTAGCAACTGCGGCGACGATGTCGAAGGTCTCGATGCCGGAAATGCGCCGCTACAAATATGATGATTCGCTGGCCACCGCGTCGATCGCGGCGGGAGGCACGCTTGGCATCCTGATCCCGCCCAGCGTGATGCTGGTCATCTACGGCTTCCTGACGCGTGAATCGGTCGGCCAGCTGTTCATTGCCGGCGTGTTGCCGGGCATTCTGGGTATCCTGTTCTATCTCATGGCGGTGGTCTTCGTCGTGACCCGCAACCCGGCGCTTGGTCCGGCCGGCGAGCGGACAAGCTGGCGCGACAGGCTGCTGGCGATCCGCTATGTCTGGACGACGCTGGCGCTGTTCATCTTCGTCATTGGCGGCATCTATCTCGGCTGGTTCACATCGATCGAGGCGGCCGGGATGGGCGCGGCCGGTGCGCTGGGGATTGCCTGGCATCGCGGCGCGCTGAAGGACGGTGCCCTGTTCCAGGTGCTTCGCGAGACGGCGATCACCACAGCAAAGCTGTTCTTCATCCTGTTTGGCGCGCTGATCTTCTCGAATTTCGTGAACAAGGCAGGCCTGCCTGACGGGCTGATCAGCATCGTCAACGCCTTCGAGCTGTCACCCCTCGGCGTGATCCTCATCATCCTGCTGATCTATGTGGTGCTGGGCTGCGTGTTCGAATCGCTGTCGATGATCCTGCTGACGGTACCTGTGTTCGCACCGCTGGTGGCGAGTCTCGGCTTCGATCTCGTCTGGTTCGGCATCCTCGTCGTCGTGGTGACCGAGATCAGCCTCATCACCCCGCCCATCGGACTGAATGTCTTCGTGTTGAAAGGAATGCTGAAGGATGTCTCGGTAGGGACCATCTTCAAGGGCGTGACGCCGTTCTGGATTGCCGACATCCTGCGTCTGATCCTGCTGGTCATGGTGCCGTCGATCGCGCTGGTCCTGCCATCCATGATGGCGAACTGACGCGCCCTCAGAGAAGCGCGCGCACCTCGGCGGCGACCACCTTGCCAAGCGCGTTGCGCGGCAGCGCCTCGACGAATACCACATCCTTCGGTCGCTTGAAGCGCGCGATGCGGCCCTCGAAATGCGCCAGCACATCGTCACCCGTCACCGCCTGGCCGGACCGTGCGGCGACGACCACCGGCACCTGTCCCCAGCGCGGATCGTCACGTCCGACAATGGCGAATTCCGTCAGCCCGTCAAAATCGGCCAGCACCCGTTCCAGCTCAGCCGGATAGATGTTCTCGCCGCCGGATATGATCACATGCTTCAGCCGGTCGGCGAACCAGTAGAGACCATCCGCGTCGAGCCGCGCCATGTCACCGGTGCGGAACCAGCCATCGACGATGCTCTCGGCGCTGGCGGCCTCGTTATTCCAGTAGCGTGTCAGGATGTTGTCGCCGCGCACCCTGATCTCGCCCACCTCGCCGACCGGCAGCTCGGTGCCGTCATCGCCGGTGATGCGGATTTCACAGCGGCTGCCGGCGCGCCCGATCGAGCCAACCGTTGCGGTGGCGATATCAGCAGTCTGGTAGATCGCCGTCGGCGATGTTTCGGTGGCGCCGTAGACCTGCACCACCGGAATGCCGCGGGCATGCACCGCCTCGATCAGCGCGACCGGCACATCAGTCGACCCGATGGCCATCATCCGCAGGGATGACAGGTCGGCCGTCTGCCATTCCGGTGTGCCGAGCAGGGCGCCAAGAATGGTCGGAACCACGGTCATCTGGGTGACGCCCTCGCTGCCGATCGCGGCCAGTACGGCCGCCGGATCAAAGCCGTCATGGATCACCACGCCGGCACCCGCCAGCAAGGCCGGCAACGGCTGGATATTCAGCCCGCCGACATGGAACAGCGGCAGGATGTTCAGCACCAGATCATCAGGCGTCATCGCATAGGCATGGTGGCTCATTTCGGCGTTGGCGCGCATCGCCGCCTGCCCCAGCACCGCGCCTTTCGGCCGGCCGGTGGTGCCCGATGTATAGACGACCATAAGCTCGGCATCGGCACTGCCGGTTCCGGCATCGGCCCCCGTCGCATGTTCCGCGCGCGCCTTTTCCAGCCCGGCGCCGATCTCGAAAGCGGGGCATCCGGCCGACCTGCCAAGCTGTTCGGCGGCAGCGGCAAAGTCGGTGCCGTAAAGCAGCATCGACGGGGCGGCGTCTGCCATTTGCCAGGCAAGCTCCTCCTCCGAAAGACGCCAGTTCAGCGGCACCATCATCGCCCCGATTCGCGAGACGGCGAACAGCAGGATGAAACTTTCCGGATGGTTGCGGGCATAGATGGCGACACGGTCGCCGCTGCCGACGCCGCGGGCAGCCAGCCAGCCGGCCATGCTGGCGACTTGCGCCTCGAGGCCGGCGAAATCCGTCACCTTGCCGTTGAATGTGATGGCCGGTCGGCCGTGCCCGGAAACCGCATGGCCTGCAAGGATGCTGTCGATCCGCAATTGCTGCACGGCGTGCCTAGTCCTCGTCGCTCTCGCCGGGCTCGTACAGCGCGCCCTTGCCGATCATGTCGAGGCACAGCTCGGCGGTCCATGGCAGCATCAGCGCCCCGCAGCGGCTGTCGCGGTAAAGCCGTTCCAGCGGCAGCGAGCGCAGCATCGCCTGGCCACCGCAGGTGCGGATCGCCAGCTGGGCGATGGCGTTGGCATTTTCCATGACGCTGTGCTGCGCGGCCCAGGCGCGAAGCAGCGATTCCTTGCCCGGGTTCGGGCGTGCCTCGCTGATCGACTGGAACCACAGCGACTTTGTCTGCTCCAGCATGATCTTCATCTGGGCGACGGCAAGCTGCTTGGTCGGATACATGCGGCGCTTCACCGGCGGTGTCCCCGGCATTTCGCCACGAAGATAGCGGATGGTGAAATCATAGGCCGCCTGGGCGATTCCCATATAGCTCGGCGTCAGCGTCATGAACATGTGCGGCCATTGCTTCGCCGCATTGAAATAGACGCCGCGCGGCATCAGCTGGTCCTCATGCGGGATGAAGACGTCCTTGAAGATCAGGGTCCGCGACACCGTGCCCCGCATGCCGAGCGGGTCCCACTCGCCCTCGACCGACACGCCCTCGGCATCGCGCGGGATGGCAAGATACATTGTGTTGGCGCGGGACGGGCGCGTGTCCGGTGTCGCCAGCTCGGTGCACAGCGCGCCGTAATAATCGGCATGGCCCGACAGCGAGGCGAAGATCTTCTTGCCGTTCACAATCCAGCCGCCATCGGTGACAAGCGCGGTGGTGCCGAAGGCGGTCTTGCCGGCGGCCGCGTCGCCGCCTTCCGAGAAGGGCTGCGCGTAGACGGCACCGTCATCGAGAATCCGGCGATAATGGCGGGCCCGCATCTCGGCATGTTCGGCGCGCTGTGCGGCGCTCATATCGACACCGTCCGCGAGGAACCCGGTCCACAGGCACGAGCTGACATGCATGTTGAAGGTCAGCGCCGTCGCCCCGCAATAGCGCCCGATCTCGGCAGCCGCCAGCATATAGGCGCGCAGGTCGGCGCCGCGGCCGCCATGCTCGGCCGGAATACAGATCCCCAGCAATCCGGCTTCGCGAAGATCGGCGTAATTTTCCGTCGGGAAGCGGGCCTCGCGGTCGATGATCGACGCGCGCGCCGCGAATTTCGACTGCGCCAACCGCCGCGTCTCGGCGCACAGATCGGCTTCGAAATCCGTAAGCTGCCAGTCCTGCGGATCGAAGATCGCCCGGTCCGGCAGATTGCCGTCGAGCGTTACCTTGGCACCGTCATCCATCGTCAAACCGTCTCCGTGTCCGCTCGCAGATCCTCGAGAAAACCCTCGATGATCGCGTTGCATTCATCTCCGGCTTCACTATTCACCAGATGTCCGGCGGATTCAACGATATGGAAAGTCGCAGTCTCCAGACGCTCCGCCATTTTCTCCATCACGCGTGCCGGGCTGTTGTCGTCATGCGCGCCGGCGATCAGGCAGCAGGGGCAGGAGATGCGATGCTGGTCCTCGCGCCGGTTGAAGGTGACAAGCGTCTGCAGAACCTGGCGATAGGCCGCCTGCGGGATGCGCGCCATGGCGGCGACCGCGTCCCTGACCGTTTCGGCGTCTGCCTCCGGTCCCATGACCGCCGGAATCGCCTCGGCCGCCAGATCGGCCATGCTCACACCCTTGTCCAGCGGGGCGAGCCGTGCGGCAAGGAAGGAATCGCGAAAACTGTCGTCGCGCCCGCCGAAGGCCGGCACAGTGGCGATCAGAACCAGCCCGGCGATCCGGTGCGGGTGGCGGATCGCCATCTCCTGGGCGATCATTCCACCGATGGACTGGCCGGCGATCACGACACGGTCGATTCCCAGCGCGTCGAGCGCTGCGCACAGCCGGTCGCACAGGCTGGCGAAACTCATCTCGGCCATCGGCGCCGAGGGGCCATATCCCGGCATGTTCCATGACAGGGTCCGCCGGCGTCCGGGCAGGCCGTGAAGCTGTGGCATAAAGCTTGTCGCGTCGCCGCCGATGCCGTGAAGGCAGACAAGCGGCGGCACGCCCGGGCCGGATGGCGACCCGGCAACCAGAAAGCCGGTGTCGGCAGCCGTCAGTTTGTCGATCGTGGCAGGCATGGTTACACCGGTATGCCGTCGCGAACCATCACGGCCCCGTCGAGCGTGATGTCACACCCCATCATCGGCAGGTCGAAATGCCCCTCGGTGAAGCGCCCGGCAAATTCGTTGGCGCCGGTGGAATAGAGGAAATTGCCGGCCAGCGCGCGAAGCTCGGTGCCGTTCAGATCGGCCTTGTCATACATGGTCAGCGCCTCGTAACGGGCGGCCGGGTTGAGGCCCCAGCCGACATGGCTCGTGGCATAGGCGAGCCGGTCGCCGAACCCTTCGAGATAGCGCCGCATCAGCTGCGCGTCGGTTCCGGCGCCGTCGATGCGGGTGATGAAATCCTCCTCGACGACGCAGCGCACCTCGGTCTCGAAATAGCGTTTGAAGGTCAGGTTGATGTCACCCGGCGCGAACACGAGGCTGCCGTTGCAGCTCGCCTCGCGCGGGAAGCTGACGACAAGCCCGCCGGGCCAGTGCGCCAGGGTGCCGGGCCGGTCGGTCCAGCCCCAGACGCCGACGGTCACCGTGCCGCCCATCGCCACGGTCAGGTCGGTGCCGGACGGCGAGGTCACCTGCATTGTTGTGGCCTCGCGGCAGGCGGCAACAGCGGCGCGAACCACATCCTTCATCGCCGGGTCTGGCCGCAGGCGCGCAAGAATCTCGGGATGCTCGTTGGAAATCGTCATGATACGGGCCCCGGCCTTCAGGATGGCCGGTGTTTCGGGCGCATGCATCAGCCCCTCGACCGTCAGGTCGATGACGAGGTCGCTTGTTTGCAGCTGCGCCAGTGCCTCGTTCTCGCCGGACAGCGCGTTCGACGCGCCGGTCGACCGGATCACCGGCATGCCCGGAGCGGGCGGCTTGCTTTGCACATTCAGGATCGCCGCCGGAACATTCATCTCGGCCAGCGCGGCGGCGGCAAGCATCACATTCACCTGCCGCGACAGACTTTCTGTCAGGATCGTGACTGTCTCGCCGTCATGTGCCTTGCACATCTCGAACAGCCGGATGAAGGCGTCCTTCCAGTGAGGCTCGAATGACATGTGAGGCTCGAATGAAGGGGGCGGGGTCGTTGCAGACGGCGTCATCGCCTCAGATGCCCCGGTCCTTGGTGAACGGGTTGAAGCAGACGATGGTGTTGGTGTCGCGGACGCCGTCGATCTTCTGGATGATCTCGCAGACATAGTGACCGATATCGTCATTGTTCTCGAGGCGGAACATGGTGAACAGGTCGTAGTCGCCAGAGGTGGAATAGACGATAGGCCCTTCCGGCAGGTCGGCGATCTCCGCCGCCACATCATAGGTGCGGCCGATTTCGCATTTCACCATGACGATGAGATTGCGCTTGTCCATGGGATGCTCTCCTTCCGATCGGGGCACCTGCGCCGGCAGCCCCTGTGGTCAAACTTTCCCTGCTTCGCCGGCGAATGTCCAGCGTCCAGCGCACCGGCCGGGTGTCAGGCGGCCTGTTTTCGCCGATGCTGCGCCACGGCAAGCCCGCCGAGGATGACCAGAAGCGAGGTGATGAAATGGCCGGGAATGGTTTCGGACAGAATCACCGCGCCGATCAGCACCGCCCAGACCGGCACCTGATAATTGACCAGCGACAGGAAGGGTGGTCCGGCGCGCCTGATCAGGATGGTCAGCAGGATTGTGGCCAGCCCGGTCGGAAACAGCGCAAGGAAGATCACGCCCGACAGGCTGGTGCTGCTGATCCGTTCCGGAACGCCGGATGTCAGCAGCGCCACCGGCAGGATGATGAGCGTGGCCGACAGCAATCCCGCCGCCGCGAATGAGGTGGTGTTCACCGGCGGGCAGAGCCTCGTGATGATTGATCCGATGGCATAGCAGCAGCTCGCCATGACACAGGCCAATTGCGCCGTCAGCATGGGCGCGCCGTCGCCTGCCGCGCTTCCCGAGAACAGCTGCTCGCCGCCGACAAGAAGCACAACTCCGGCAAATCCGATGGTGAAGCCTATGGTGCGCTTGAGTGTCAGCCGTTCTCCCGGCACCAGAAAATGGCTCAGCGGCAGGACCAGAAGCGGCACCACCGCCATGGTGATGCCGGCGAAGCTCGTGGTCACATGCTGCTGGCCCCAGGCCAGCAAGCTGAACGGGATGGCATTGGTGAACATGCCCATGCCGATGCAATGTATCCAGACCCGGCGTCCGGTGGCCGACCGGATCGTCGGCAGGCCTGCGCCGGTCAGCATCGTCACCAGGACAAGCAGCATGGCGGCAAGCGAAATGCGGCCTGTCGACACCCAGATCGGGTCGAGGCTGTCGAGCGCCAGTTCGACACCGAGGAAGGCGCCGCCCCAGATCACGCCCAGAAAGGCGAGAAGCCCCCAGTCCAGCGGGGCGGGCGGCTGTTTTTGCGGGTGCATCAGGTGACGGCCTTGCGGGCGTGGAATTCGGGCTTGTCCCAGCGGCGTTCATTCATGATGGCGGCCATCCTGTCGACGGCATGCCATACATCCGCAAAGCTGGTGTAAAGCGGGGTGAAGCCGAAACGCAGGACATCAGGAGCGCGGAAGTCGCCGATCACCCCTTCGGCGATCAGCGCGCTGATGATGGCGTATCCGCCCTCGGCATGGGTGAAGGAGATCTGCGATCCGCGCGAGTCCGGATCGCGCGGGCTGATCAGGGTCAGCCCGTGCCCGGCGCAGCGTGTCTCGACAAGCTCGATGAAATAGCCGGTCAGCGCCTGCGACTTGGCGCGAAGGGCCGTCATGTTCACTCCCTCCCAGACATCGAGCGCGGCGTCGAGCGCCACCATGCTGAGAACCGGCGGGGTGCCGCACAGATATTGCCCGATATCGCCGGCGGCGTCGTATTGCGGGGTGAACTCGAACGGGTCGCGATGGCCGAACCAGCCGCTCAGCGGCTGCCGGAACCCGCCATGATGGCGTGGCGCGACATAGAGAAAGGCCGGCGCGCCCGGACCGCCATTCAGATATTTGTAGCCGCAGCCGACGGCGAAATCCGCGTTGCAACCTGCAAGGTCGACGGCCAGCGCCCCGGCGGAATGCGCAAGGTCCCAGACCACCAGCGCCCCGGCATCATGCGCGGCACGGGTCAGGGCCGCCATGTCATGCAGGCTGCCGTCACGGTAATTGACGTGTGTCAGCATCAGCACCGCGGTGTCGTCATCAAGGGCCGCAGCGATCTCCTGCGGCCGGTCGACATGGACAAGCCGGTGCCGGTCGCCGCATTGCCGGATCACCCCTTCGGCGATGTAGTTGTCGGTCGGAAAATTGCGTGTCTCGGTGACGATCTTCGTCCGCTCGGGGCGCAGTGACACTGCCGCGGATACAACCTTGAACAGGTTCACAGTGGTGCTGTCGGCGGCGACGACGCAGTCGGGTTCGGCACCGACAAGCGGTGCGATCCGGGCGCCCACATGGCGCGGCAGGTCGATCCATCCGGCCGCATTCCAGCTGCGGATCAGTCCCGTGCCCCATTCCGAGGCGACCGATTCGGCCACGCGTTCGGCCACACCTTTCGGCAGCACACCAAGCGAATTGCCGTCGAGATAGATCACTTCGGCCGGAATGTCGAACCGGTCGCGAAACGGGGCCAGCGGGTCGGCCGCGTCGCGCGCGACGGCGGCGGCGAGATCGAGGCCGGGGGCGGCGTTGTCTTGTATCCGGCTGGTCATGGGAAAGCGCCAAACTTGCTGATAGGGGGCGAAGTGAATCGCTGGACAAGCCTTAGCATGTCCCCCATATGCTGTGCATCATCAAATGCGCCCGGTACCTGACGGACCTCGTCCGGCCCGGCGGAATATCGCGGCATGCGGAATCGAAGGAGACTATCATGGGTTATGCAATGGCAGCACGGACGCAAGGCGGTCCCGAGGTCATCCACCGGATCGAGATCGGCGAGATCACGCCGGCCGCGGGCGAGGTGGTCATCGAGCATCAGGCCATCGGCATCAATTTCATCGATATCTATATCCGCACCGGCGCCTATCCCTGGCCCGTCGACGAGAACCTGATCCTCGGCAGCGAAGGGGCCGGCATCGTCACCGCCGTCGGCGAGGGCGTGAGCCATGTCGCGGTCGGCGACCGGGTCGGCTATACCCTGCCGAACGGGGCCTATGCCACGCACCGCGCCATCAACGCCGATCTGGTGGTGAAACTTCCCGACGGCATTTCGTCCGAGGTCGCGGCGGCGATCATGCTGAAGGGGCTGACCGTCGCCTATCTGCTGAATGACAGCTATGCGGTGAAGCCGGGCGATACCGTCCTGTTCCACGCCGCCGCCGGCGGGGTCGGCCTGCTGGCCGGGCAATGGCTGAAATCGATCGGCGCCACCGCCATCGGCACGGCGGGCGGGGCCGAGAAATGCGCGCTTGCCGCCGCGCATGGCTTTGATCATGTCATCGACTACAGGTCGGAAGACGTGCCCGCGCGGGTGATGGAGATCACCGGCGGGGCGGGGGCCGATGTGGCCTATGATTCGGTCGGCAAGGACACCTTCGCCGGCACGCTCGCCAGCCTCAGGCGGCATGGCACGGCGGTGGCCTTCGGCCAGTCTTCCGGCCCCTACAGCGATTTCAAGAT
>WTIL01000105.1 GCA_011522725.1 Rhodospirillaceae bacterium
TCGGCGCGAGCGTGGCGGAATTGGTAGACGCAGCGGACTTAAAATCCGCAGATCGAAACGATCATAGGGGTTCGAGTCCCCTCGCTCGTACCAGCATTCAATCTCCAGCCCTTCATCCGGTGTATTTCAACGCGTTGCCGAGGGCCGGTTCAGTATTCCGGATATTCAGGCTCGGTCAGGGCACGGTGTTCCCGGTAGAATCCGCCAATGCAGCGCCAGGCCGCGGCTTCCTCGCGCGATGACAGGGGAAAGGTGCCGGTACATTCCCACAAATTCGTCGTCAGGGGGTTTCTGACCAGCAGGTACCAGACGGGGCCTTCTTCATTCAGGTGGGTATCTGTGGCGATCACCTCGCCACGCTCCAACATCAGAAGCGCTTCGGTTCCATACAGGACGTGCGGATTCTCGTCGGTATGCTTCTTCCCGTCATGGGCGAACGCGGCGCTGCCGACGATGAGCCCCGAAACGGCCGTTACGGCGAACAACCATGTCCGAACAACCGCGACGATTGTGGCATCACTCTTCATGGCAAGGGTCCCAGTGTACATTGAGTATATTCTAAATCAGCAAGACCGATGTCTTCAACGTGCGCTGTGGTTCCAAAGGGTGCGATGGGTCATTGTGAAAATCCCTCGCCCATGCCCTTGAAAATGCCTTTGAGGCGCTTCGAGACCTGAGGCGACGGGCTGTCCGGGGCAAATGCGGTGTTGTTCGGTTTCAGCATGGGCGCGACAAACACAGCGCCGGCAATCGCAGCGACTACGACCATGATGACAATGACCGTGTTCTTCATCTGCCCTTGCCTGCCTCGGAACCGATCTTGACCTGTTTCAACAAATAGCGGTCAGCAGACATCAGGGTATCGCGCGCCAGCCCCGAAGACCAGCAAGAGCAATCACAGGACGGCGCCGTAGCGATATATGATATACAGCCACCCTGCAGCCACCATCGCACCCAGCGCAAAGGCCCGCATCCGCTTGCTCGTCCGCCCCTGGGCAATCCACTGGGTCATCAGCTTGCCGAGAAACACGACGGCAAGGGCGAACAGGGCCAGATCGAAGAGAAGCAGATAGTGATCCGTGCTCATGCGGCGCCCCGCCTTATGGCATGTGAGTGACGGTGATCCCGAGTTGCTGGATCGCCATGTCGGGAAGCATCATGAACCCGAGCGAACTCGACAGCGGCACAGGCATGCCGGGCTGGGCCAGAACCTGAAGCTCGCCGCCCTGGCTGATCAATGCCTCGATTGGCGGCAGCAGGTTCGCTGCATTCTCCGGGAACGTGCCCTGCAGCGCGGAAGCGAGGACCATGCGTGCCATTGTCCGCATATCACCATCACTGACACCTTCCTCCTCGGCGGCGATTTCAAAAAGAATATCCAGCAAGCCGCGATCATCAATGACGATCTCGGCAGCGTCGAGAGAGACTGCGCCGGACAGGCCGAGAAGAGCCGCGCCATTGTCCTCTGGCGAGGACAGCATCGGCACAAGCTGCGAATAGGAGACTTGAGCCATCGACAGCGCGACGTTGAAACGAATCTCCGTCAAATCGCGCATCGCCGCCTCGATGCCATAGAACATGGTCATGCTGTCGCCTGCAAGACGGACGCCGGAGGCAATCTTCAGATCCATCCCGACGTCGGTGATTCCCCGTTCAGCCAGTTTCTGGAACATGGGGTCTGACCCGGCCGCCGAGCCGTCAAGCGGCATCATCGTGAAACCGTCCACCTCGATACCGGCGTTTGTGACAATCTGCTGGCCGTCATTCAGCAGATCAAAACCAAAGGGGAGCGAGGCGACACGATCGACCGAGAACAGCGCCTCTTCATCCGCCATGCCTATGTTTTCAAGCAACACGCTGGTTCCCGGGGTGAGATACTGCTCGTAATCCACCATCTCGTCGTCCATGGCCAGCATGCCCATCGCGATATCGCGAAGCTCGGCCCTGCCGATGAAAATCCCTTCCTCTACCGCCTCGAGATTGTCGGCGACCAGTTCATTCACAAACCAGTCGGCCTGGCCCAAATTTCCGGTGGCGTCGATCCGCACATATTCGGCACGCGCGACCTCTTCGCCATACTCCACGACAGAGACATCAAACAGTTCGCCGGACCCGGTGACCATGTCGATCGAGCCGTCCGAGAAAGACAGAACATTGCCATTGTCGAGTTGCAGGGTCGTGCGCGCAGATGCCGGCGATGGCTGGAAAACCAGCAACGCAGTGGCTGTGAGCGCGGCAAAAAGGGTCGGGGCAGTCTTGATCGTCGGTATCATCATGACAAATCTCCATGGAAAGATGGCGGTTTCAAGACGATGAGCCTATGTCTTTAGTTGGGAGCCTGCGGGCAATCTTCAACGGAAAGACCCAGATGTTTTTTCTTCCGCTGTTTGACGACAATCCGTCACGACGAACACCATGGGTTGCCTGGTCGATCATCGCATTGTGCGTGATCGTCTTTTTCTGGCAGCAATCGCTTGGTCATCAGGGCGAACGCATCGCCTTCTACCAATACGGGTTCGTGCCGGCGAACGCCAGCGGTGTTGCACCGCTGCCGCCAGGCCTTGCCGTCATTCCGGCCTGGGCAACCATGGTCACGGCCATGTTTCTTCATGGCGGCTGGATGCATATCGGTGGCAACATGCTGTATTTGTGGATTTTTGGCGACAATGTCGAAGATTCGATGGGGCCTGTGCGCTTCGTGATCTTCTATGTTCTGTGCGGCATCGCGGCGGCGCTGGCCCAATATATGATCGACCCCGCCTCGACGACGCCGATGGTCGGGGCGTCGGGAGGCATTGCAGGCATCCTTGGCGCCTATCTGATATTGCACCCTCGGGCCGCTGTGCGAACCTTCATGCTGATCATCATTTTCGTGCGGTTTATCAACCTGCCGGCCTGGCTTGTTCTCGGCGTCTGGATCGCCGGTCAGTTCGTGGCCGTTCCCAGCGCGCTGGCCGGCGCCGATGGCGGTGTCGCCTATTTCGCGCATATCGGCGGCTTCATTGCCGGCATGTGCCTTGTGCCGTTCTTCAAGCGCAGCGATGTTCCCCTGTTCGGCGCGAACGACACACCGCCAAAACGCTGGGACGCCGAGCCCATTCCCTTTTCCGAAATCAGGCAGCAGGCGCGCTATCGCTACAGCCGCAGGGGCAATGACCCGCTCGGATCGCGTGTCGTGGTGAAAGACGAGGATGCATCGCCTTGGGCCAAACCTCCGGCACGCAAGAACGGACGACGAAAATCAGGCTCTGTTCCGAGATTTCGCAAGCCACCGGAAGGTGACGGCTAGCCGCCCTCGCCAAGCGGCATGATTTCAGCATCGGCGCCCATCTCGCGAACGCCGGCTGCCAGCGCCTCGGCGGCGGCATGCGTGACCTGCTGGTCCAGCCCGCTGACCACCGCAGCAGTGCCGAACTGCCCCGGCTTGAACCAGGGATAGCTGCCGATGCTGACACCCTCATGCGCGGCCTGCACCGATTCCATGATGCTGGCAATGGTACCCTCGCCGATCGCGCACTGGACTGTCAGCCGCGTCATCGCCACGCCGCCCGGAAGGCTGTCGCGAAGCCCCTCGAACATCGCCTGCATGATCGAGGGCACGCCGGCGAATACATGAACATTTTCCAGGATAAAGCCGGGCGCTGCGCTCAGCGGGTTGTCGATCAGCGCGGCATCCTCGGGAATATCCGCCATTTTCTGTCGCGCGGCATTGAATTCCAGACCAGTGTTCTCGTAATGCGCCAGCAGCCGGGCCTCCGCTTCCGGATGGCGGATCACCTTCTTGCCAAAGGCGGCGGCGATACATTCTGTGGTGATGTCGTCATGTGTCGGCCCGATACCGCCACTGGTGAACACCAGATCGTGCGCGGCAGACATGGTCTTCACCGTCTCGATAATGGTCTCGCGGATGTCGGGGATAACCCGCGCCTCGCGAAGCTGGATACCCTGGCTGTTCAACTGCTCGGCAAGCCAGCCGATATTCTTGTCCTTGGTGCGACCGCTCAGAATCTCGTCTCCGATCACAATGATCGCGGCTGTGGGATTGGTCATGGCAATTCACTTTGCTGTCAGATAACGGTACGCGTGCCATCCGAGATAACCTCTATATGGAGATGGTCAAGGCTGAAGCGATGTGAAAACATGTGACGTGGCTAAATGGCTTGGCATTCGTGCCGTTTGCCGATAGTGGTAACCGCGTCGGGACCAGAGAGGCATTTCCAGAGACCATGCGAACAGAACCGGTAATTCTTCATGACGAGAGCGGCTTTGCCGCGATGCGCGCAGCAGGCAGGCTGGCGGCGACCGTCCTCGACATGATCGCACCGCATGTGGTTGCCGGCGTGACCACAGGCGAGCTTGACCGCATCTGCCATGAATTCATCGAGGCGCATGGCGCCGTCCCGGCGCCGCTGAACTACAAGGGATTTCCCAAGGCGACCTGTATCTCGCTGAACCATGTTGTCTGCCATGGCATTCCGGGGGAAAAGACCATCCGCGACGGAGATATCCTGAATATCGACGTCACGGTGATTCTGGACGGCTGGTACGGCGACACCTCGCGCATGTATTTCGTCGGCGAGCCGTCTGTGAAGGCGCACCTTCTGACCAAGGTGACCTATGACTGCCTGATGCGGGGCATCGAGGCGGCGCGCCCCGGCAACACGCTCGGCGATATCGGCCACGCCATCCAGCGGCATGCCGAATCAAACCGGTTCTCCGTCGTGCGTGACTTCACCGGCCACGGGCTCGGCCAGACATTTCACTGCGCGCCGACGGTGCTGCATTTCGGCACTCCGGGGAGCGGGTTAAAGCTGGAGCCCGGCATGATCTTCACCATCGAACCGATGATCAATGCCGGACGCGCCGAGACCAAGATTCTTGGAGACGGCTGGACCGCCGTGACACGCGACCGGTCGCTTTCGGCGCAGTTCGAGCATTCGATCGGCATTACCGAGGGCGAACCTGAAATCTTCACCCTGTCGCCGAAGGGTCACACCGCACCGCCTTACGCCTGATTGCCCAGCCTTTTTATTAACGGTTTTTTTAGACCTTTTGGGCTATCCCATTGGGCATGGTGCCCGCCGCTTCCAATTCCGCGCACGCCGACAGCCCGGCCGACCACATGTCCGGGCATCGGGGCCGCATGCGTGCCAAGCTGCTGGACAAGGGAAGCGAGGCTCTCAGCGAGCTTGAATTGCTGGAAATGCTTCTCTATGCGGGCAACAGGCGCGGCGACACCAAGCCGCTTGCCAAGGCGTTGATGCGGCGCTTCGGCTCGCTTTCGGCAGTGCTCCGGGCACCGGCCGCGCTTCTTGCCCAGCAAAGCGGCATGGGCGATGCCTCGGTCGCGGCCCTGAAGATCGTCGAGGCGGCGGGGCTTTACCTGAGCCATTCCGATATCGAGAACCGCCATGTCCTGACGAGCTGGAGCGAGGTTCAGCATTTCTGCGTGACCCGGCTGGCACATGAACCGGTTGAGCATTTCATGATCCTGTGCCTCGACAACCGGAACAGGCTGATCGCCGAGGAAGTATTGTCACGCGGCACGGTCGACCAGACGCCCGTCTATGTGCGCGAGGTGATCAATGCAGCCCTGCGGCATCACGCCAAGGCAGTGATCCTCGTCCACAACCATCCAAGCGGCGAGACCGAGCCGTCGCGGGCCGACATCGACATGACGGCCGAACTGAAGACAGCGCTGTCTCTGGTGACGATAACGCTCCACGATCATCTGATCGTCGCCGGCAAGACCGTGGTGAGCTTCAAGAGCCTCGGCCTGCTGTAGCTTGCCCGCACTGGTTATTTGGGATCCGTCATATCGCGCAGCTTGTCGTGCGCCTTGCGTGTCAGCTCACCGGCGCGGCGGCTTGCCTTCATCAGATTCGGGCGCGCCTGGTCCACCGCACGGCTGGCCGCCTCGCCCGCCTTTTTCTGCACCGCCGGGTTGCGCGCCGCTGCCATAAGCGCGCCGATGACAAGCCTTCTGATGAACATGTAACCGACCCTCCGGAACGATCATTTTGCCGCGGCGACAGATTCGTTTCGCGGCACTTCACACACTGGTTTTTTGCACCCGCCGATGCTACAACCGCACCCTCGCCAGTGGCAAAGGAAAACACCCAAATGATTCCCCGATATTCGCGTCCCGAGATGACCTCGATCTGGTCCGAACAGTCCAAGTTCCAGATCTGGTTCGAAATCGAGGCGCATGCCTGCGACGCGATGGCCGAACTGGGGATGATCCCGAAGGACGCTGCCAGGGCAGTCTGGGAACGGGGCGGTTTCGACATCGACCGCATCAACGAGATCGAACGCGAAACAAAGCATGACGTCATCGCCTTTCTGACCAGCCTTGCGGAGCATGTCGGCGAGGAGGCGCGTTTCGTCCATCAGGGCATGACGTCTTCCGATGTTCTGGACACCACGCTCGCCGTCCAGATGGCACGGGCAAGCGACCTGCTCCTCGACGGGATCGACAGGCTGCTTGCCGCGCTTCGCACTCGCGCCGAAGAGCACCGCTACACTCCCACCATCGGCCGCAGCCACGGCATCCATGCCGAGCCGACCACCTTCGGCCTGAAGCTCGCCACCTTCTTTGCCGAGTTCACCCGCTGCCGCGCGCGGCTTGTCGCGGCGCGCGAAGAGATTGCCACCTGCGCCATTTCAGGTGCCGTCGGCACCTTTGCCCATCTCGACCCGGCCGTGGAGACGCATGTCGCGGAGAAGATGGGACTTGTTCCCGAACCGGTGTCGACGCAGGTAATCCCGCGCGACCGCCACGCCATGTTTTTCGCCACGCTCGGCGTGATCGCCAGTTCGGTCGAACGTCTTGCCACCGAAATCCGCCACCTGCAGCGGACCGAGCTTCGCGAGGCCGAGGAATTCTTCTCCGCCGGGCAGAAGGGCTCGTCGGCGATGCCGCACAAGCGCAACCCGGTGCTGACCGAAAACCTGACCGGCCTCGCCCGGATCGTGCGCGCGTCGGTGACCCCGGCGCTGGAGAATGTCGCCCTGTGGCACGAGCGTGACATCTCGCATTCGTCGGTCGAGCGCGTGTTCGGACCGGACGCCACCATCGCCCTCGATTTCGCGCTGCAGCGCATGGCCGGGGTTGTCGAGAAACTGGTCGTCTACAGCGATGCCATGCAGGAAAATCTCGACCAGCTCGGCGGGCTGGTGCATTCGCAGCAGCTCCTCCTCGCCCTCACCCAGAAGGGCGTCAGCCGCGAGGACGCCTATGTCTATGTCCAGCGCAACGCGATGGCGACCTGGAAGGAAGGCGGCAGCTACCGCGACAGGCTGAAGGCCGACGCGGATGTCTCGGCAAGCCTGACCGAGGCCGAGATCGACGCGCTGTTCGACCTCGACCAGCATTTCCGCCATGTCGATACGATCTTCGCCCGCGTGTTCGCCGCCCCTGCCAATGGAGGTGCCGGCTGATGAGCGCGCGCGAGCCACTCTACGAAGGCAAGGCCAAGATCATCTTCAAGGGGCCGGAGGACGGCACCCTGATCCAGTATTTCAAGGACGACGCCACCGCCTTCAACGCCCAGAAGAAAGATGTCATCACCGGCAAGGGTGTGCTGAACAACCATATCAGCGAGCACATCATGCTGCGCCTGGCGGATGCCGGCATCACCACGCATTTCATCGAACGGATGAACGACCGCGAACAGCTGATCCGCGCGCTGGAGATCATTCCGGTCGAGGTGGTGGTGCGCAATGTCGCCGCCGGATCGGTCTGCCCGCGCCTCGGCCTGACAGAAGGCGAGCCGCTGCCTTCCACCCTGATCGAATTCTGCCTGAAGGATGACGCCCTCGGCGACCCGATCATCGCGCGCGAACATATCCTGACCTTCGGCTGGGCGAACGCCGCCGAATTCGATGTCATCGTCGAACAGACAAACCGGATCAACGCGCTTCTGGCGGATATCTTCGCCGCCATCGATTTGCGGCTGATCGATTTCAAGCTCGAGTTCGGCCGTCTCCCCGACGGCACGGTGATCCTCGCCGACGAGATCAGCCCCGACAATTGCCGTCTCTGGCAGGTCGGCACCGACGAGAAGATGGACAAGGACAGGTTTCGCCGCGATCTGGGCGGCCTGACGGAAGCCTATCAGGAAATTGCCCGCCGGCTCGGCCTTGACGTGCCGCAGCAGGGCTAGACAGGAACCAAAGGACAGAACCATGCAGGTTATCGTCAATATCTCGCTGAAATACGGGGTGCTCGACCCGCAGGGCCGCGCCATCGGCAGGTCGCTTACCGATCTCGGCTTTCAGGAAGTCGGCGATGTCCGGGTCGGCAAGCGGATCACGCTGGAGATCGACGAGACGGACGCAAGCCGCGCACGCCAGCGGGTCGCCCGCATGTGCGAGACGTTGCTCGCCAACACGGTGATCGAGGATTACGAGATCGAGATCGACGAGGGAGAGGACGCATGAGCCTGAGCGCCCTTCGCGTCACGGTCGCCGTTTTCCCGGGGTCGAACTGCGACCGCGACATGATGGTCGCCATCGAGAAGCTGGCAGGACGGCGGCCGGCACTGGTCTGGCACAAGGAAAGCAGCCTTGATGCCACCGATCTGGTGATCATCCCCGGCGGTTTCTCCTATGGCGACTATCTTCGCTGCGGCGCCCTTGCCGCGCGCTCGCCGATCATGGAGGCCGTTCTGGACCACGCCGCACGCGGCGGCGCGGTGATGGGTGTTTGCAACGGGTTCCAGATCCTGCTGGAAACCGGCCTTCTTCCGGGCGTCCTGGTCGAGAATGCAGGCCTCAAATATGTTTGCCGCAACACCTGTGTCGAGGTTGTCGGCGGCACCGCCTCGCCCTTTACCGACGGGCTCGAGACCGGGCAGCGCATGATCATTCCGGTGGCCCATAACGAGGGCAATTATTTCGCCAGCGACGAAGACCTTCAGCGGCTGGAAGATAACGGCCAGATCGCCTTCCGCTATGCCGACAGCGATATTGTCGGCCCGTCGAACCCGAACGGCGCGGCCCGCGACATTGCCGGCATCGTCTCGCCGAACGGACGCGTCATGGGCATGATGCCCCACCCAGAGCGCGCCATCTCGCCCGAGCTTGGCAGCGCCGACGGCGCCACACTTCTGACCGCCTGCCTGGAGGCCCTTTCCGCATGAGCGCGACCAAACAGGAACCGGAAATGACCTTCGAGAACGCCGCCGCCATGGGCCTGTCGAAGGAGGAGTGGGACCTCATCCTGACCCGCCTCGGCCGCACACCGAATATGTGCGAGCTCGGCATCTTCTCGGCCATGTGGTCGGAACACTGTTCGTACAAATCCTCGAAGAAATGGCTGAAGACCCTGCCAATCGACGGCCCGCAGGTGATCGAGGGCCCCGGCGAGAACGCTGGCGCCATCGATATCGGTGACGGGCTTGCCGCCATCTTCAAGATCGAGAGCCATAACCACCCCTCCTTCATCGAGCCCTATCAGGGCGCAGCGACAGGCGTCGGCGGCATTCTTCGCGATGTCTTCACCATGGGCGCACGGCCGGTTGCGCTGCTGAACGCGCTTCGTTTCGGCGCGCCGGACCATGAAAAGACACGCCACCTTCTGGCCGGCGTCGTCTCCGGCATCGGCGGCTATGGCAACTGCATCGGCATCCCGACCGTTGGCGGCGAGGTGAATTTCGACCCGTCCTACAACGGCAACATTCTGGTGAATGCCATGGCTGTCGGGCTGGCGAACAGCGACCGCATCTTCCGCTCGGCCGCAACCGGCCCGGGCAACCCGGTGATCTATGTCGGGGCAAAGACGGGGCGCGACGGCATTCATGGCGCGACCATGGCCTCGGCCGAATTTTCCGACGAAACCGAATCCAAGCGGCCGACGGTCCAGGTCGGCGACCCGTTCACCGGCAAGCTGCTGATGGAAGCCTGCCTTGAACTGATGGCCTCCGACGCGGTCCTGTCCATTCAGGATATGGGGGCGGCGGGCCTGACCTCCTCCTCGGTGGAGATGGCGTCGAAGGGCGGCCTCGGCATGGAGATGGACCTTGATCTGGTGCCGGCGCGCGAGGAAGGCATGAGTGCATATGAGCTCATGCTCTCGGAAAGCCAGGAGCGCATGCTGATGGTGCTGAAGCCCGAGGCGACGGACACGGCGCGGCAGATCTTCGACAAGTGGGATCTCGATTTCATGCCTATCGGCAAGGTCACCGAGACCGGCAGGCTTGTGCTGCTGAAGGATGGCGGGGTCGCCTGCGACATCCCGCTGGCCCCGCTTGTCGATGACGCGCCGGAATATGACCGTCCGCAGGCCGATGTCACCCCGCGCCCGGCTCTCGCCAGCGCCGACATCACCAGCGACGCGCCAGTGGCAGAGGTGCTGAAATCCCTTGTCGGCAGCATTGATCTTGCCAGCCGCCGCTGGATCTACGAGCAGTATGACAGCCAGGTGATGGCAGACACCATCGCCGGCCCCGGCGGCGATGCCGGGCTGATCAGGGTGCATGGCTCGCGCCGCGGCCTTGCCGTCAGCACCGACTGCACGCCGCGCTATGTCGAGGCTGATCCGCGCACCGGCGGGGCGCAGGCTGTGGCGGAGGGCTGGCGCAACCTGTCGGCCGTCGGCGCCCGGGGCCTTGCCATCACCAACAACCTGAATTTCGGCAATCCGGAAAAGCCCGACATCATGGCGCAGATGGCGCAGTCGGTGCTTGGCATGGGCGATGCCGCGCGCGCCCTCGACACACCTGTCGTATCCGGCAATGTCTCGCTTTACAACGAGACCGACGGCCGCGCGATCCTGCCCTGCCCGGTCGTCGGCATGGTCGGCACCATCGACGATATCGCCAGCGCGGTCGGCATGGCGCCGACGGCTGACGGGCAGGCGCTTGTCGTGATCGGGCAGGATGCCGCGCAAGATGATGGCTGGCTCGGCGTTTCGCTCTATGCGCGCAATCTTGCCGGTGACCCGAAGGCCGCGCCGCCGCCGGTCGATCTGGCGGCCGAACATCGCAACGGGCTTTTTGTGCAGCAGCAGATTGCTGCCGGCGGCATCCGCGCCGCCCACGATGTTTCCGACGGCGGCCTTGCCGTTGCCATCGCCGAAATGTGCGTGGCCGGCCGCATCGGCGCCGCGATAGAAATGCCGGCTGGCGGCAACCGCCATGGCTGGGCTTTCGGCGAGGATCAGGCGCGCTATGTCGTCGCCGCCGATGACGCAGATGCCCTGCTGGCCGCGGCGCAGGCCGCGGGCGTTCCGGCTGCGACCATCGGCAGCACCCGTGCAGGCGGTGAATTGCAATTCGGTGACGAGGCTGCCATATCTGTAGAAGAACTGCACAGCCTGGCGGAAGCCACCATCCCGACCCTCATGCAGGGCGGTTGAGGGCAAGGCCAGCACCAAGCCGGGGGGACGTCTCATGCCGATGCCAGCATCCGAAATCGAAACGCTGATCAAAGCGGCTTTTCCCGACGCCGACGTGGTGATCGAAGACCTGCGCGGCGATGGCGACCACTATGCCTGCCGCGTCGTCTCCACCGCCTTTGCCGGCAAGAGCCGCGTGCAGCAGCACCAGATGGTCTACAAGGCGCTCGGCGGCCGCATGGGCGGCGAGCTTCACGCGCTGGCGCTGCAGACATCGGCGCCCACATCGAACTGAATTCTTTATTGAACCCGACCCGCCCGGGCACCGGCCCGCGGCACCGTTAAGGAGACAGGATCATGCTTGACGACGCGACCAAGGAACGCATCGAACAGGACATCGCCAGCGAGGACGTCGTTCTCTACATGAAGGGGACACCGGTGTTCCCGCAATGCGGCTTTTCCGCTGCCGTCGTCGGCGTGCTGACGCATCTCGGCGTGCCGTTCCGCGGGATCAATGTTCTCGACGACATGGCCGTCCGCGAAGGCATCAAGGCCTTTTCCGACTGGCCGACCATCCCGCAGCTCTATGTGAAGGGTGAATTTGTCGGCGGTTGCGACATTGTCCGTGAAATGTACGAAACGGGCGAACTGACCGAGATGTTCCAGACCCGCGGCATCGACGCCAGGCCAGAGGCCTGAATTCGAGCCGGACGGTGTCCGGCTAGTCCGCCCCGCCTGTTGGCTCGGTTCCCGGCGCC
>WTIL01000018.1 GCA_011522725.1 Rhodospirillaceae bacterium
AATTTTCGATTGAACATGAAACCGAGAGACGCGGTGTTCCCATGGTCCTGGTGGAAAATGTCGATGGCAAGATCACCGACATTCATTGTTGTCCCTGTCTCGATGGTCTCAAGGCGCATGGGCGGCACGAAATAGCTTGGTGAGGACGGACTCTTCTCGAACAGATAAGGGAACCTTGTCTTGATATCACGGGCATGCTGTTCAGTGGTGTGAACCGGCAATTCCACCCTGTCCGGCCAGTAGAACGCCCTCAAATCGTCAAGGCCGGCCACATGATCCGAATGGGTATGGGTGACGAGAAGCGCGTCGATCTTTTTCAGACCCAGCGGCAGCAGCTGGTTGCGTATGTCCGGCCCCGCATCGACAAGAACGTTGGTGGTGTCTGTCTGGACCAGAACGGCACAGCGCTGCCTGCGGTTTCGCGGGTCGTCAGGATCACACGCGCCCCATCCGGCGCGGCCGATGGCCGGCACACCAACCGATGTTCCGCATCCGAGAAGCGTAACCTTCATCCCTCTCCCATCCTTGAGAACAGGCGCAGGGTATTGGCGCGGGTTATGGCGGTCATGCGTTCTGCGTCGGTATTGCGGATCTCGGCCAGCTTGGCGAGTGTATGGCTTGTGTAGGCAGGCTCGTTCGGTTTGCCGCGCATCGGCACCGGTGCCAGATAAGGCGCGTCTGTCTCGACAAGGATCCTGTCTTCCGGACTGTCGGCCGCCACCTGCTGGATCGCGGCGACAGACTTGAATGTCAGAATTCCGGAAAAGCTGACATAGAAACCGACATCGATGGCGCGTCTCGCCAGCTCGGGCCCGGAACTGAAACAATGCAGAACGCCGCGAAAGGTTCCCTTGCCCATCTCGTCCTCGATGATATCGGCAATATCGTTATCGGCTTCACGGGCATGGACAATGATCGGCAGGTCGAGTTCGCGCGCCGCCGTGATCTGGGCACGGAAACTTTCCGCCTGCCGGTCACGCGGGGCATAATCATAGTGATAGTCGAGCCCCGCCTCGCCAATCGCAACACACCGGGGATGATCGGCAGCACTCAGGAACGCATCAACATTGCAGGCGTCGGCCTCGTTGCCTGCTTCGTGCGGGTGAACCCCTGCGCTGAACCAGATGTTGTCATTCGCCTCGGCAAGCGCGCGTGGCCTGTCGACTGTCGTCAGTTTCACCCCGATGGTGATGACCCTGTCCACGCCCGCCTCATGCGCGCGTGCCAGAACCGCCGGCAGATCTTCGGCGAGTTGCGGATAGTCGAGATGCGCGTGGCTGTCGATGATCATCCGGTGACTAGACCTCGCCCTCTTCCTCGACAAAGCGCGGAAAAACAGGTTCCGGCTTGCTGATCTCGACCCCTGCTGCAATCCGCCCTGCCCCGGCCAGCATATCAAAGCCACGCTGGTCATCGGCAACACCGAGCTGGTCGAGAATTTTGCTCGCCGAGCCAGGCATGACAGGCTGTACGAGTATTGCCGCCTGCCTGATGGTTTCGGCAAGAACGGCGAGCACTTCACCCATCCGCACGGGATCGGTCTTTTTCAGACCCCATGGTGCTGTGGTGTCGACATATTTGTTGGCATCGGACACCACCTCCCAGATACAGCGCAGCGCCTCATGGAAGGACTGGAGATCCATGTGCGCGCGAACCTTGCCGAGCATCGCATCCGCCGCATCCAGCAGCGCGCTGTCCTCCGGCGCGGCCGTTGCGGGAAGCGCCGGCATCACACCGGAGCAGTTCTTGAAGATCATCGACAGCACGCGCTGCGACAGATTGCCGAGATCATTCGCAAGATCGCCGTTCATCCGGTGGATCATGGCACGCCTGGAAAAATCACCGTCATTGCCGAAGGGCACCTCACGCATCAGGAAGTAGCGCGTCTGGTCGAGACCGAATTCCTCGGCAAGAAGGTTGGGGTCGATCACATTGCCAAGCGACTTGGAAATCTTCTCGCCTTCATTCGTCCACCAGCCATGCGCGAACACCCTTTTCGGCAGAGGCAGTCCGGCCGCCATCAGGAATGCCGGCCAGTAAACCGCGTGAAAGCGCAGGATATCCTTGCCGACCATGTGAAGATCGGCCGGCCAGAAACGCTCGTTCCTGTCCTTGTCTCCGAAATCGCCGTCGACGGGCCAACCGGTGGCTGTCAGATAGTTGGTCAGCGCGTCAAGCCAGACATACATCACATGCGCGTCGTCATCGGGAACCGGCACGCCCCACGAGAAACTCGCACGGCTTACCGACAGGTCGCGAAGCCCGCCGCTTACAAAACTCTTCACTTCATTGAAGCGGGATGCAGGACCGACGAAATCGGGGTTTGCCTCGTAGAATTCCAGAAGCGGTTCCTGCCATTGCGACAGATTGAAGAAATAGGACGGCTCCTCGACCCATTCGACGGGCGCCCCGGTCGGCGCCTTGCCGTCGACAATTTCCGTCTCGGTGTAGAACGCCTCGTCCCTGACGGCATACCATCCGGCGTAACTGCCGAGGGTGATATGGCCGCGCTCAAGCAGGATCGACCAGAGTTTCTGGCAGGCTGCACGATGCCGTGCCTCGGTCGTCCGGATGAAGTCATCATTGGAGAAATTCATGCGGGATGTCAGATCCCGAAAATTCTGGCTGACACTGTCGGTAAAGGCTTGCGGCGTCACGCCCTTGTCTGTCGCGGCTTTCTCGACTTTCTGGCCATGTTCGTCGGTACCGGTGAGAAACATCACCTCAAACCCGTCGAGGCGTTTGAAGCGGGCCAGCACATCACAGGCAAGGGTCGTGTAGGCGTGGCCGATATGCGGCTTGTCATTCACGTAGTAGATCGGTGTTGTAACGTAGAAACGCTTCTTGTCTGAACCGGTCATCCGAATTTTCCGCGGCCTTGAGAAATGGGCTTTCCTGCAGTGGAAGCGCCACCGCAGGATTTACAGCTATACCCTCGTCAGGGCAAGGATTTCCCGCGAAGCCAGAACAATTCACGGCTCAGGAAATGACCGAAATCAAGGTAGAGACCATCCATCTGGGCGGCACTCCTGACAAAGGTCGCATGACGATCGGCAAGGCTTGCCTGATTGTGGCGCGAGGCAAGAACCGAAATGACAGCTGACTCGAAGCTGCAGACTGGATGGCGGCCCGGGCTGTTTGCAGAACCACTGGCAGAAAGGGCGGCCAGCCTGAGCAATCGCGACACGAGCCAGGTGGCGCCGTCGCGTGCGGCCTGTCCGTCGGCACCGCCCTTTCCCCATTTCTCGCATAGTGCCGCCAGCGCCCCCTCATCCAGCCGCGGTTCCGTCAACAGCGCGCAGACCGTGCGGTAAAGGTCATCGGACTGGCTTGCGGCAAGTGACAGCGCTCTGCCGGGCGCGCCTTCGGACAGGCGTGCCAGATCAGAGATCCTGCCCTCCGGTTCCTCCGGCATGGCGTTGGCAACGATGGTCCTGCAGTTCTCGCCATCCAGTGCCGGTATCCTGACAACACGGCATCTGGACCGGACGGTTGGCGGCAAGCGTCCGGGCCTTGACGCAATCAGGAACAGCAGGGTGCGTTCCGGCGGCTCCTCCAGAAGTTTCAGCAATGCGTTCGCGCCGTTGCGGTTTACCTGGTCCATGGAATCGATGATGGCAACACGCCAGCCCCCTCGCCCGGGCTTGTGCCCGAGAAAGCCGACGAGTTTGCGAATCTGGTCGAGCTTGATCTGGCCGGACTTGTTGTCCTTGATCTCCGGCCGGATAACCAGCAGGTCCGGGTGATGCCCCTTGCACACGAGGTTCGATCCCGGATCATCCGGATCAACAACCATTCCTGTTGTTTCGACAAAGGATGTCTGACCTTCCGTCTCGCGCAGCATCCAGGCCGCCGCCATACAGGCCATAGCGGACTTGCCGACACCTTGCGGGCCGGTGAGCAGCCATCCGTGTGCGACCCGGCCGCCTTCGATGGCGGAAACCAGCGCGTCCGTGAACAAAGCATGCCCGAAAGGTGGCCGGCTCGGGTCAAAAAGCGGTTGCGGATCTTCCATGCCCGCCGCCACCTTCAGACCAGTCCGGCGGTGCGAAGCCGCGGCATGACCGCGCCGGCGACGTCCTTGGCGACTTCAACGGCATCGCGCGCGGCGTCAATCACAACGAACCGTTCCCGGTGATCGGCTGCGAGCGCCAGAAATGCCTGCCTGACATCGCGATGGAAATCCATTCCCTTGCTTTCGAACCGTGACTCATCGCCCGGCGCACCCTGACCGCTGCGTTCCACCGCGCGGTTCAGTCCCGTTTCCACATCCATATCGAGCAGAACCGTCAGGTCAGGCACGAGCCCTTCACAGGCAAGATCATTCAGCGCTTCGATATCTGCCGAAGGCACGCCGCCGACAACGCCCTGATAGATCCGTGTGGAATCGTTGTAGCGGTCGCAAAGAACCAGCTTGCCCGCCTCCAGCGCCGGCCTCAGCACATGAACAACATGTTCATGGCGCGAGGCGGACATCAGCATGGCTTCGGTGGCGGCGCGCCACTTGTCCGCCGCGCCTGTCACCAGCAGCTTGCGGATGGATTCAGCGGAGGCCGTGCCACCCGGCTCTCTCGAAACAACCGTGTCAAGCGTTGGAAATTCACTTTCAACATGCTGTAAAAGCATTTGAATTTGAGTGGTTTTTCCGCTTCCCTCGCCACCTTCAAATGTAATGAAATACCCACCCATTTCACATGGTCACTCGGCCGCGAAGTCATCGGCGCCCGCACCGAAGATGAGATATTTCAGCGCCTCGCCAACGCGGTCAAACATGCCAAGGCCATCGACATTTTCAGCCGCCAGCAGAGGGTATGTCGTCTTGCCCGACGGCAGCTCCAACACGAGCGTTCCGATCGCCTGTCCGGCAGCGATTGGTGCCGGCACCGGGTCATTCCAGTTCACCGAAACCTTCATCTTCCTGCGGTCGCTTCGGGCCATCACGAGATGAAGCGGTTCTTCAAGGACAAGGTCAATTTTGTTCTTCGTACCGAGCCATACATTCGCCCGGTCCACAGGCTGGCCCTTGTCATAGAAGCGATAGAGTTTGAATTCACGAAACATCAGGTCGATCAGGCGCCTCGATTCCGACGAGCGCTGCTTCATGCTCTTTATCCCGTTGAGCACCATTACAACACGTTGCCCGTCACGGTGGGCCGACCCCACGAGGCCATAGCCGGATTCCGCCGTGTGCCCTGTTTTCAGGCCGTCGGCGCCCTGCGTTCCGTATACCAGCGGGTTCCGGTTTCCCTGCTTGATGCCGTTATAGGTGAAGTCCTTTTCTGCAAACATTGGATACAGTTCAGGATATTTATCGGCCGGAAATTCCCGGATCAGTGCAGTTGCCAGGATATTCAGGTCGCGCGCCGTGGTGTGCTGCTCGAGATGGGGCCAGCCTGTCGAGTTCCGAAACACGGTGTTTTCCATGCCGAGTTTCCTGGCGACATAGTTCATTTCCTCAGCAAAGCCTTCTTCGGTGCCGGAAATGCCTTCAGCGATCGCTATGGCGGCATCATTTCCGGATTGCACCACCACGCCATAAAGCAAATCCCTCACCGAGACTTCCTTTCCAACTTCCACGAAGGTCTTGGACCCGCCCTTGCGCCACGCTTTCTCGGAAATCAGGAATGTGTCATCAAGAGACAGGCTTCCGTCCGCAATTCGTTCAAAGGCGATATAGACGGTCATGATCTTGGCCATCGACGCCGGCTTCATCAGCGCATCCGGCTGCTTTTCCATCAGCACCTTTCCGGAACCGAAGTCCGTTACGAACGCAAATTCCGCCGATGAATCAATTTCCGCAGCCTTGCTGATAGCAGAGCCAACGGTCATGAAGGAAAGCAGGGCGGCACCAATTGCCACACAAAAACGCATCACTTGTCTGTCCTCTCACCCAGTTGAGGTGCCGTCGCTGGATAGCTGCCAAAATTGGCACAAAAATGACGAGCTAGTCGACGACGATCCTGGCACCCGTGAACCCGAGACCGAACACCCCGTCAAGCAGATCGTCAGCCATTTCGACACTCGTTGCCGGTCCGAGCCTGACCCGGTGAAGGACCTGACCGTCAACATCCACCTGCGAGATCTGCCCGCTGCCGATGCCCGACACCTTGCCGAGCACGTTCGACGCATTCGTCTTGGAATGAAACGCACCGATCTGCACCCAGATGCTTGTCTCAATCGGCGCCACTTCTATCATCTCCCCGACACGCGAGCTCGACAACAGATCGATCGCCGACTGGCCGTCTTCTGTCTGATATGTGGAACGGCCGGAGCTGGAGGTGGCCGAAAATGACACGGTCGATGTTCCTACAGCATTGAATTCCGGCTTCGGCTCTTCAGGAAGCCCCTCCACCTCCGGAAACTTGCCTTTTTTCGCGAGATCCTCAAGCCGCAGGCTCTGCTCGGCCAGCAGCTGTACCCTGACCTTGGCAATGCCAAGTTCCTTGAAACCCAGCAGCCTGGCGGATTCCCGCGACAGGTCGATAATGCGTCCAGGGACGAACGGCCCACGGTCATTCACTCTTACGACGAGGGATTTTCCGTTATCAAGGTTGGTCACGCGAACAACAGACGGCATCGGCAGCGTCTTGTGTGCCGCGGTGATCTGCTCGGGGTCGAAAATCTCGCCATTGGCCGTCAGCCTGCCGGCAAATTCATCCCCATACCAGGACCCGATACCGGTCTCGTCATATGTCAGGTTCCGCTCCGGGTAGTACCAGACACCGCCGACAGTGTAGGGATCACCGATCTTGTAGCGCGGTTCGGCAACAACAGTCCCCTCGGCGAGCTGAACGGCTGTTTCCTCGACCTGTTTCTTTTTCTGGGTCTTCTTCACCATGTCGATGGCGAGTTCTGCCGTGGTGCAGCCGGAAAGCAGCAACGCCGCGCAGGCAAAAGGAAACAGCTTGCGAAGAATGGTGTCAGACAAAGCCGGTATCACTTGCATCGCGGCCTACCTCAGCGAGTCCGAAAGATGCCCGATTGCGAGGGCGTAATAGTTCGACCGGTTCCAGCGGAGAATGGATTCGTAATTGCTGTAGACAAGATAGGCAGGCCCCCCGACACCGTCAGGCATGACGAGCCGCGCCTTCAAAGGCCTTTCGGGCAGCGCGCCGCCTTCCGCATTGCGCACGCCCGCGGACTGCCATTCGGGCAGTTTCAGCCATGTCTTGGATTCCGAGAGTTTCGTAGCGCCCATGCCCTTGATCACAAGGTCGCCCGGAATGCGGACCTTGCGGCCCCAGGTGATGTCGTCGCGCCAACCCGCCTTTTTCAGATAATTCGCGGCCGAGGCGAACACGTCCGGCTTGGTGCCCCAGATATCTCGCCGTCCGTCACCATTCCAGTCGACGGCGTAGTTCAAAAAGCTCGACGGCATGAACTGGCTCTGGCCCATCGCACCGGCCCATGAGCCTTTCATGTCTGATGCCGAAATGTGGCCGTCCTCGATGATCCGGAGCGCATTCAGCAGTTCCTTGCGGAAATAGGCGCTGCGCCGGCCGTCATATGCCAATGTCGCAAGAGATCGCGGCACATTGAAACTGCCGAGATAACGGCCATAGCTGGTCTCCAGCCCCCAGAAGGTTACGAGAAAGCGCTTTTGCACACCGTATCTCTTCGATACTTTGTCAAGAATTTCAGAATGTTCTGCCATCATCTTGACGCCAGTCTGGCGGCGCCAGTCACTGATGAATTTCGTCAGATATTCGTCAAATGTCAGCTTGAATTCGGGCTGGCTGCGGTCGAGTTCGATCACCCGCTCATGCGGTGTCACATCACCGAGAGCCGCGTCGAGCGTCGCCTCGGATATACCAAGGCCCATTGCCTCTTTCCTGAACTCGGCTAGCCAGGTGGCGAAATCTGTGTCGGCCGCGCGTACCGGCGACGGGACCGCAATTGCCACCGCCAAGAGCAGACATGCAAGGCTGCCGACGAGGAATGATCGGGAATGTTTGTACAGCGACAAGACGGGACCACCTGAGGCGTATTGGACCGGGGTTTGGCGACAAATGCGGCCAAGCATTCGAAACACACGATGTAGTGGCAAGACTACAGTGCAACCCCAAATGGTGGCAAGAAACGAAATGTGAAAACACGACAAATTCCCGCAGATGCGTCCACTTACGGGAATTTGCTTCCTTGTGATCGCCGGGACCGTGATCGCCGGGACCGCCGGTCAGACCGCGCTCACATCCAGCGGCGCCTTTGCGCCGGCTCCCCTTGCGAACGGGCTGCGGAGCGCCAGTGCCAGCAATGGCGGCACGATGATCAGGGTCGCAAGTGTCGAAAGGCCCAGCCCACCGAACACCACGACACCAAGGCCGCGATAGAGTTCCGCCCCCGCTCCCGGGAAGATCACGAGCGGCACGAGACCGAACAGCGATGTCAGCGTCGACATGAAGATCGGCCTGACACGGTTCCGGGTCGCTTCGACCACGGCATCCGCAACATCCATCGCTTCCTCGCGAATATGAAGCATCGCCTGCTCGATCATCAGAATGGCGTTGTTGACCACAACACCGGTCAGAATGACGAAACCGAGCATCGTCAGCATGTCGAGCGGTTGCCGGATGAAATTGTTCAGCAATGCCAGCCCGGCTATCCCGCCGGCCGCCGCAACCGGCACCGCCAGCAGAATGATCAGCGGCAGCACGAAATTCCGCAACAGCACGACCATCAGAAGGAAGATCACGCCAAGCGCAATCATCACATTCGCCTGCATGGCTTCCCATGTGGCGTTCAGCGCACTCGCCGCGCCGCTCAGCGAAATGCTCACACCCGCCTCGCTTGCCTGCGGGCGAATTTCGGCGATCAGCTGGGTTTCGATGATTTCCACCGCCTTTTCCAGCGGCAGGGCCTCGGTCGGCCGCAGGCGCAGCGAGATCGCCTGCCTGCCGCTGATCCGGCGGATCTGCTGCGGTGCGCTGATAATTTCGATTTCGGCGAGCTGTCCGAGCTTCAGTACCGAGCCGGAGCGGGTGACAACAGGGATATCGCCAAGCTCGGCCGCGGTCAGCTTGCTGGCATCCTTGCCGGCCACCACAAGATCAATCAACTCGCCGGCGATCGGAATCTGGATGACGTTGGCGCCGTCATTGAACACATCCACGGCCGAGGTGACGTCACGAACCGAAACCCCCGCCCGTGCCAGCGCGGCGAGATCCGGAGTGATCCGGATCTGCGGCGCGCCATTGTCGAGATTGGGAAGCGCGCGAACCTGATTTCCCTCGGTCCGCGGGAACAGTTCGCCAATCCTCTCGTTCACGCGGAAGGCAATGGGCAGGATGGCCTCGCGGCTCGGGCCGCTGATATCGATCCGGATCGAGCGCGAGCCACCGACAGATCGCCCGAACAGCGATGCCTGGCGCACAAAGGCGCCGGTTCCGGGCTCCGAGAAGATCGGCCGGCTTAGCACAAGCTGCAGTTCGGACACGCGAGACGGGTCCTTCGCCGAAGCGCCAGCAAAGGCACCGCCGGAAAAGGCCACGAAGAAGAAGCGCTCGATGGCGGGAGGACCACCCTCCTCGGGCTCGGTTTCCCAAAGCGGCCGCGCCGCCGATTCCATTTTCTCGGCGATGCGAAGCGTTTCATCGAGAGAATAGCCGGGCGGCGTGAAAATCCGTCCGAAGGCAAAATTGGCGTTGCCGTCCGGAAGATAATCAAGCTGCGGCATGAACCGCGCGGAGAAGCCGAGGGCGCCGGCCACAACCAGCGCGACCACAACGACGCCGACAAGCGAGCGTTTCACGGTCGTGCGGGCATAGGCAACGATCAGATCCGCGAACCCGCGTGCGACATGATCAAGCCCGGGGATCCGGACAAGGCGCGTGTAGCGGTCGGGAGCGCCACGCAGCAAACGTGACGCCAATGACGGGATAACCGTTACCGACACGACCACAGAGATCAGAACGGAAACCGAAATGGCAATGCCGATATCCCGGAACAGTTGCCCGACAGGAAGCGCCAGCAGCAAGACCGGAATGAAGACGATCACGGTCGTCAGCGCCGAACCGAGGATTGGCGCCCATACCTGTCTCGCGCCGTGATAGGCAGCCGCGTCGGCCGACATGCCGCGCTGCCGCAACCGGAATATATTTTCCAGCGACACAATAGAGGCATCGACAACCATGCCGACCGCGAAGGCCAGCCCGGCAAGCGAGATCACATTGATCGACAGGCCGAGCCAGGCAATGGCCACAAAGGTGCCGATGACGGACACCGGAATGGCCGCAAACACGATGATGGTCGGCAGGATGCTCCGCAGGAACAGCATCAGGACGCCGAGCGCCAGAAGGCCGCCGACGAAAATGTTCTGCTGAACGAGGTCGATGGCCGAAGCGATATATTTGGTCTCGTCATAGACGACGCGCAGATTCAGGTCACGCGCGTCGAGAACAGTCTCGTTCAGCACCTCGATCTCGTCGCGGAGCCGCTCCATCGTCTCGACGACATTCACCCCCGGCGCACGAAGGGCGTTGATAATCACGGCTTCCTCGCCATTGAGCCGGCGGTAGCTGGAGCGCTGGGTAGACTGCAGGCTGATGGTCGCGATATCGGACAGCAGCAGCGGCACCAGCGTCCCGGTCGCCGACACGTCTGTCCGCAGCACAATCTTGCCGGCTGCATCCGGGGTGTAGTTCACCGCCTCCGCGCGGACGGCATAGGTGCGTTTGCCCTCGGTCACCGAACCGACACTCATCATCGAGGACGAGGTGCGGAGCGCGTCGATGACTTCCGTCAGCGTGATCCGGTAGAAGGTCAGCTTCGCGGGATCGATGAAAATCCGCATTTCCTTGTTGCCGCCACCATTGAAGGTGATCTCGGACACGCCGTTGACGCGTCCGAGCGGCTCGACGATCTGGGTCTCGAGGAAATTGCCAAGCCCTTCAAGATCGACCTTCTTGCCGGGCTTGCCGACCAGCGCCAGCCTTGCGATCGGACTGTCGTCGGAATTGGATGTGCGGACTTCCGGCGTGCGCGCATCTGACGGCAGGCCGGTCACCGAGGACAGTTTGCTCAGCAGCAGCACAAGCGCCTTGTCCATATCCTGGTTCACCGTATAGGTCAGCGTGACCGACGCCCGTCCGCGACGGGAGGACGATACCAGTTCATCGACGCCGTTCAGCCCCGAAAGCTCGCTTTCAAGACGTGCCACAACCTCGCGGTCCACATCCTCCGGCGAGGCGCCCGGCCAGGCGACACGAACCTCGAGGATGGGTTTCTCGATATCGGGGCTCATCTGGATCGGGATGTTGCGCAGCGCCACAATACCGAACAGCACGGTCAGCAGGATCAGGGCGAGAACGGCGACCGGCCTCTCGATCGCAATCTTGATCAGGCCGCCCATCAGTTGCCGGCCTTCTTGCCGGTGAAATCAAGCGTCGGTGTGTTGCCACTGGGGAAACCGCTCAATGTAACCTTGCCGGCCATGCTGTCGCCGGTGATGGTGCCTTTGAAGTCGAGCGAGATCACGGCGAATGGAAGCACGAGCTTGCCGACAAAGGCAATGTCGTCCCCGGTTCGCGTCACCTCGACAGGCTCGTCATTGAAGAATGACTTTTCCTTGCCGAGCACGAGCTCGCCTTCTGCCGGACCACGGCGTGTCGTCCAGCCGAGCGTCCATTTCTCACCCTTCGGACCGGCAGGCCGCTTGCCCGGGTCGCCGATCTTGATCTTGCGCCCGTCGACAAGACCTTCGTTACCGCGTGTAATCACCTGCTCTCCGGCATCGATGCCGCTGAGAACGACGAACGAGTCGCCGGTCGCGTTGCCAAGCCGCACACGCTTCTGGATGGCGATGCCGTCAACGGCGGCAAACACCACATGGCCGCCAGACACCGGGATCACAGCATCCTTTGGAACTGTTACGACGGGTGTCGGCGACGTCGTCGGTACCTTCAGTGTCACCGGCGCATTCTCGGCCTGCAGCGAACGCGGCATGTCGCCGGATACGGCAAAACGGACCGTCTGGGTGCCGGTCCGGATGTTCTGGACAGGAAGGAACACACGGGGCGTGATCCTGACCGGGCGTCCGGCAAAATTCACCGC
>WTIL01000050.1 GCA_011522725.1 Rhodospirillaceae bacterium
GGCGCGGTGCGGCTTGCTCATCACCTCGCCGTCGAGCCGGAAGCGGCCGCCGGAAATGGCTTTGGAGGCATTGGCCCTGGTCTTGAAGAAACGCGCGTACCAGAGCCACTTGTCGAGCCGCAGCGCCTTTTCCGAGCCGCCCTCGCCGCTCACGATTTCAGCTTGAGCCCGGCCAGCACGGCGAACGGCGAATCCGGATCTGGCTCGCGGCTCTTCGCGGTGAAGTTCTGCGGCCTGTCCTGCTGCCCGCGCTTCGGCCCGCCGCCCTTGCGGCCGGGCTTGCCCTGCGATTTCCTGTCAGCGTTACGGGCAGACCGCGATTTGCCGCCTTCCTCGCGGCGAGACCGTTGCTGGCCACCGGCCGGACGCTGGCGACGGATGCGCTCGAAAATCTGGATCGGCGGCTTTTCGGGATCCTCGTCAGGCTCCTCGCCGACCACCTTGCAGTTCAGATCCATCAGCATCGCCGCCATCTGCTCGCGCGTGGCGCCGGCAAGCGACAGCATTTCCTCATTGATCCGGAACTGGCCCTCGCGCGCCACATTGCGCACCACAAAGGCGACCCGTTCGACCATATCGACACGCATCACCCGGCCGCCAAGGCGGCGATAACCGCAGGCAAGCCAGAATTCGTCAGGGACCCCCTCGACCGCATCGATGGTCACACGGCCGGCAACCGGCGGCGCGTGGAAGACACCGTCCTCCGCGTGATAGAGATTCCACAGGAGCGCGCGCAATTCGATCTGCGCCGGCTTCAGCAGGTCGGGAAGATAAACCGTCTCGACACCAAAGCGCAGGCCAAGCCTTGCAAGGCGCGGCTTGTCTGTCTCGCTGAGGCCACGGAGCTGCTGCGCGACATCGGCGGCGGGAAGCGTTCCCAGCCCCTCGAACACGGTAAAGGCCAGACCCTTGGCGGCACCGGAAAGCGGCGCCGGCGCGGCGTCTGCCGCCTCGACGATCTCGGGCTGCTCTTCCGGCGGCGTCGCGGCGATCTCGTCCTTGGTGGGGCCGCTCGGCTCTTCCTCGCCTGCCTCGGACTTCGCAGGCTGCGCCTTCGGTCGCGGTGCCTTGCGCTCAGGCAGCGGCGCGCTTTCCGCCGTCTCCAGCACCACAAGCCTGCCGAGAACCTCGCGAACATGCTCGGCCACGAATTCCGAAAGACGCGCATTCAGGCGCTGCGCCTGGTCGATCGACAGCAGGTCGCTGCTTACAAGCTCCGGCCGCGGTGCATAAAGCCCGTCACCACGCACCAGCCGCGCCACGACGGAGTCACGCCAGCTGACCTGGCCTTTCTCGTCGAGCCTGAAGGCCGGCGTCGCCGATGCGGCGAAGGCGCGGACACGGGTCTCGATCTCGTCGGGCAGGCCGCGGCGCGCGGCCGCCAGGATGGTTGATTTTTCGTCGCCTTCGGTCAGTGTCGGGCGGAAGACAAAGCCGTCGAGAACACCGACTTCCTCACCTTCGACCAGCACCGTACCGTCACTCTTCACCGAGGCCATAAGATTCCTTGTTTCCTTCAACTTGCGGCTCAAATGCGCAGCGCGCCGGTCGACAAACCGTTCCGAAAGCCGTTCATGCAGGCTGTCGGAAAGCCGGTCCTCGATCGAGCGCGCCCGATCCTGCCATTCGGCGGGGTTGTCTGTCCAGTCCGCACGGTGGGTGACATAGGTCCAGGTCCGGATATAGGCAAGCCGTGTCATCAGCGTGTCGATATCGCCATCCAGCCGGTCGAGCTGCGACATGGCCCGCCCGACCATGTCATTGCCCAGCGTCCCGTTCTCGGCAAGCTGGCCGTAGAGGCTCGCCAGAAGATCATAATGATCCTCGTTCAGGCTCTGCCGGAAATCCGGAATACAGGCCACATCCCACAGCAGCCGGACCTGCGCCGCGCCAACGGCGCGTTCCGCCACGGCCGGACGTTCAGCCAGCGTCGCCAGCGCGCGGTGGTCCAGCGCATCGGCCTTGCGGAACAGGAACGGCATCGGCGGCGGCGCCTCAAGCGAGGCAAGCAGCCCGTCGACCGAGCCAAAATCGATGTCGCGCGAGCGCCACCAGAAATTGCGGATCGGCTCGAACCTGTGCTGCTCGATGGCCTCGATCACTTCCGGCTCCGGCGGCTCGCACCCGTCGGTCACGCCAAAGGTGCCGTCATTCGTATGGCGGCCGGCACGCCCGGCGATCTGCGCCATTTCGGCCGGTGTCAGCCGCCGTGTCTTGCGGCCGTCAAACTTGATGTCGGAGGCCAGCGCCACATGGTTCAGGTCGAGGTTCAGCCCCATGCCGATGGCATCGGTCGCCACCAGGAAATCGACATCGCCGTTCTGGTAGAGTTCGACCTGGGCGTTGCGGGTGCGCGGGCTGAGACGCCCCATCACCACGGCGGCCCCGCCGCGCTGGCGGCGCACGAATTCGGCGATCTGGTAGACCTCGGCCGTGCCGAAGGCGACGATGGCGCTGCGCCGCGGCAGGCGGGTCAGCTTTTTCGAACCGGCAAAGCTCAGCACCGACATGCGCTGGCGCGACTCGAACCTGGCATCGGGCAGCATCTGGCGCAGCAGCGGCGCCGCCGTCTCGGCGCCGAGGAACATGGTCTCGTGAATGCCGCGGGCATGCAGGATGCGGTCGGTGAAGACATGGCCGCGCTCGCGGTCACCGGCAAGCTGCACCTCGTCGACGGCGACGAAGTCGAATCGCTGCGGCAGTCCGGCATCGTCGCCAATGGCCATGCCGGCACCAACAGGCATCGATTCCACCGTGCAGCACAGATAGCGCGCGCCGGGCGGCAGGATCCGCTCCTCGCCGGTGATCAGCCCGACTTTCGACGGGCCGAGCTTGGCCACCAGCCTGTCGTAATTCTCGCGCGCCAGCAGGCGCAGCGGAAAGCCGATCATGCCGGAGGCGTAGCCGGTCATCCGCTCCAGCGCGAGATGCGTCTTGCCGGTATTGGTCGGGCCGAGAACAACCGTGATCCGCCGCTCGTCCGCGCGGCCGGAATCGCGACCCGCATCGGCATGCGGCCGGTGTGGCGAAAGGGTCGACCGGTGTGGCGTTCTGGCTGACATCTGATCTGGCGGCGGGGCGGGAACGAGGTGGCGGATATGTGAATGGCGATGACGCAACGCGCCGTCACGCTCAACATACAGCCAATCGCCGCGCCTTGCCTACGGCATTCTGCAACAGGGCAGCCTGTCACAATCTTTGCCTCACGCCTTAACGTAATCTTAAGGCGAGTGGTGTATCACCGGGACGGTAATTTTCCGGGCGAATCCGGGGAATTCCGGGGGACTCCGGAACCATTCCGGACAGTCCGGGCCATGCCGGAGGAAAGACGTGCCCGATCCAGATGTTGTCGACGGGGCCATTCTGTCGAACGCAGCCGACCACCTTCACGCCGTCTTCCGGGCACCGGGCCGCCCGGCCAGAACAAACCCGGCCACCACCCTGTCCAACGCAGATCCCGCCGGCGACCTGAGCGGCGACGGCGGGACCAGCGGCGCGCTGCTTCACGGCGACTGTCTCGATGTGATGGCGCGGCTGCCGGACAGCTGCTTCAAGGCGGTGGTCACCTCGCCGCCCTACAATCTCCGCAACAGTTCGGGCAACGGCATGCGCGACGGGCGCGGCGGCAAATGGGAACAGGCAGCGCTCCTTCAGGGCTATGCCACCCACACCGACGCCATGCCGCACAGCGCCTATGTCGGCTGGCAGCGCCGCTGCCTTGCCGAGATGATGCGGCTGCTGCGGCCCGACGGCGCGATCTTCTACAACCACAAATGGCGGGTGCAGAAAGGGCTGCTTCAGGACCGGCAGGACATTGTCGCGGGATTTCCGGTGCGCCAGGTGATCATCTGGCACCGCTCCGGCGGGATCAATTTCAACCCGGGCTATTTCCTGCCGAATTACGAGGTGATCTATCTGATCGCGAAAAAGGACTTCACCCTCGCGCCGAAGGCGAACGCGCTGGGATCGGTCTGGCGCATCAGCCAGAAGACCGGCAACCCGCACCCCGCCCCGTTTCCGCCGGACCTTGTGCGGAACTGCCTGCCGGCGGTGGATCAGGGGCCGGTGCTCGATCCCTTCATCGGCAGCGGCACCACGGCGGTGGTGGCCGAGGAGCGCGGCCTCGACTGGGTCGGGATCGATGTCTCGGCAAGCTATCTCGACATGGCAGCCACCCGCATCGCCGCCGCCCGGCGCGGCGCGGCGGAATGATCCAGATTCAAAAAACCCCCGCCGGGGATGGCGGGGGTCTGAAGTTCTACAGGGTCAAACCAGTCCCGGAAACCAGTCCCGGAAATCCACCCTGAAAACGCGCCGCCCTAGAAATGCGCCGACTGGGTGGTGCCCGGGCGGGCCAGCGGCGGGGCGAACTTGGTCAGGTCGATCCCCTCGACGGCGGATTTGTATTCATCCAGCGTCGGTGTCCGGCCGAGGATGGCGGACAGCACCACCACCGGCGTCGAGGCCAGCAGCGATTCACCGGCCTTGTCGGCGGAATCCTCGACGACACGCCCCTTGAACAGGCGGGTCGAGGTGGCCAGGACGGTGTCGCCCTTCGCCGCCTTTTCCTGGTTGCCCATGCACAGGTTGCATCCCGGACGCTCGAGATAGAGGATGTTCTCATACGCGGTCCGCGCCTCGGTCTTCGGCTTGGAATCGTCGAACTCGAACCCTGAATATTTCTGCAGGATGTCCCAGTCGCCCTCGGCCTTCAGCTCGTCGATGATGTTGTAGGTCGGCGCGGCGACCACGAGCGGCGCGCTGAAATCGACGCTTCCCTTCGACTTTTCGATGTTGCGGAGCATCTGCGCGACGATCTTCACATCGCCCTTGTGCACCATGCAGGACCCGACAAAGCCGAGATCGACCTTCTTCTCCGCCCCGTAGAACGAGATCGGGCGGATGGTGTCGTGGGTATAGCGCTTCGAGATGTCGGCGTTGGTCACGTCCGGGTCGGCGATCATCGGCTCGTCGATCAGGTCGAGATCGATCACCACCTCGGCGGCGTATCTGGCGTTGGCGTCGGGCGCCAGCGCCGGCTTCTCGCCGGACCTGATCTGCGCGATCCGCTTCTCGGCAATGCCGATCAGCCGGTGCAGCATGAGATCGTCATTCTCCATGCCCTTGTCGATCATGATCTGGATGCGGTGCTTCGCGATCTCGAGAGATTCGATCAGCGTGGCATCCTCGGAAATGCAGATCGACGCCTTGGCCTTCATCTCGGCCGTCCAGTCGGTGAAGGTGAAGGCCTGGTCGGCGAGCAGCGTGCCGATATGCACCTCGATGACGCGGCCCTGGAAGACGTTGTCGCCGAACTGTTTCAGCATCTGCGACTGGGTGGCGTGGACGACATCACGGAAATCCATGTGGTCGGCCATGCTGCCGGTAAAGGTGACCTTTACCGACTCCGGAACCGGCATGGTCGCCTCGCCGGTGGCCAGCGCCAGCGCGACAGTGCCGGAATCGGCGCCGAAGGCCACGCCCTTGGACATGCGCGTATGGGAATCACCGCCGATGATGATCGCCCAGTCATCGACCGTGATGTCGTTCAGCACCTTGTGGATGACGTCGGTCATCGGGTGGTACTGGTCCTTCGGATCACGGCCGGTGATCAGGCCGAAATCATGCATGAACTTCATCAGCTTCGGCGTGTTCTCGGCGGCCTTGAAATCCCAGACCGACGCGGTGTGGCATCCCGACTGGTAGGCGCCGTCGACCTTCGGCGAGATCACGGTCGCGGCCATCGCCTCCAGCTCCTGCGCCGTCATCGGGCCGGTGGTGTCCTGCGAGCCGACGATATTGACCCGCACCCGCACATCCGATCCGGCATGCAGCGTGGTGCCCGGCGCGACGCCGACGGCATTGGCGTTGAAGATTTTTTCCACCGCGGTCAGGCCCTGCCCCTCGACCGAGACCTCCTTCGACGGCGCGAAAGCGGATTTCAGCGGAATGCCCAGCGTCTCGCAGGCGAAGGTCTGCAGCATCTTGCCGAAGACGATGGCGTAGGACCCGCCGGCGCGGATGAATTCCATCTTCTGCGGGGTGAAGGATGAGGCGACATCGACAAGCTCGTCGCCGCCATCTTCGCTGAGCAGCTTCTTGTCGCTGGTGTTGATGGTCAGGACGGTGCCGGTCTCGACAGAATATGTCTGCTCGAGGATCGGGTTTTCGTCATTGTTCAGGATCGGGTTGCCGTCGGCATCCAGCTTCTTGACCCAGTTCTGCAGGTCGATGCCGATGCCGCCGGTGACACCGACGGTTGTCTGGAAGATCGGCGAGATGCCGTTGGTGCCTGCCACGATCGGCGCGATGTTGATGAAGGGCACATATTTGCTGGCCTGCCTGCCGGTCCAGAGCGCGACATTGTTGATGCCGGACATGCGCGACGAGCCGACACCCATGGTGCCCTTCTCGGCGATCAGCATCACCTGCTTGTCCGGATGCTGCAGCTTCAGCGCCTCGATCTCCTGCTGCGCGCGCTCGGAGATCAGGCATTTGCCGTGAAGCTCGCGGTCGGAACGCGAATGCGCCTGGTTGCCAGGCGACAGCAGGTCGGTGGAGATATCACCCTCGGCGGCGATATAGGTGACGACCTTGATCTCCTCGTCGACCTCGGGAAGACGGGTGAAGAACTCGGCATCGGAATAGCTTTCCAGCACGGCGCGGGCGACCGGGTTGCCGGCGGCGAGCGCGGCCTTCAGCCGGTCCTTGTCGGCCTCGTACAGGAAAACCTGGGTCTTCAGCACCTCGGCGGCTTCGGCCGCGGTTGCGGCGTCATCGCCAAGCGCGAGGTCGAGAAGCACGCTGATCGACGGCCCGCCTTTCATGTGCGAGAGCAGCTCGAAGGCGAAGGCGCGAGAGATTTCCGGAACCACGGCCTCGCCAAGGATGATCTCTTTCAGGAAGGCGGCCTTCTCGCCGGCGGCGCTGGTGGTGCCGGGAAGCGTGTTGTAGATGAAGAAATCGAGCGATGCGGCGCGATGCGCGTGGCCGGCATCCTTGATCTGCGCGACGAGCTCCTTCACCAGCCCGCCATCATCGATCGGCTTCGGCTTCAGCCCCTGTTCCTTGCGGTTTTCGATCTGTTCCAGATAGGCGTCATACAACGACATTTCGTCCCCCACGAAAAGTTCTCTGCGGCGCTGCGCTGCCGGACCTGAAGAATGCGCGGCCCCGGCATGAAATCAAGGCCGGCTGTCCCGCGGCGCATCGTCAGCGGCCTGCCAACAACTTCGCCATTGCGTCAGGCGCGGCGGCCGGGACGGCCGGTGCCTGCACGGATCTATGGAATTTGTCACCCGTTCGACGGGCGGGCCAGCCTGAGGAGCGCCTCACGACGGTCACCCTGTATATAGCCGCCAGACGCCGGTTTTTCCAGTTTGAAATGCCGGGTCGGAATCGCACTGTGACCAAACGCACGGCCGCTAATTCTGGACCCCTGCAGCCGCAGACTGTAAACACAGAGGCATGAGCGCCACCCAGCCTGACAATGCCAATAAATCACCGGCCCATGATTCACTGGTCCGCGATGCCGGCGCGCCGCCTGCCGGGCTGCGCGTCGACGGCGTTGCGCTGGTGCGCGGCGGGCGGCTTGTGCAGAACGCGCTGTCGCTTGCCATGGTCGCCGGCGAGGTGACACTCCTCCGCGGCCCGAACGGCAGCGGCAAATCCACCCTTCTTCGCACCATCGCCGGGCGGCTTCCCGCCGCCGCGGGGACCATAGAATGCGATGTGCCGGTCCTCTATATCGGCCATGCCGACGGGCTGTCGCCGGCGCTGACCGGACGGCAGAACCTCGCCGACTGGGCGATGCTGAACGGGCTTGCCAATGACGACGTGGCCATCGATGCGGCGCTGGACAGGATGCAGGCGCGCGCCTTCGCCGATCTGCCGGTGCGCCGTCTCTCGCACGGCCAGCGGCGTCGCGTGGCGCTGGCCCGCCTGACGCTGGGGCCCTCATCCGCCCTCTGGCTTCTGGACGAGCCGAATTCCGGGCTCGACGCCGCCTCCAGCATCGCGCTCGACGACCTGATCTCCGACCATCTTAAGGGTGGCGGCATGGTGCTGGCGGCAACGCATCTGCCGCTCGGCATCACGCACAGCCCGCGCACGCTGGTGCTGGAGGACATGGCATGAGCCCGTTCGAGGTACAGCTGCGGCGCGACCTGCGGCTTGGCTGGGCCGGGCGCGGCGATATGGCGGTGATGCTGGGGTTCTTCCTGATCATCCTGACGCTGGTGCCGCTCGCCGTCGGGCCGGACGCGGCCTTCCTGCAGCCGATCGCGGTGCCGATGATCTGGATCGCGGCGATGCTGTCCAGCCTTGCCGGCTTCACCCGCATTTTTTCCGAGGATGTGCGCTGCGGCTGGGTCGACCAGGTGGCGCTGTCACCCCTGCCGCTGCCGCTCTATGTCATCGCCAAGGCCGCCACCCACTGGGTCATCGGCGCGGTGCCGATGCTGCTGGCGACCCCGCTGATGGCGCTGATGCTCTATATGGACACATCGCATCTGCCGGCGCTGCTGCTGGCGCTTGTTCTGGGAACGGCGGCGCTGACCTTGCTCGGCGTGATCGGCGCGGCGCTGACAGAAGGCGCGCGCGGCGGCGGCGGATTGATGGCGGTTCTGGTGCTGCCGCTGGCAATGCCGGCGCTGATCTTCGGCGCGCTGGCCTCGGCGCCGGCGGATGGCGGCATCGTGACACCGCATCTGATGCTGCTCGGCGCCGTGCTGGCGGTGCTGCTGGCGGTGGCGCCCTTCATCGCCGCCGCGGCGCTGTCCGAGACCGAGTCGGAGAGCGGCGCATGACCCGCCCGACGCCCGCACCCATCCGGCCGGAGACGCCGTTGCCGCGACGCCGCGTCGCTGCCCCGACGGGCTGTTGCGGCGTTGCCTGCGGCGCGCCTTTCGCGATATGGAACTGTGATGTTTGACTATCTCGCCAACCCCGCCCGCTTCATGCGGATTGCTGACAGGCTGTTCTGGCCGCTGGTGGTGATCGCCACCGCGCTGATCGGCGCCGGGCTCTATTACGGGCTGCTGAATTCACCGCCGGACTACCAGCAGGGCGAGACCGTGCGGATCATGTATGTCCATGTGCCGGCGGCGTGGATTGCCACGCTCGGCTATGTGGCGCTGGGGCTGTGCGGGCTGTTCTACATTGTCTGGCGGCATCCGCTTGCCGATGTCGCGCTGCGGGCGATGGCCCCGGCGGGCGCGATGTTCGCCTTCCTGACGCTTGTCACCGGCGCTTTCTGGGGCAAGCCGATGTGGGGCGCCTGGTGGGTCTGGGACGCGCGGCTGACCTCGATGCTGATCCTGCTGTTCTTCTATCTCGGCGTGATCGCGCTGGCGAACGGGTTCGACCAGCCGGAACGCGGCAGCCGCCCGGCCGCCCTGCTGGCGCTTGTCGGGGTGATCAATGTGCCGATCGTCAAATTCTCGGTCGACTGGTGGAACACGCTGCATCAGCCGGCAAGCCTGCTGCGAAGCGGCGGCGTGTCGATCGACCAGGCGATGCTGGTGCCGCTGCTGCTGATGCTGGCAGGCATGCATTGCTATTTCGCGGTGATCGTCATCCTGCGGATGAAGGCCATCCTTGCCGAACGGCGGCTCACAAGCCTGCAGCTGCGGCAGGCCGCCGGGGATGGCCGCTGATGGGCGCGTTCTTTTCCATGGGCGGGTATGCCGGGTTCATATGGCCCTGCTATCTGCTGACGCTAGGCGGCATGGCATGGCTTGCCTGGTCCAGCTGGCGGCGCGCGAAACACGCCGCCGCAAGGCTGGAAGACATGTCGCCGAAAACCGACGACAAGCCAGACCAGGTGGACCAATTAGACGGGGCGGACTAGGCGCTGCGCCGGCGTCCCCCGCGGCGGCGGCCGCTTTCGATGGCGGGCGCCTCGTCCGGCGTCAGGATGCGTTCCGGCAATTCGACCGCCGCGCCCAGCTTCTCATAGGGCTCCGACTTGTGCGGGATGGCCATCGCCTTGACGAACTGGTCCTGGAAGGATGCTTCCACGGCGGTCTCGATCTTCTCGATATCGCGAACCACGGCCTCGATCTCGCGCCGCGCGCCCTTGTTCAGAAGCGCCATGCGCGCGCCGGTGCCGGCGGAGTTGCCTGCCGCGCGCACATTCTCCAGCTCGCAGTCCGGAATCATGCCCAGCACCATCGCGTATTTCGGGTCGATATGCGTTCCGAAAGCGCCGGCCAGAACCACCCGGTCGACCTTCTTCAGCTCCATCTTGTCCATCAGCAGGCGGAAGCCGGCATGCAGCGCCGCCTTGGCAAGCTGGATGGCGCGCACGTCATTCTGTGTGACGACGACATTCTCGGCCACGCGATAGGCGAATGTACGGCCGTCTTCCTCGATCCGCGGGGTGCGGGCGGCAACCGTGCCGTCGATGACCCCGTCGGTCGACAGGATGCCGGACAGATACATCTCGGCCAGCACCTCGATGATGCCGGACCCGCAGATGCCGGTGATGCCGGTGGATTTTACCGCCTCGTCGAAGCCGTCTTCATTCGACCACTGCTCGACACCTATGACGCGGAAACAGGGCTCCAGCGTGTCCTTGTCGATGCGGATGCGCTCGATGGCACCCGGCGCGGCGCGCTGTCCGGACGAAATCTGCGCGCCCTCGAATGCCGGACCCGTCGGCGAGGAGGCGGCAAGCATCCGCTTGCTGTTGCCGACGACAATCTCGGCATTGGTGCCGACATCGACGACAAGGGTGTTGATCTCAGCCTTCTGCGGGGCCTCGGCAAGCACCACGCCGGCGGCGTCGGCGCCCACATGGCCGGCGATGCAGGGCAGCACATAGACCCGCGCGCCCTTGTTGACGCCAAGGCCAAGCTCGCTTGCGCGGATCTCGACGGCGGTATCGACGGCCAGCGCAAAGGGCGCGCCGCCAAGCTCGACCGGGTCGATCCCCAGAAGCAGGTGATGCATGACCGGATTGCCGACAAGAACGATCTCGACGACATCCTCGGCATCGAGCCCGGCCTGCTCGGCAGCCCCTGAAATGAGTTTCTGCAGCCCGTCGATGACGGCGGTCGTCATCTCCAGATGGCCGCCCGGGTTCATGATGCCGTAGGAGACACGGCTCATCAGATCCTCGCCGAAGCGGATCTGCGGGTTCATCGCGCCGGTCGAGGCGAGGACATCGCCGGTCACCATGTCGCACAGATGCGCCGACATGGTGGTCGAGCCGACATCGATGGCGACACCGGCCACGCGTTCCTTCAGGCCCGGCCAGATGCCGATCACCTGATGGCCGTCGCGAAGGGCAACCGTTACCTGCCAGTTGCCGGCACGAAGCACCGGCTGAAGCTGCTGCAGGATGTGAAGGTCACAGGAAATCTCGCCGCTGACACGGTCCGGCCATTGCGATTCCAGAGCCTCGGCAAGGCGGCGGAAATCGCCGGACGGCTCGTGCATGTCGGGCTCACGCACCTCGACGAGGCAGAGCCGGATGATCGGGTCCATGTCGATCTGCCGGTCGTCGGCCGCCTTGCGGACAAGCTGGTTGTGAACCTGGCTCTCCGGCGGGACATCGATGACGACGTCGGACTGAAGGGTCGACTGGCAGGACAGGCGCCGCCCTTCGGCAAGTCCCTTTTTCTCGGCATAGCGGGATTCGACGGCGGTCACGCCGCACAGGCTGTCCGCCCCGGAGGTGATGCCGTGCTTGGCGAATTCGCCGGTTCCGACATCAACCTGGCAGCGGCCGCACAACGCACGGCCACCACAGACGGAATCGATATCGACGCCAAGGGTCCGTGCCGCCTGCAGCACAGTTGTACCGGCAGGGACATGGCCCTGCCGTCCGGATGGCGTAAAGACGATCTTGATGTCGTTTCCGGTTTCCGCCATGGCGTTCTCGCTTTCCGTCAGGCGCTGCGGCGGCGGCGGGTCTGGCGACGCTCGCGGCCGCCCTCGCCGGCAGCTGCCGGCTCGCGGAACTTCTGGATCCAGCGGCGGCATTCCGGGTCC
>WTIL01000004.1:0-3119 GCA_011522725.1 Rhodospirillaceae bacterium
TCTCCTGGGCACCATTACCCTTCGTAAATTCCTGTGCAGACCGCTGGCCGCACTCATTTGCCGTGCCTTCGCTTATTTATGGTATGGTGGAAGCTCAGGATTGAGAAAACAGCAATGTCTTGCTCGCCAACATGGTGAAGGTTTCCATGATCACGCTCCCCAGACCCATTATCTCTGTCATTGCCGGATGTGCGCTGTTTTTCAGCCTTGCCGCCGGCGTGGCCGGCAGGGCCGGCGCGGACGACTATGAGCGCGGCTTCCGCGCGCTGGAAGACGGCAGGTTCGACGAGGCGCTGTATTATATCAGCCTCTACGCCGCCAATGGCGACCCGCGCGCGCAATACACCATGGGGGTGATGCACCGCAGGGGTGCAGGGGTGGAGCAGGACGACCGCGAAGCCCTGCTGTGGTTTCTCGCGGCAGCGGAGTCGGGCCATATGCTCGGGCAATATGCGGCGGGTCTGGCGTTTGATCAGGGCCGCGGCATCGACCGTGATTTCGATAACGCCGTGCACTACTTGCGGGAAGCGGCTCTGAACGGGCATGCGGCAGCGCCTGTTCAGCTTGGCAATGTCTATTTCGACAAGGCAAATCCGGCCGCCGACAATGCCAAGGCCCATTTCTGGTGGACCATAGCCGAGCGCCGGAACGCGCCGGGCGCAGGCGGGAACCTTGACAAGCTGGCGAGAACCATAAGCGAGGAAGACAAGCAAAGGGCCGCCGCATATCTGGACCAATGCGCAACGGCGACCTTGCGAAACTGTTTCCCGCGAAACCCCTAGCGACAAGAAGTCTGACACCATCAGGGCGCATCGGCGCTCGCCCCAAAGGGATGGGCCAGGCAGGACAGGATGGCTGAATTGAACCGAAGCGTGACCCTGCTGGCCTGCCAGATCGACGTCCCGGCCATGACCACCGCAGCCGAACGGGACGCGCATACAGACCGCGTCGCGGCCGCCATCGACGCTGAGCTGACCGCCGGCGGGCCGGTCGATCTTGTCGTCCTTCCCGAACTCGGCACGCTCGACTACGCCCGTTCCTGCTTCGACCGGATCGACGAGATGGCCGAACCGCTGGACGACAGCCCGACGATCGACAGGCTTCGCGAGGTGGCGGCGGCGCACCGGACGCCTGTCCTTGCCGGCATGGCGCGCAAGGGCGATCCGCAGGACCAGGCCGGCTCCGCCTTTGTCACTCACTATATCACCCAGGCGCTGATCGGGGCCGACGGCAGCGTCGCCGGCCATTACGACAAGCTGCATATCGCGCAGTTCGGCGATTCCACCGAAAAGGACTATTTCACCAGAGGCGACCGGTTGCTGGTGTTCGAGGCAGGCGGCTTCACCTTCGGGACCATCATCTGTTACGACATCCGCATTCCGGAACTCTCGCGCATACTGGCGCGCCGGCACGGGGTCGATGCGATCCTGCACCCCACAGCCTTCTGCCGGGATGAGACCTTTCACACATGGCATGCCTTCGCCACCACGCGCGCCATTGAAAACCAGGTCTATTTCGCCAGCGTGAACCGGGCCGGCGCCGACTTCGGCGAATCCATGCTGATCGAACCGTGGATGGACGAAACCGTGCCGTTGCAAAGACTGGGCACCGGCGAGACATTTGCCCGCTGGACCCTGTCACGGGCAACGCTGGATCGCGCCCGCGCACACTATCCGTTCCTTCAGGATGTTCGTGATGACTACGACAGGCTTGCCTGAATTCCGGCGCCGGACCGGTCACGCGCCGCGATGGCACACCTCGCCGTTACCCTGTATCCTGCCCCGCATCCGTACCTGACAGAGACACCGTCAGCATCATGCCAGTCCCGATTATCGACCTGAACGACCAGCGGTTCCGTGCGGACCGGTATGGGTATATCGCCGAACTTCGCGCGCAGGCTTCCTATGCGCGCACGCCTGATGGCGCCGTCGTGTTCTTCGACCAGGCCGACGTGATGGAAGTCCTGCGCTGCGTCGATTTCCGGTTTGCCTTCAACCGGATCGACGCCACGAAGAGCCCGTATCTGGCCAGAGCCATCGAGCATGAATTGCTGAACATGCATGGCGATGCGCACAAGCGCCTGTCGCGCCTGCTGAAAAAAGCGCTTCGTGACCGCGTAGTCGAGGGCATGCGCCGGAAGATTGCCGATATCGTGGCGGAACTTGTCGCCGGCCTCCCGGCCGACGGCCCGGTCGATTTTTGCAGCGCCTTTGCCGACCCGCTGCCGGCGCGTGTGCTGGGGCCGGTCTTCGGCATCGCCTATGAACAGGCGGAGGGGCTGAACGAGTGGATTCGCATCGGCGGGCGCAAGATCGATGCGTTGCAGTCAGGCGTTGGCATAGCCGAAGTCGAAGACGCAAACCGCAGGATACATGATTATCTGCGAGACCTGCTTGCACAGAGGCGCGGCAATCCGGGCGACGACCTGTTTAGCGAAATGATGCAGGTGGAGATTGACGGCGACAGGATCGGCGCCGAAGAGCTTGTTTTCCTGTCCGGCGAACTGGCCTCGGCAGGCGTGGACACGACCCGCGCGCAGCTGCCCCTGATCCTGAACGCCTTTCTCGATCATCCGCAGGAATGGGACAAGCTTCGCGCCGACCCGGGACTCGCCGGGCGTGCCGTGGATGAAGGCATGCGCTTTGCCCCGCTGCCTTGGGTGATCCCGCACCGCGCCACCCGCGACATGACCTATCGGGACATCGCATTCGCTGAGGGTGACCTCGCCTTTGTCATGGTGCCTGCCGCCAACCGCGACCCGTCGGCCACCGAGAGGCCGGACGAGTTCATCATCGACCGGGCACCGGCAAGGCATTTTGCGTTCGGCGCGGGCATGCATTCCTGCCCGGGCGCGCATCTGGCCAAGATGGAAATGTCGATGGCGCTTCTCGGGTTGCTGGAGGCATGCGCGGACATTCAGCGGGCCGCGCCGCCGGAATGGGAGCCGGGCCAGGAAGGCCGCACGCTTCGCCGGCTGGACATCACGATCAGGAAAATGAAACCGTTGCACGGATGATCAGGAAACCCGATGCGCGCCGCAAAATTTGGCGCACACCACGCATGGATCAACCGGCAAAATTCGTGATACGGTTTTTTGAAACTGTCACTCACGGAGACCC
>WTIL01000004.1:3219-40378 GCA_011522725.1 Rhodospirillaceae bacterium
AACGCCATGCCCTGCGCGGATTTTGGCGCGCTTCATGACGACCCGGCCGCGCTGCTCGACTGGCTTCAGGGGCTGAACCGCTATGGCGTTGCCAAGGTCACCGGCGGCCCGGTCGAAAGCGGCGCGCTGCTGAATGTGGCATCGCTGTTCGGCTATGTGCGGGAGACGAATTACGGCAAATGGTTCGAGGTCAGGACCGAGGTGAACCCGGTCAATCTCGCCTATACGGGCCTTGGCCTGCAGGCGCATACCGACAACCCGTACCGTGATCCGGTCCCGACCATGCAGATCCTCTACTGCCTTGAAAACTCGGCCGAAGGCGGAGACAGCATCGTCGTCGACGGCTTTGCCTGCGCGCGCCGGCTGCATGACGAAAACCCCGAGGATTTCGAGCTGCTGAGCCAGTACTGCGCCGCCTTCTCCTATGAGGGTTCGAAGGGTGTCGCCCTGCATTCCCGGCGCCCGATGCTGGAATGCACGCCGGACGGCGAGCTGACAGGCGTGCGGTTCAACAACCGCTCCGCCGCCGCCTTTACCGACATCCCCTTCGACAAGATGAATGCCTATTACCGGGCCTACCGGCGGCTTGGCGAGCTGGTTGACGACCCGCAGATGCAGGTCGCTTTCAAGCTGCAGCCGGGCGAGTCCTTCATCGTCGACAACACACGGGTGCTTCACGCCCGCAAGGGCTATAGCGGGGACGGCACACGCTGGCTTCAGGGCTGTTATCCGGACAAGGACGGCATGAAATCCAAACTGGCGTCCATGCTCAGCGAACAGAGGGCATCATCATGAACAGCAATGCCGAAGAGGTGATCACCACCATCGTCGATATCTTCACCAACCAGGGTGACGAGGAGTATCTCGGCGAGCCGGTGACCATTTCGGAACATATGCTGCAGGCGGCGCATTTCGCCGCCGAGGCGGGCGCCGACGAGGTCACCATCGTCGCCGCGCTGGTCCACGACATCGGCCATTTCACCTCGGAGCACGGGTCCTTCACCATGGAGGACACCAAGGACAGGTTCCATGAGCATGCCGGGGCGCGCATTCTCGAGGGGGCATTCCCGCCGCTCGTGGTCGAGGCGGTGAAGAACCATGTGGACGCCAAGCGCTATCTCTGCGCTGTGGACAGCGCCTATCACGACGGGCTTTCGGACGCCTCGGTGTATTCGCTGAAACTTCAGGGGGGCCCGATGAATGCCGATGAGCGCGCCGCTTTCGAGGAAAACCCCTATCTCGACCAGATCCTTCTGGTCAGGCGCTGTGACGACAAGGGCAAGGTTGCGGGCCTCGAGGTGCCGCCGCTGGACCATTACCTGCCGATGATGCGGCGCGTGCTGCAAGGCTGACACCTGTCAGGAGGCCCCGATGCTTGCCCTTTATTACTCCCGCAAATCCTGCGCCTACGCGCCGCATATCCTGCTGCATGACGCCGGCGCCGCGTTCGAGGCACGCCATATCGATTTCGCCACCGGCGAGCAGAACGGGCCCGAATTTCTGGCGATCAATCCCAAGGGGCGCGTCCCGGCCCTGGTCACGCCAGACGGGATCCTGACCGAGAACCCGGCCATCCTTCTCTATATCGCGCAGACCCACCCGCAGGCCGGGCTGGCGCCGACCGAACCCTTTGCGCTGGCGCGCGCCCAGGCCTTCAACATGTTCCTTGCCTCCACTGTCCATGTCGCCCATGCGCACAAGCACCGGGGCGCCAGATGGGCCGATGACCCGGCCGCCCATGCCGCCATGACAGCCAAGGTGACAAGCAACATGGCGATGTATGCCGGCATGATCGAAGAGCATTATTTGAAGGGGCCGTGGGTGCTCGGCGACAGCTATTCGATCTGCGATCCCTATCTTGCGCTGATCACCAGATGGCTTGGCGATGACGGCGTGAGGCTGGCCGATTTTCCAAGGCTGGCGGCGCATGACGCGTTGATGCGCACGCGGCCGTCTATGCAGGCTGTGCTGCCGCTCTACGACTGACATCTACGCAAAAAAAGGGGCCGCGCCGGATATCTCCGGCACGGCCGCATGTCACGCAGATTTCAGACTGGCGGCCTTGCGCCACCCTGCCTCAGGCTGATTTCCAGGGGCCGAAATCCTTACCGGTCTCGACGATCTCGTACATGATGCAGGGCTCGTCGCCATCGACCCAGCCATCATGGCCCGGGGCGAAATAATAGGCGTCGCCCGCCTTCACTGTGATCTCGCTGCCGTCGTCATGGATGCAGGTCATCTGGCCCGCGACGATCACACCGACATGGCCTGCCTGGCAGCTGTCGCCGCCGACCACCGGCTTGATGCATTCGGACCAGCGCCATCCCGGCTGCAGGACAAGCCGCGAGGCATTCATGTTGCCGAGCTTGACCACCTCGACATGCGCTTTCGGCGGAGACTTGACCTCGTCCGCGTCATCAAAGGATTTCTTGTACAGATTCGCCATGGTTCTCTCCCGTAAATCGACTTCTTAGAATTGTCTTGTCTTCAAAAATCGTCCCGCCACCCGGCCTGTTGCCAACCGGCCTGTTGCCACCCGGTCTGTCGCCGGTCGGTGCGGGATATGACGCCGTGAAACAGGCGCCGGCAGCGGCAATGCCGCTGCGTATTAGCAAAAGCGTATATGAAAAACGGGACCGGGGAAACCTGTGTGCCCTAGCCAATCAATCTGTCGCCGAAGTTCGGCCAGTTGCGGACGCAATAGATGATGAACGGGTCGCTGGCCGCGATGCGGTCCTTCAGCACCTGCTCGGGGATACGGGTGATCCGCGATTTCTCGACGACCGTTCCGGTAAAATAGCGCGCGTCATTCTCGAACAGGGTCTTGTAGACCCCGAGGATTTCACCGGCCCCCACGAAGATTCCGCGCTGGACCGAACCGCCTACCTCGCGCGACAGTTCTACCTTGCCGACCTGAACGATGAACCCGTCACCGTCGGTGCCGCCCTGCTCGAACAGCACCGTGCCGGCCTCCATCGTTTCGGTCGGAAACACATTTGCCAGATCGGCGACCTGCATGACATGCCTCCTCCGGTTGCTCAGCCAAGAACAGAGAAGCTGCTTTCCTCGTTGATCTCGCGCTTGCGCGAATAGAACCCGACATCGATATCCCGCCCGATATAAGGCAGCGTATATTGCAGCGGCGCGACGTCATGATCTGCCCCGCCCTCGCAATAATCGATAAGGGCGGCCATCATCTTGCCGGCGATCGGGGCGTTCTTGTACTGGTTGCCGCTCGACCCGCAGGCCATGTAGAAGCCGCCGAGCGAGGATTTGTCATAGATCGGAATCCAGTCGGTCGAGGCATCGTAGAGATCGACCACACCGCGTGACTGCGAGGGGATGCCGAGGCTTGGCACACGCTGGCCATAGCGCATGACCTGATTGTTCCACTGCTCGGTGAAGTCGCCGTCATATTCGCGGTCGTTCTCGGTCCACATATGCGGATCGCACTCGGGATCCTCGCTTCCGATCAGGATGTTGTTGCCATGCTCCGGGCGGATGTAGCAGGCGATGTCGCTGTCCGAGACAACCATGCCGAGACTGTCGAAATCGAACCCTTCGGGCGCCGGCACATGCGCCACTTCCTGGCGAAGCGGCCTTGTCTTGATGGTCATTTCATCAGTGACCCCGGCAAGCCCGTTGATATGGGCCGATCCCGGGCCGGCGACATTGACGACGACCTTGGCATGGATCTCCTCGCCGGAAGCCAGCTTCACACCGCGGACGCGGCCGTCTTCCTTCAGGATTTCGACCACCTCGACGCCAAGGCGGAATTCCGCGCCGTGCTGGCGCGCGGCATCGGCGAGGTTCTGCGACGACAGGGCCGGGTCTGTCACATAGCCACCATTCGGCCAGTAGAGCGCGCCGCCGATCCGGTTGCCGTTGGCCGTGCCGAATTCCGGATCATCGATCCGGCGCGGCGGCGAGAAACTGTCCAGCGAATAGATCGGCAGCTTGTCCAGAATGGCCGCCTCGTCCCACTCCTCGACCGGGATATCAAGGTCGCGGCTGTTCTCGAGATGCTTGTCCAGATTGCCGTTGGCCTCGGTGCGCATCACCATGCAGCCGCATTCCTTGAACTGCGCCAGCGCATGCCCGTCGGGCAGTCCCAGATACGCCTTCCAGTCGCGCCAGTAATGATAGCCTTCCCAGGCGAAGGCGGTGCCGTCGAAGGTCGAGTAATGCATGCGGATGATGGCGCATGAACCAGCGGTCGATCCGTGGCCGATCTGGGCATTGCGGTCGAGCGACAGCGTCTTCCAGCCGTTCTTGGCCATTTCAAAAGCGACGGCGGTGCCGATAACACCGGTGCCGATGATGATTGCGTCGGGTTGCTGGCTCATGGCCTCTTCCTCACTTCAGACTTGGTACTGTTGTTCAGCCACGCATAACCGCGCCGGCAGGATCATAAGGCGACGGCGCGATCACTTTCACTTCACGCTCCACCCCGACGATATGCGAGGTCAGGTCGGTCCCGACTTCGGCAAGGTCGGCATTGACCAGCGCCATGGCGAGCGACTTGCCGACCGTGTGGCCATAACCGCCCGACGTGACAAAGCCGACCTTGTTGCCGGACGACCAGACCGGCTCGTAGCCGCTGGCATCGGCACCGTCCGCCGCCACCTCGAGGGTGACAAGGCGTTGCGCCGGGCCATTGCCGTCACGCTCGGCAAGCGCTGCCTCACGGCCGACAAAGGCCTCCTTGTTCCAGTCGATCCAGCGATCCATGCCGGTCATGCCGGGCGTGTAGCCTTGCGTGAATTCGGCCGACCAGATGCCGTAGCTCTTCTCGAGCCGCAGCGACAGCAGCGCGTTGAAGCCATATTCGCTGATCCCGAGATCGGCGCCCGCCTCGAGCAGCATGCGGCGCAGCGCGATGTGATCGCCCATCCGGCAGCTGATCTCGTAACCGGCCTCGCCGGTCACCGACAGGCGCCCGACCTTGGCCCGGATCAGGCCGATATCGAAATTGCCGCATCCCATGAAGGACAGGTCGCCGACCGGACCGTCTGTCAGACGTTCGATCACCGCCCTGGAATTCGGACCGGACAACGAGAAGCCGGCCATTTCCTCGCCAAGGTCGCGAATGGTCACGCCATCCTGCATGTGATCGTCGAACCAGCGCATGTGCCAGCGGCGAAGATAGTAGGACCCCATGATCCACCAGGTGCCGTCGCCCCAGTTGAACAGGGTCAGATCACCCTTCAGGCGGCCATCATGTCCAAGCGCCACGGCAAGCCGTGCGCGGCCGGGAGCCGGCAGCTTGGTCGCGAAGACACTGTTCAGCCATGCCTCGGCATTCGGGCCGCTGACTTCGAAGCGCGAGAAGCCGGTAATGTCGAGAAGACCCACATTTTCGCGAACCGCGCGGCATTCCCCGCCGACAATGTCGAACGCGTTGGAGCGCTTCAGCGACGGCGTCTCGGCAAATCCCTGCGGTGCGAAATAGAGCGGCACCTCGAGGTCCCAGCTGTTGCCCCAGACCGCGCCGGCGGCGGTCATGTCGGAATGGGCAGGTGCCATCTTCAGCGGCCGGCCGGCAGGAAGCTGTTCGTTGGGATAGGTCATCACGAACCGGCGCGAATAGAACTGGCCGGTGGTCTGCCTGATATATTCCTTGTTTTCGGCGAACGGGCCGTAACGGGCCACATCCATGCCATAGACATCGGCCTCGGGCTCGCCATGGATCATCCATTCGGCAAGCGACTTGCCGACGCCGCCGCCCTGCAGGAAGCCGGCCATCACCGCACAGGCGGACCAGTAGTTCTTCTTGCCGGGCACCGGTCCGACCAGCGGGTTGCCGTCCGGCGAGAAAGTGAAGGCGCCATTGACCCAGTTCCGCACACCGGCATTCTGCAGCACCGGATAGCGCTCGAAGCCGAGGGTGAGCTCGTTTTCGATCCGGTCGACATCCTCCTGCAGCAGTTCGATGCCGTAATCCCACGGCGCGCCGTCCATCATCCAGTGCTGGTGGTTGATCTCGTAGATGCCGAGCAGCATGCCCTTCTGGTCCTGCCGCATATAGGTGAAGCCCTCGAGATCGACGACGAGCGGGAGCTCCTTGTCGAGCGCCTCGACCTCGGGAATGGTCTCGGTGAGAAGATAATGGTGCGCCAGTGGCGAGACCGGAAGCTCGATGCCGGCCATCCGGCCCACCTGCTTGGCCCACAGGCCGGCGGCATTGACGACATGCTCGCAGCTGATGGTCCCCTTCTCGGTCACCACATCCCAGCCCTCGGCGGTCTGGTTGAGTTCCAGCACCCGGTTATGCTCGATCACCGTGGCGCCGTTCTTCTTTGCCGCGCCGGCATAGGCCAGAACCGTACCGGTGGTATCGACATAGCCTTCGCGGTCAGCCCAGAGACCACCCAGAATGCCATGGGTCGACAGGACCGGGCACATCTCGCCGGCTTCCTCGGGCGTCACGAGCCGGACATCCTCGATGCCGATGCTCTGATAGACGCGGTAGGCGGATTGCAGCCATTCCCAGCGGTCCGGCGTGCCGGCAAGTGTCAGGCCGCCGGTCATATGCATGCCGACGGACTGACCGCTTTCTTTCTCGATCTGGCTGAGCAGATCGATGGTGTAGGCCTGCAGAGAGGAAATGTTCGGATCCGCGTTCAGGGCATGGACACCGCCGGCGGCATGCCAGCTCGATCCGGCGGTCAGGACCGACCGCTCGATCAGGCAGATGTCGGACCAGCCCATCTTGGCGAGATGGTAGATAATCGAGGCGCCGACGACGCCGCCTCCAATAACGACAACACGGTAATGCGAATTCATCGCGCGCTCCCCCTTGCACCGGAATATTCAGCAATAATCTCAATCTGCAACACAGGCTTGTCCACCAGTTTCTTTCAGGCCGACGACTAGTTGGCGGTTTTCGCCCCCGCACATTGTTTAAAGCCCATCTTTGGCTGGCAAAATTGCGTGGCCATTCTATAGTGGGTGCGGGCCCTCGCGGGGCATTCCTGTGCAGCAATCCGGCCCACCACAATCACGGACCCGGACCGGCAAATGGCTGTTTTTCTGCATCATGACGATCTTCCCGAAGGCGTCGATTTCGGCCCGTCTGTGGCAATCGACACCGAGACCATGGGGCTGAACCCGCTTCGTGACAGGCTTTGCCTTGTGCAGCTGTCTTCCGGCGACGGCGATGCGCATCTGGTCAAGGTCGGGCTGCCGGCAAAACCGGCACCGCGTCTCGCCACGCTTCTGGCCGACCCCGCCGTGACCAAGCTGTTTCATTTCGCCCGCTTTGATCTCGCCAGCCTGATGCACGGCATCGGCCCGGTATCGGGCCCGGTGTATTGCACGAAGATTGCCTCGAAGCTGTGCCGCACCTACACCGACCGCCACGGGCTGAAGGACCTTTGCTCGGAACTGATCGGGGTCGAGATTTCCAAGCAACAGCAATCATCGGACTGGGGCGCGGCAGAGCTGTCGAAGGCACAGCAGGATTATGCCGCCAGCGATGTTCTCTATCTGCACCGGCTTCGCGAACGTCTTGACGAGATGCTGGAACGGGAAGGACGCACCAAGATGGCGCAGTCCTGTTTTGAATTTCTCCCAACCCGCGCCGGCATGGACCTCGCCGGGTTCGACGAACTCGACATTTTCCATCACTAGGGCGAATCCTGATGACAGACGAACAGGATAATGGCAGCCGCACACCCAGGTTTGCACCGCGGGAACGTGCCGATACCGACTCGCGCCAGCCATTCCGCACCAGCCTGATTTTTGTCGGGATCGGGATCATCCTTTCCTTTGTCACTGTGCTCTGGCTCGGCCTGTTCAACGAGCAGGACGAAATTCGCCTCGATGTGACCGACATCAAGGTTGACGAGACTGGCGAGGTCGAACTGACAGGTGCCGTCTATCGGGGACAGACAGCCCGCGGCGAACCGTATGAAATCACCGCCGACACAGCGCGCGAACGTGATACCGGCGTGGTAGACCTTTCGGCGCCTGCCGCCGAACTGACACAGACCTCGGGCGATGTGGTCAATCTGACATCCTTGACCGGCGTCTATTTTCCACAGCGTGGTGAGATTGATCTAGCAGGTGACGTGGTGATCACAAGCCGTGATACCGGGCTCGTCATGACGTCGCAGGCGATTACCGCAAACCTCGATGCAGGCGAAATGGTCAGCGAGAATGCGGTTCGCGTCGAGAATGACAGTGGCGTCATCGTCGCCGACAGCATGCAGGTGGTAGAGCGTGGAGACCGCATCATTTTCGCCGGGTCACCGCGATTGACCTTGCGGGATGTCGGCGAGGCGCAATAGGATTTTTCGGAACGACCTTCAGCCGCAGACAGGCTGCAGGAAAGAGGAGATGACGGGACAGATGGCCGGAGCAGTATTTTCCAACCGCAACGAAGACCGAGCGAAACACTGGCTGGCCCTGTCGGCCGGGATTGCCGTTGCAGCATTTCTTTTTTCCGGCGCGGCTCTGGCGCAGGACTCGGAGCCGATGACCGTCGAAGCGGACGATCTGCTGGAATGGAACCAGACCGAAGGCATCTATACCGCGACCGGCAATGCGGTGGCTGTCCAGGGCACGCGGACCATCCGCGGCGACGTTCTTGTTGCGCGCTATGACCCGGATGCCGAAACACAGGACATTGACGTGGTGACAGCCACGGGCGATGTGTCGTTCGAGGACGAGACGACCGAAGCGACCGGCAGCAAGCTCGTCTATAACATCGCCAATCAGGATTACAGCGTCGATGGGCCGAATGCGCGTGTTTCAGGCCGGCGCGGGGTAATCACCGCAGACAGGCTGATCACCCTGCAAACAGCAGATGACGAGAGCCAGACGATGACGGCGCGAGGCAACGCCGTCTATCGCGATTCGACGGGCCGGGTGTTCGCCGGCAACCTGCTTGTCGCGCTGTTCGACAGCGACGGCAGCCTGCAGACCATAGATGCCGAAGGCGATGTGACCGTCACAACCGAGGCCGGCCGAAGGGCCGACGGGGACGCCGCAACCTACAGTGCGCTGACCGAGCAGGCCACACTGACCGGCAATGTCGTGATCGTGGATGGCGAGAGCACCATGAGTGGCGGCCGCGCCGAAGTTGATTTCAAGTCCGGCAACAGCCGCATGCTCTCGTCCGGCGCAGGCGGACGGGTCAGCGGCGTTCTGGTCACAAACTAGGGGTGGCCTGCGAAGGTCAGGAAACCCGTTTTTTTCCGGGTTTTCCGGCAGGTAACTGTTGACTGACCGTAACGTCATGTTGGATACCAAGATTACGGGGTTGCAGCAGAAAAGCGCGGCATGACGCGATGAGTTCATCGGATTTCGACAAGATGGCGGAGCTTGAACGGCAGATGGCAGGAAGCCAGGAGCCGGAGAATGCGCGACCGCGCCTCGTGTCCCATACCGAGGGCCTGGTCGCCAGCGGCATCGGCAAAAGTTTCAACAAGAAGCGCGTCGTGCGCAACGTGTCGATGCAGCTCCGCCGTGGCGAGGCTGTAGGCCTGCTGGGGCCCAACGGCGCCGGCAAGACCACTACCTTCCATATCCTTGTTGGCCTTCTTCCCGCCGACGAGGGCAACGTGCAACTGGACGGCAACGACATCACCGGACTGCCGGTGTTCCAGAGGGCGCGTCTCGGCCTTGGATACCTCCCGCAGGAATCGAGCATTTTCCGCGGCCTTACGGTGGAACAGAACATCCGTGCCGTGCTGGAGACGACCGACGGCACCAAGAGCGACCACGACGCCATTCTTGAGGACCTGATGGCCGAGTTTTCAATCTCGCACCTTCGCAACACCTCGTCTGTGAACCTGTCAGGCGGTGAGCGTCGCCGTCTCGAGATCGCACGGGCCCTGGCGATGCGCCCGACATTTCTTCTTCTCGACGAGCCGCTCGCCGGCATCGACCCGATCGCGCTTACCGACATTCGAAATCTTATCAGCCAGCTCAAAATGCACGGGCTCGGCGTTCTGATCACCGATCATAACGTTCGCGAGACCCTCGATATCGTCGACCGCACCTATATCATCCATGACGGCACTGTGCTGATGGAAGGCACGCCGGACGAGGTGATCGGCCACCACGGGGTCCGCGAGGTGTATCTCGGCGACCGTTTCACCATCTGACCATCGGCCGCCCGGACGCCGCCAAACTGCTTGACACCCGGCATGGGCGGCTCTAAGACACAGCGCTTTCCGGAGTTGGGGACCGAGCCGCACCGCGGCCTGATAACATCAACCCGGACAAACCGTATCCAGGTGCCCATCAATGACCACAGCTACTTTCACGCCCGATGTCGTGGCGTGCCGCCTTGCTGCCACCAGCAAGAAACAGCTGCTGCAACAGCTCAGCACCATGGCGGCGGCTCATGCCGGGCTGTGCGACCGCAAGGTTCTGAGCGCGATTATCTCGCGCGAGAAACTCGGCAGCACCGGGATCGGCAACGGTCTGGCGCTTCCGCATGCGATCCTCGAATCGGCCACGCGTCCGGTGACACTGCTGGCCACGCTTGAGACGCCGGTCGACTTCGGCTCGCCTGACAACATGCCGGTCGAAGTAATGGCCCTTGTCCTCGGCGCGGATGAGGACAGCAACGGATACCTGTCCACGGTCAACGCCGTGTCGCGGATACTTCACCAAAGACACGCACAGCTCCGCGACGCCAGAAGCGAAGCCGATATCCGCTCCACGCTGGAAGAACCGCAAATCGTTGCCGCCTGACAACGCTGCCGGCCCGGCGGCCCGGAGAGGCCGCCCTCCAAACAGTCAGAATCAACGCACAAAAAAACCCGCCGGCAGGCGGGTTGTTTTTTGAACGAGGTTGGTGGAGCTAAGCGGGATCGAACCGCTGACCTCTACAATGCCATTGTAGCGCTCTCCCAGCTGAGCTATAGCCCCCCAGTTCTCGTTCGCCCCGGCGTTTCCGCCGAGGAGCCACTGTCTATCCCAGCCGCATGGCCCCGGGCAAGTAAAAAATAAGACACCAAACAGGATTATAGAGAAGGTGCCCATATGCGCCGGCGAAACGTCTCGCCTCGCGGGGCCTTACTCGTCCTCTTCCGGAATCCCGGGAAGGATGTCCTCTTCCCCGTCGAGGTCGTTGCTGATCAGCCCGGCTCTGTCATCGGCATCCGCGTCGATGTCGTCATCGTCACCGTCGAATTCCATGTCGCTCTCGCCAGAGCTTGCGTCCTCACCGTTATCAGTGGAGATCGCTTCCTCTTCAGCCTCCTCGTTGGCCGTCTCGGCCGCCGGTTCCTCGGCGGCCTTCGCGCTTTTCGGTGCAGCGCGGCCCCGCCGGCTTCGGATCACTGCTTCGGGATCGAACTCCGTCTGGCACCCGGGACAGATGATTGGGGTCCTGTTGAAATCATAATAACGCATGCCGCAGGACAGGCATGTACGTTTCAAACCGAGTTCAGCCTTGGCCATCAAAATACCCACGCTCTGTACGCGGGAGCCGGGTTGCCAAGCGGCTCGCAGCTCCCATGGTCACATGCGATTTGAAACAAATTCTGATGGCTGTCAAAGCAATTCTTGTCGTTGCGCATTTTTCTCGCATCCGGGGAATCCGCAAGCCGAGCCTTACCGGCGAGATTGCCTCGTGCCGGTCAAGAATGCTATCTGTTCGCCGAGCGTCACCGAATACCGGTTCCGGGCCGGCGCGCCACCTTGCAAAAGACGGTTTAATCCATGTCAAACGACGACATCCTGACACGTTCCGAAACCCTGACATCGGGCCGGCATGATGGCCTGACAGGTCAGTTCGACGTTCCCGGCGACAAATCGATCTCTCACCGCTCTTTCATCCTTGGCGGCCTTGCCATCGGCACCACACGCGTCACCGGACTTCTGGAAGGCGATGATGTGATGGCGACCGGCCGCGCCATGCAAGCGCTCGGTGCCGGCATCGCCCGCGACAGCGACGGCAGCTGGACCATAACGGGTGTCGGCACAGCCGGCCTCGTATCGCCCGAGGCGCCGCTCGATCTCGGCAACAGCGGCACCGGCGTGCGGCTGCTGATGGGTGTTGTCGCCGGCCTGCCGGTAACGGCAACATTCTGCGGCGATGAGTCACTCAGCCGCCGGCCGATGGCGCGGGTCACCGACCCGCTCGAACTCATGGGCGCCAAGATCACAGCCCGCGACGGCGGACGGCTGCCCGTCACAATCACCGGGGCGCGCACGCCGCTTGCCGCCGACCATGCCAGCAAGGTGGCCTCGGCACAGATCAAGTCGGCCGTGCTCCTCGCCGGCTTGAACGCGCGCGGCACCAGCGTTGTCCGTGAACCGCACGCATCCCGCGACCATACAGAATCGATGCTCCGGCATTTTGGCGCGAACGTGCGCCAGCAGGTCGAGGCTGACGGCACCCATGTCGTCGAACTCGAGGGCGAGGCCATGCTGACGGCATCCGACGTGGTCGTGCCGCGCGACCCGTCTTCAGCGGCTTTTCCGATGGTGGCGGCCCTCATCACCGAGGGCAGTGACCTGTTGATACCCGGGGTCGGCATGAACCCGCTTCGCACAGGCCTGATCACCACGCTTCAGGAAATGGGCGGCGATATCGAGATCAGCAACGAGCGTACCGAGGGCGGCGAGACAGTCGCCGATCTTCGTGTTCGCCACAGCCGGCTTCGCGGCATCGATGTTCCGGCCGAACGCGCCGCCTCGATGATCGACGAATATCCGATCCTCGCCGTTGCCGCGACCCAGGCCGAGGGCACCACCAGAATGCTCGGGGTCGCCGAACTGCGGGTCAAGGAGACCGACCGCATCGCTGTCGTCGCCGAAGGCATCATCGCGGCTGGTGGCAACGTTACCTATGACGAGGACAGCATGAGCGTGACCGGCAGCCCGGTCGCAGGCGGCATGAGCATCGATTCGCAACATGACCACCGGATCGCGATGTCCTTCCTCACACTCGGCATGGTGTCCGCAGAGCCGATCACCGTCACCGGCTGCATGACGATCAACACCAGCTTCCCCGGCTTTGCCGCCAGCATGAATGGCTGCGGCGCGGCGCTGGCCAGTGTCGGTGACGCATGATTATCGCCGTCGATGGCTCGGCCGCCAGCGGCAAGGGTACTCTGGCCAAGCGACTGGCCCTGCATTTCGATCTTGCCCATCTGGATACGGGATCACTGTACCGCGCCCTTGGGCTGCATCTGCTGAGATCAGGCGTAACCGCTGAAAACGCAGAAGAAAACAAGGCGGCTGCCGCAGTCGCGAGCCTCGATCCGGGACTTGCGGATTCCCCCGAAATACGGACCGATGCCGTGGCCGGCATGGCGTCCGTCATCGCCGCGATGCCTGCCGTGCGGAGCGCCTTTACCACATTGCAGCGCGATTTTGCGACGGACCCGCCGCATGGCGGCGGCGCGGTTCTTGACGGCCGTGACATCGGCAGCGTGATCCTCCCCGACGCCGACTTCAAATTCTTCATCGACGCCGATCTGGAAGTGCGCGCGGACCGCCGCACCCGGGAGTTGCAAGCCAAGGGACAATCCGTTATGTTCCGCGACGTTCTCGAGGACATGCGCGATCGTGACAGGCGCGACCGGGAACGCACGACGGCTCCGCTCAAGGCGGCCGACGACGCGTTCGTTATCGACACCTCCACGATGGACGCGGACAGGGTCTTCACCCTGGCCGTCGACCACATCGCCAGACCCTCGGAATAAAGACGGGGCGCACGGACAACTGGACAGCCGTGCATCCCAATCAAAACCTGGAACCGCTGGCGGCAAATCAACCATTCGCCTCCAAAGACCCGGCCCGGGTTTCCGATATCGGCACGACGCTTTTCAAAAGCGGCCGCGGAAACCGTGTTCAGCTCGTCCGGCCCTCATCGCCAGCTGAGGACATCATCTGCCCGTGCGCGCCAACCGTCGGCACAGGCACCAGAAGGCGAAAACGGAGATTTATTTGACATCCGAAAACACCAGTGCGGCTGACGCCGCAACCGAAAACTTTGCCGATCTTCTCGCCGAGAGCTTTGGCGAGAACACCAACATCGAAGGTAGCGTCGTTCGCGGCTTCGTCATCGGCATGGAGGGCGACGCCGTCATCATCGATGTCGGCCTGAAGTCAGAGGGCCGCGTTCCGCTGAAGGAACTGACGACGCCCGGCCAGGAGCCCGACGTCAATATCGGCGACGAGATCGAAGTCTATGTCGAGCGCATGGAAGACAAGAATGGCCAGGCCATGCTGTCGCGCGAAAAGGCACGTCGCGAAGAAGCATGGGGCGTTCTCGAGGCATCCTTCGAGAAGCAGGAGCGCGTCACCGGCGTGATCTTCGGCAAGGTCAAGGGCGGCTTTACCGTCGACCTGTCCGGCGCCACCGCCTTCCTTCCGGGAAGCCAGGTGGACATCCGCCCGGTCCGTGACCTCGGCCCGCTCATGGGCACTCCGCAACCGTTCCAGATCCTCAAGATCGACCGCCGCCGCGGCAACATCGTTGTCTCGCGCCGCGCCGTTCTGGAAGAATCCCGCGCCGAAGCCCGGTCCGAGCTGGTCTCGAACCTGCAGGAAGGCCAGGTTCTTCAGGGTGTGGTCAAGAACATCACCGATTACGGTGCGTTCGTCGACCTTGGCGGTGTTGACGGCCTGCTGCATGTCACCGACATCGCATGGCAGCGCATCAGCCACCCGTCCGAGGCCCTGCAGATCGGCGAGACCGTCGAGGTACAGGTCATCCGCTTCAACCCGGAGACCCAGCGTATCTCGCTCGGCATGAAGCAGCTGCAGTCCGACCCGTGGGAGAGCGTCGAGGGCAAGTTCCCGATTGGCTCGAAGCTGGAAGGCCGTGTCACCAACATCACCGACTACGGCGCGTTCGTCGAGCTGGAAGCCGGTGTCGAAGGCCTTGTCCACGTCTCGGAAATGAGCTGGACCAAGAAGAACGTCCATCCTGGCAAGATCGTCTCGACCAGCCAGCAGGTGGAAGTGATGGTTCTCGATGTCGACCTCGGCAAGCGCCGCATCTCGCTTGGTCTCAAGCAGTGCAGCGGCAACCCGTGGGAAGAGTACAGCGCCGCCAACCCGGCCGGCACCGAGATCGAGGGCGAGATTCGCAACATCACCGAGTTTGGCCTGTTTGTCGGGCTGACCGAGGAGATCGACGGTCTCGTGCACCTGTCCGACATCAGCTGGGAAGCCACTGGCGAAGCCGCTCTCGAGGGCTTCAACAAGGGCGATATGGTGAAGGCGAAGATCCTCGATGTCGATATCGACAAGGAGCGCATCTCGCTCGGCATCAAGCAGCTCACCGATGATCCGTATGCCGGCCAGATGGACAGCCATCGCAAGGGCGAGGTCGTCACCTGTACGGTGACACAGCTTACCGACAACGGCATCGAAGTCAGCGTCGGCGAGTCCCTCACCGGCTTCATCCGCCGTGCGGATCTCAGCCGCGATCGTGCCGAGCAGCGCGCCGACCGTTTCGCCGTTGGCGAGAAGGTCGATGCGGTGATCACCAATGTCGACAAGAAGAGCCGCAAGCTCACCCTGTCGATCAAGGCACGCGAGACCGCAGAGGAAAAGCAGGCCGTCGAGGAGTATGGCTCCTCCGACAGCGGTGCAAGCCTCGGCGACATTCTCGGCGCGGCTCTTGCCAAGCGCGAATCGGACGACGACGACAGCTGATATCGCCGTCTCTCAAATCAGGCGGGCCAGTGCAAATCGCGCTGGCCCGCTATTTTTTTGTCTGAATCACGACCGAACCGGCAAATTCGGAACGATTCTCGAGGCAATTTGGCTCCGATTCCACTTGTCGCCGGGGCAATATGGTTGACCTCCTCCCGGTCAGCATGCAAGGTATCTATCGGAATTTTCTAGTTTTACCTTGGGTGGGGCCAGTGACACGTTCTGAACTGATCGCCAGGTTGGCTGCCAAAAACCCTGCGCTGTACCATCGGGACATCGAACGTCTCGTCGCCACGATCCTTGACGAGATCGGCGGCGCGCTGGAACGCGGTGACAGGGTGGAACTTCGCGGCTTTGGCGCATTTTCCGTGCGTGAGCGCAAGGCCCGTGTCGGGCGCAACCCGCGTACCGGCGCAAGCGTCGATGTCGCCGAGAAGAGAGTGCCGTTTTTCAAGATGGGCAAGGGCATGCGCGAGCGGCTTAACCGCTGACGGGCCTTGCGATGAACTTCATCGGCCGCTTCCTCTGGTTGATCCTTACAATTGCCGCCATCAGCCTTGCGATGGTGTTTGCCGTTTCCAACACACAGCAGGTGACGTTGCAGTTCTGGCCTTTCACCGGCCAGCTGGAGATCGCAGCCTGGGTGCTTGTCATCGGCGCGATGGCGACCGGCGCCCTGTTCGGCGGCGGCATTGTCTGGCTCTCGCTTGTCGCGGCGCGCACCCGCAACTGGGCGTTGCAGCGCCGCCTTGGCAAGGCCGAGAAACGCGCTGCCACTGCCGAGGACCAGCTTGCGGCCACCAGTGCCGGCACCGGCACCGACCCGAAGCAGCCCGAGCTGCCGCCGTCACGGAGACTGTCATGACCGCCGCCGGAGTCGACGTGAAAATCTGTGGCATCCGCACAGCGGATGATTACGACGCCTGCAGGGCCGCCGGAGCGGCTTTCGTCGGCATGGTGTTTTTCCCGCGCTCGCCGCGGCACCTGTCGATGCAGGAGGCCCGCACCCTCGCCGACCATGCCGACCGTTCGGCCGGAGGGCCGGCGCGCGTGGCCCTCACCGTCGATATGGATGATGCCGGGCTTGAGGAAGTTGTCGCGGCCGCGCGCCCGCGGCTGATCCAGCTTCATGGCAGCGAGACCCCGGACCGGGCGGCCGCCATCCGGGCACGTTTCGGCCTGCCGTTGATCCGTGCCATCCGCGTTGCCGGACCCGAGGATCTCGCCGCCTGCCCCGAATGGGAAGGCATCGCCGACTGGCTGTTGTTCGACGCCAAGGGCGACCCGGGCGGGCTGCCCGGCGGTACCGGCCATGTGTTCGACTGGACGCTTCTTGCCGACCATGCCGGCAAGACCCGCTGGATGCTGGCCGGCGGGCTTTCCGTCGACAACATCACCCGCGCCGTCGCCGTGACCGGCGCCACCGCCGTCGACGTGTCGAGCGGCGTGGAATCGGCGCCCGGAAAAAAGGACGCAGACCGCATTCGCAACTTTGTATCCAGGGCCCAGTTGGGGTAGTTTCATAGCCTTTCCCAACGGGTTATCCCCGCCTGGTGATCCCATCGACACAGTCCGGACGAATCATGACCGACGTGAACCTCAATTCCCTTCGCAACCAGCCCGACGAGCGCGGCCGTTTCGGCATGCATGGCGGGCGGTTTGTCGCCGAAACCCTGATGCCGCTGATCCTGCAGGTGGAGAGCGCGTACAAGGCGGCCTGCACGGATGACGACTTCGCGAGGGAACTTCTCTATTACCAGACGCATTATGTCGGCCGGCCGAGCCCGCTCTATTTCGCCGAGCGGTTGACCGCGCATTATGGCGGCGCGAAGCTGTATCTGAAGCGTGACGAGCTGAACCACACCGGCGCGCACAAGATCAACAATGTGCTGGGACAGGCGCTTCTCGCCAAGCGCATGGGAAAGACCAAGATCATTGCCGAGACCGGCGCCGGTCAGCACGGCGTCGCCACCGCCACGGCCTGCGCCCTGTTCGACATGGAGTGCGAGGTCTTCATGGGCGAGGAGGACGTCCGCCGGCAGAAGCCGAATGTCGACCGGATGCGCCTTCTCGGCGCGAAGGTCCATCCGGTGACGTCCGGAACCGGCACGCTGAAGGACGCGATGAACGAGGCGCTGCGCTACTGGGTGGCGAATGCCGAGACCCATTTCTACATCATCGGCACGGTCGCCGGCCCGCACCCCTACCCGCAGATGGTACGTGACTTCCAGTCTGTCATCGGCAAGGAAGCGCGCCAGCAGATCATCGATGCCGAGGGACGCCTTCCCGACAGCATCGTCGCCTGTATCGGCGGCGGATCGAACGCCATGGGACTGTTCCACCCGTTCCTCGATGACGAGGACGTGACGATCTACGGCGTCGAGGCGGCCGGCAAGGGCATTCCGTCCGGCCTTCACGCGGCGTCGCTGACCGGCGGTACGCCCGGCGTTCTGCACGGCAACCGCACCTATCTGCTGCAGAATGACGACGGGCAGATCATCGACGCGCATTCGATTTCCGCCGGCCTCGACTATCCCGGCATCGGGCCGGAGCATGCCTGGCTCCACGACCAGAAGCGGGTGAATTATGTCAGCGCCACAGACGAGGAAGCGCTCGATGCCTTCCAGCTCTGCTCGCGCCTCGAAGGCATCATTCCGGCGCTGGAGCCCTCGCACGCCCTTTCCTTTGTCGGCACCATCATCGGCGACATGGACAAGGACCAGATCGTCATTCTCAACATGTGCGGCCGCGGCGACAAGGATCTCGGCGCGGTGCTTCCCATGCTCGAGGAACGCGGCAAGCTGTAGACCGGCCTGCTGCCAATACGGAAAGACAGACCCATGAGTTCACGTATCGAGACCGCCTTTGCCAATGCCAAAGCCCAAGGGCGCGGCATCCTCGGCGTCTTCGTGACCGCAGGCGACCCGGACGAGGGCACGTCGGCACAAATTCTCGACGCGCTCGTCGAAGCCAATGTCGACATCGTCGAGCTTGGCATGCCCTTCTCCGACCCGATGGCGGACGGGCCGGCCATCCAGGCGGCATCGCTTCGCGCCCTGAAGAACGGCATGACACTCGCCGGCACGCTCGAGATCGCGCGCGGCTTCCGCCAGCGCCATCCGGATACGCCGCTGGTTCTGATGGGCTATTACAACCCGATCTATATCTATGGCGTGGACCGCTTCCTCGCCGAGGCGTCGGAGGCCGGGGTCGACGGGCTGATCGTGGTCGACCTGCCGCCGGAAGAAGATGACGAGCTGTGCGAACCGGCCACCGCGGCCGGCCTTGATTTCATCCGGCTTGTCACACCGACCAGCGATGCCGAGCGGCTTCCCGTCGTCCTTGGCTCGGCAAGCGGTTTTGTCTATTATGTGGCGATCACCGGCATCACCGGCACCCGCAGCGCTGCCGCCGACAGCATCTCGGCGGCCTACAAGCGCATTTCCGCTGCCACCGACCTTCCCGTCGTTACCGGCTTCGGCATCCGCACGCCCGAGCAGGCCGGCGAGGCCGCCTCGCTCAGCGACGGGGCCATTGTCGGCTCGGCGGTCGTCGAGATCATTGCCGGCAATCTTGGCGATGACGGCAAGGGCACGCCCGAAATCGTGTCCAAAATCGCCGCATTTGTGGGCGACCTTGCCATGGGTGTGGCTGGCAAGTCCGGCTGACCGGACGGAAGTGTTGGTCAAAACCGCTGGCGCTGCGGCGTTATTCTGCTGTATGCCTGCCGGAAATGCCGCCTGAAACCGGCGATGTCGGCAATGGGGAAGGGATAAGTTCATGAACTGGATCACCAACGCGGTTCTGCCGAAAATCAAGGCGCTTGTGACCGCGAACGACGTTCCCGACAATCTGTGGGTCAAGTGCAAGTCCTGCGGACAGATGATTTTCCACCGCGAGTTCGAACAGGCGAACAATTGCTGTTCGACTTGCGGAAACCACGCCCCGCTGCCGCCCGAGGCCCGGTTCGCCATGACCTTCGACAAGGGTGTGTTCGAAACCGTCGCGCTGAAGCCGATCGAGGACGACCCGCTGAAATTCCGCGACACCCGCCGGTATGCCGACCGGCTGAAGGACACCCGCGCCAAGACCGGCATCAATGACGCCATCGCCGTTGCCCATGGCACCATCGGTGGCCAGAAGGTTGTGATGGCAGCGTTCGATTTCCGTTTCATGGGCGGGTCGATGGGACGCATGGTCGGCAACGGCATCATCGCCGCCGCCGAAGCCGCGGTCGAGCATGGCGCCGCGCTGATCACCGTGCCGTCCACGGGTGGCGCGCGCATGCAGGAAGGCGTGCTGTCGCTGATGCAGCTTCCGCGCACCATTCTGGCTGTCGAGAAGGTCAGGAATGCCGGCCTGCCGCATATCGTTCTTCTGGCGCATCCGACAACCGGCGGCGTGACGGCCTCCTTTGCGATGCTCGGCGACCTGCAGATCGCCGAGCCGGGTGCCATCATCGGGTTTGCCGGTCGTCGCGTCATCGAGGAAACGGTCCGCGAGAAGCTGCCCGAAGATTTCCAGACAGCCGAATATCTTCAGGATCACGGCATGGTCGACAGCGTCGTGCCACGCGCCGAGCAGCCTGAGTTCCTCGGCCGTGTCCTCGGCTTCCTGATGGGCCAGCGCAAGGCGACGCGGGCCGCCTGATGACCCCACCGGTCTCCGGCGATGACAGCGCGCGCGCCGGCGCGGCGCTAGAGCGGCTTGCCGCCCTTCACCCGAAACTGATCGATCTGGGGCTGGACCGCACCCGCGATTTACTGGCACGGCTCGGCAACCCGCATCACCGGCTTCCGCCAGTCATCCATGTTGCCGGAACCAACGGCAAGGGGTCCGTGATCGCGACGATGCGCGCCATGGCCGAGGCCGTGGGCCTTCGCGTCCATGTCTATGCCTCGCCCCATCTTTGCCGTTTCAATGAACGCATCCGCCTTGCCGGCAGCCTGATCGGCGACGGTGCGCTGGCTGACCTGCTGGAAGAGGTCGAGACCGCCAACGGCGATATGCCCGTCACCTTCTTCGAAGTCACCACGGCCGCCGCGTTCCTCGCATTCTCGCGTGTGGACGCCAATCTTCTTCTTCTCGAGACCGGCCTTGGCGGTGCGCTTGATTCAACCAATGTGCTGGACGCTCCCGCCGCGACCGTGATCACCCCGATTGCGCGCGACCATGAGCATTTCCTCGGAAGCGACATAGCCGGCATCGCCGGGCAGAAGGCCGGCATCATGCGTCGAGGCGTTCCCTGCATCGCAGCGGCGCAGGAAGATGATGCGCGCGCCGCGCTGCAGGATCATGCCGCTGCGATTGGCGCGCCGCTTGGCATCATGGGAGCAGATATTGGCTGGACGCCGTTGGATGATGGCGGTGTGGCGATTGAGCTGGACGGCGGGGTAGTTACCCTTCCCGCACCGGCCCTTCGCGGGGCGCATCAGCAGGCAAATGCCGCTCTCGCCACTGCCGCCCTCACCGCCGCCATGCCCAACACTCCGGCGGACGCCCTTTCAAGAGGTGTCGCCAGGACCGTGTGGCCGGGACGGCTTCACCGCCTTGCCGACGGATCGCTGACCTCGCTTCTGGACCAGCCCGTCTGGATCGACGGCGCGCATAACGCACATGGCGCGGCGGCGCTTGCCGCGGCGCTGCCCTCGATCGACAAGGGCAACTGGCATTTCATCTGCGGGGCTCTCAACACCCGGCCGGCGTCGGAGTTCCTGTCACGGATCGCGCCACTGGCCGAATCGATTCATTGCGTCACCATTCCGGACCAGCCGGCCAGCCTGACCGCCGAGACCCTTGCCGCAGAAGCCGCCACGCTGCACACAGGCGCGCGCGCCGCCTCGTCCGTTGCCGGGGCGCTTCAGGCGATTGCGAGCGGGTCAGTCGGCGCCGACCGTCCGGTGATGATTTGTGGATCGCTGTATCTGGCGGGCCACGTCCTCGCAGCAAACGGTACGCTGCCGGACTGACGCCCGCCCGGATGGCGGGTCAATCAGGCGATGCTGCTGGTGATCCAGGCTTCCAGTTGCGACTTCGGCACCGCGCCGATCTTCTCGGCGACAACCTCGCCACCCTTGAAAATCAGCAGGGTGGGGATGCCGCGCACATTATATTGCTGCGGCGTCAGCGGATTCTCGTCGATGTTCAGCTTGACGATCGAAATGGCATCGCCATGCGCGTCGCTCAGCTCTTCAAGAGCCGGGCCGATGGCCTTGCAGGGCCCGCACCATTCCGCCCAGAAATCAACAAGCACGGGCTTTTCCGCCTGAAGTACGTCAGTGGAAAAATCGCCGTCGGTTGTCTTGATCGTTGCCATATCCGGGTGCTCCCTTGGTGCAGTGCGCGTGCCGGCCCACCGCCGACAGTGACAAGGTAAGAGGCAGGCACCGACCCGTCAACCCAGCGCCAGCGCCGCAAGTGCCGCATCTCTGGCGGCGCGGTCAATTTCCTCGACGGAGCGGTCTTCCGTCCAGACAAGCCAGGTCACAACCTCGCGATCAGGATAGATCTGCTCCAGCAGGGCGGCATAGAGCGCCATCTGCCGATGGTAGTCCGCCGGCGTCACCGATGGCCGCGCCCCGGTCTTGAAATCGGCAACGATCACATTCGTCTCATCCACCAGCAGCCTGTCAATCTGACCGGCGACCCCTGCGCCGTCCACCGCTCCGGCGACCGACACCTCGGCCATCGCCGACAGGCTGAAGACAGGCGCCAGTTCCGGCATGGCCATCACCACACGGACTTCTGCCGCCAGTGCCGCCGCTTCCTCCTCCGGAACGTCCTGGTGCGATGCCAATACAAGTTTTTCCACATGTGAACGGTCCGCTTCGGCAACCGAAGGCAGCACCTCGAACAGCTTGTGGGCAAGCCTGCCACGCGCCAGCGCCGCCGAGGCCCCGCCGATCCTGAGACCGGGCGCACGTGCGCCGGCCGCCCTGCCGTCAGGCTGCGATGGACGCAATGGCCGTGGCGGTCGCGGCTCGTCCGGCGCGCGGGCGAACAGCCATTCCGGCACAGCCCGGGTTTCGGCCACCCCTTCGGCAACAGGCGGCGGCGCGATCATATCGTCGATGGATTCCGGCACATCACCTGCCACTTCATCGATGCGGACAATGCCCTCATCGTCGGTTGCCGCGCCCTCCATGCCGTTGATGGCCGCCGCAAGTCCCTCATAATGGCTTCCTTCCAGCGTCCGGCTGCTCTTCGACTGCCAGCCGCCGATCACAATGCCGTCACGGGCCCGGGTCAGCGCGACATAGAGAAGACGGTTCTCCTCCTCCTCCCGCCTCGCCTTTGCCGCATCTCGCGCGGCAGTGACAAAATCGGGACGCAGCGTTCCCGGGGCCCAATAGACAAATCCGGTCTCTGGGTCGCGGACAAGCTGGTCGGGCCTTGCGGAGCGCGGTTTCAGCATGTCGGGCAGCACCACCACCGGCGCCTCAAGACCCTTGGCGCCATGGATTGTCATCACCCGCAACTCATTGCCGCTGCCGCCATCCATGTCGCGCCGCACTTCGCCGCCACTGCCCCGCACCTGCGCCAGAAAGGCGGTCAGCGATACCCCGCCTGCCGTCCCGAACGCCTGTGCAAGGCCTAGGAAGTGATCGAGCGTTTCGTCCACCGCCGGGCCAAGCCGGCGGCGGAATTCCTGTCGTGTCTCGATCAGCACGCTGCTGTAGAACCCGAAGACCGAGGATTCATCGGCAAGCCGCCGGTACCGGCTGAGGGTATCGGCATACATTCCAAGCGCGCTGTCGGCGCCCGCATGCGCCATCAGCCGGGCATGAAGGCTGCGATTGCCACGGCCATGGGCAAGGGTGAACAGTGTTTCCTCGTCGATCCCGAAGAGCGGCGACTTCAGCAGTGCTGCCAGTTGCAGATCATCTTCGGGAAGGCACACCACATCGCCAAGCGCCAGCAGGTCCTGGATCTCGATCTGGTCCTCCAGCGTCATCCTGTCGGCGCCCGCCACCGGAATGCCGGCCTGTTGCAACGCCGCCAGCAGCAACCGGTGATAGCGCCCGCGCGAGCGCAGCAGCACCATGATGTCTCCTGGCTGCATCATCCGGCCCGACGGCAGGGCACGCTTGCCGATCCAGCCGGCGATGCTCGTTGCGACCCGTGCCGCCGACAGGGCGGCGGCATCACGCGGCTGGCTGATTTCCGGCGGGGCAAAGGCCGGCGGGTCGGCAGGCGCCTCCTCCTCGGAAACGATCGGCCAAAGCTCGACAAAGCCGCCGGCATCCCTCCGCGCCGACCTGTGGTCCTGAAATTCGGAAATCCGGGCGTCGGTGATTCCGGCAAGGTCCGGCACCGCGCGGTTGACCAGCTCCAGAACGGGCCGTGCCGAACGGAAGGACACGTCGAGCCCGACCTCGCGCCATGGCGCGCGCAACATGTCGGCGCGCGATGCAAGGTCGACACGGTTGCTTCCCATCACCGCCGGGTCCGCCCCCTGAAAGGAATAGATCGACTGCTTGAAATCACCGACGACGAACAGGGTACGCGGCCCGGACTCATTGTCATTGGCATCCGCCCCGGCCTCGAAGAACTCGTCACTCAGCCGCCGCAGAAGCTGCCATTGCGCGGGACTGGTGTCCTGCGCCTCGTCGAGGAGCATATGGCGAATGCCGTTATCGAGCTTCCATCCAACCCACTGGGCGGCATCGCCGTCGGCGAGCATGTCGTTTGTCAGCCGGATCAGATCGTCGTAATCGAGCAGCCCGCGCTGGGTCTTCAGCGCGCGGTACCGCTCCTGATAGGACCGGCCGAATGCATACAGCGCGTTTGTCAGCTCGTAACAGCGGTGCGCCGCCTGTGCTGCCAGCATACCGGACAGCGCCTGCTGCGCCGCCTGCTGTACGATGACGACATTCGGGAAATCGGCGCGGATATCCTTGTTAGACAGGTTTCTTTCGGCAAGCGGGGCCAGCTCGTTCGTGAACAGCGCATCGACAAGCCTGTCGATATGGCTGCGCCGTCCCTCCTCATCCTCGCCAAGCCAGGCTGTCATCCTGGACGCACGCTTCACCTGGCCGGCAACGCCGCTTTCCGCAAGCGCCGTCGCGACGGCGCGGATTCCCTCGATATCCAGATCGCCTATGACCCCGGCCAGCATCTCCTGCGGATCCCTCTCCGGATCGAACCCGCGGTCTTCGACAAAATGCGCGCGCAGCTGCTGCATCATATCGGGGGATGCCAGCCGCTCCTCCTTCTTCAGCAGCTCGTCCAGAATGGCCTCGGCATTGCCTTCAGAGGTCTGCGCCGCGATCAGCCCGATCATCGTCACCAGCGCCGGGTCAGCCGACCGAAGAAGGGCCTCGCGCGCCTCGGCCTTCAGGCGCGCCTGTTCGAATTCATCAGCAAGTTCAGATTGCGGCACAATACCAGCCTCGATCGGAAACCGGCGCAGCACCGACTGGCAGAACGAATGCACTGTCTCCACACGCGGGCCGTCATCATTGTCAAGAATCTCGGCAAACAGGCTGCGCGCGCGTTGCAGCATGGCCTGTGACGGCGTGCCGATCCCCATTCCGGCAAGATCGGCCAGCAGTGCCTCTGCTGTCGAAACCGTCCATTTCGCCAGCATCGCCGAGATCCGGTTGCGCATCTCTGCGGCCGCAGCACGGGTATAGGTGACGCACAGGATGCTGTCTGGCGGCGCCCCGTCCAGCATCAGCCGCAGCACACGGTCGGTCAGCAGCTTGGTCTTCCCCGTCCCGGCATTTGCCGAGACGAACACCGAGGATGCCGGGTCGGATGCCGCCGCCTGCCGCCTTGAGGCGTCGACAGACACCGCCGGATCGAAATCCGGGCGATGCGGCGCCGCGGGCTGGATCGCACCTCCGTCCATGCCGGCCAGCGCCGCGCCATTCTCGGCGATGCGCCACTCATCCACCCGCGCCAGATGGTCATAACGCGGGAAAGACGGGCCAATGGCCGGGTCCGGCCGGCTGGCATAGGGCGTGGCTTCACTGTCGAAATCCGCTGCCAGCCGCGCCAGCATCGCGGCGTCCTCGGCCGCGGACCAGCCTTCGGGCCGCACATCGGTCTGTTTGCCCGGCTCGCCGCGCCGGCCTGTCAGGCGCCAATATTCCATCTGGGTCACATCATCGGCGTCGATCCCCTCGAAGCCGCCATGCGCCGCAATGACCGCCTCGACAAGAAGCTGCGTGCGGCGGCGGCCGGCGACCTTGGCCTTGGACGGCGTCTCGCCGGTCTTGTAGTCGAGAACGGCGAGCCCGCCACCGGCGAGCCTGTCGATCCGGTCGGCCCGCGCGCCAAAGGTCACGTCACCGGCCGGTGCGGCCAGATCAATGCTGCCCTCGACCTCGGCATGGCTTGTCTCGATGCCGGCGCGGCGGCGGGTCTCGGTCTCGATGAACCATGCCGCGATGGTCTCGAAGGCGGGCCACCAGAAATGGCGGATGGTCGGGTGCTGCCAGTGCGGGTCAAACACGGCGCGCGCCAGCGACCGGAGTTCGGCAAGCGCATTGTCCGGAAGCGGACCCTCCGGAAAGGCCCGCAGGAACGCCGCCAGCGAGTCATGCACCAGATTGCCGCGGAGCGCCGCATCGATCGGCCGGTCCAGATCGTCCTTCGGGCGCAGCTCCAGAACACGCTTGGCGTAGATCGAATAGGGGTCGGCGATCCAGTCATCGATCTCGGTGGCGGAAAAGCTGCGGGGCCGCGCATCGACCGGCGGCGTCGGACAGGGGCGCGGCAACGGCGCCATCGGCGGGGCCGGAAGCAGCGCCGTCAGCTGGTCACGCCATCGCTGACCCCGATCGACTGCGGCGGTGATGCTCAGCGCCTCGGCCACGGCATCGAACCGCTGGCGCCAGCGGCTCGGCGTGGTGACGGCATCGCCGTCGCGCAGGGCGCGGGTGATGATCACCTCGGGCGCGCAGGACGCCATCCACACATCATGCGCGCTCAATCCGGTCCGCCAGTTATGCGGCTGCAGCCCGGCCGTGTGGCGCATCTCGGCATTGGTCCAGGGGTCGACCTCCGGCCGTGGTGGCCAGTTGCCCTCGTTGAACCCGCCAAGGATCAGGCGGTCGGCGCTTTGCATGCGCGCCTCGACAGGGCCGAGGATGGCCAGACGCGGATGGGTCTGCCAGGCCCGGCGGACCGTTTTTCCGGCAAGAAGCTGCGACAGGATTCGCGGGAAACTGTCACGGTCCGTCTCGAAACCGCTTCCCTGTTCGGCAAGAGACGCCAGAAGCAGCGCAGCGGCCTCGCCATCCTCGCCAGTCCACAGATGCACAGCGCCGTCCGCTGCATCCGGCGTTCCATCTTCGCTGGTCGCCTGCGCCGCCATCTGCTCCGCCGCATCGCCAAGCGCCCTTGCCAGCGCGGCAAGGTCCGGTGCCATCATCTGCCATGCCTCGACCAGGCCGGCGAGTGGCATGGCAACCGAGGCTTCGAAAAATTCGGCAATATCGGCATATCTGGCTTTGCTGGCGAGCTTGCGACGAATGCCGTCGAGGCCGGCGCCTGGCCGGTACCCTCGGAAAGCCGCCATCTCGAGCTGCCGAACCCGCTCGCGAAAGGCCAGCGGCGAAATGCCTCCGGATGCAAGGGGATGCTTCAGGAAGGCAAGGGTCGGCACCGGCGCGAAGTCGGCCGCCAGCATGGCGACAAGACTTTCCAGATAGCCGCCGGACGGACATTGCGACAACGGCCGGCCGGCAGAATCATCCACCTCGATCCGCCAGCGCTGCAGCGCCGCGATCACCGCCTCGGCAAGCTGCCTGTCAGGCGTCACCAGCGCGGCTGTCCGGCCGGGTCGTTCCAGCACCTCGCGCATGGCAAGGGCGATGACCGACGCCTCGTCGGACCGTGTTTCACAATCAACGAAGGACAACCCGTCAAGCGCGTCGCGACCAAGCTCGGGTTGGGTCGCGCCAAGCTGCCGCCAGTCAGCCGTCAGCGCCGCCGGCTTGAACACCTCGCGCATCAGCGCACGCCGCCGCGCGCTGATCTCCCCGCCGCCGGCAAGATCGGGCCAGTCGCGCACCGCCTCCGGCGTCACCGCCAGGCTGTCGAGCAGAACCGACAGCTGGTGCTGCGGATGGCCGGATTCCTCGCGCACCAGATCCCAGTGTTCCGCCGCCCCCCGATCCAGCCCCGGCAGCACGACATGCCCGTCCGGCAGGTCGGCAACGGCGGCGATCAGTTCACGCGTGGCGGCAAAGGTACCGGTCGATCCGGCGACCACCACCAGCTCTTCGGGCGGATGGTCGCGCCACAGCCGGCAGCGCAGCCGGACAAGCCTGTTGCGCCTGTCGGCGGCGTCGATCACACCCTGCTCTTCAAGGATGGCAGGCCAGCGGTCGATCAGGATGGTCAGCAGTTTCAGTATGTCCTGCCAGTGCCGTGAAAAGCGGTCGGGCAGAAGCTCGGGAAGAAGCTCCGGCGTCGCATCCGCATTGCAGAGGGAATCAAGAAGCCGGCCCAGCGACTCGGCAAGCTGCATGGCCTGCGGCTGGGTCGGCGCCACGTCGCCGAGGCGAAAACCACGAAGCAGACGCGCCAGCCACAGCTGACGCCGCAAGGGGTCCATCGCCGGCGGCAGGTCGGGCGCATAGGCGGCAAAGGCCAGCAGGTCGGGCGCATCCTCCTCGACATCGCCGATCGGGTCGATCCGCGGCAACAGGGCGGCATTGTCGCCGCCAGCTTCCAGAAAGGCCGCGCGCAGGGCCTGGGCGGCGCGGCGTGACGGCACCAGCACGGTGGCACGCGCCAGCGCTTCCGGGCTGCCGGCCATGTGTCTGATGCCGGTGGCGAGTGAAACGGCGAAAGGAACGCCGGCAGGAATGGTGTAGAGCCGCTGGTCGCGGCGGGTCGGCGACGTCATGCCTCAATTATAGAAGCAAGCCCGGTCAAAGACGAGTGATGAAGATGCCTTCCATGGCGAAATCGTCATTCACCCCATTTCGGCAGCCAGTTTGCCAAGCTGCTGCTGCCAGCGCGCACCGCCGGAAAGTCGCGCCACCCTGCGCTCGGGCGCCGACGGGTCTGGCTCCAGCGTGATGCGAAGCGCATTTCGCGGCAGCCATGGCCCCAGCCGCTCCGGCCATTCGACCAGACAGACAGCATCGACGAAGGCATCCTCGATGCCCAGATCAAGCGCCTCTTCCGGCGCCTCGAGCCGGTAAAGATCAAAATGCATGACCGGCGGCCCGTCATCTGGCTCATAGGTCTGCACAAGAGTGAAGGTCGGGCTGGGAATGTCGGCCTCATGCGGGCAGAGCGAGGTGACGATGCCGCGCGCCAGCACGGATTTTCCGGCACCGAGCGGGCCCGACAGGGCCACGACGTCACCCGCGCGAAGCAGGCCGGAAAGGCAAAGGCCCAGCCGCGTGGTCGCGGCCGGGCCCTCCAGTGTCAGGTCTAAGTCGCTCATGCGGCCCTGTTACCGGTTCCTAGTAGCGATACTGGTCGCCCTTGAACGGTCCCTGCTGCTCGACGCCGATATAGGCGGCCTGGTCGGCATTCAGCTGCGACAGTGTCGCGCCGACCTTGGCGAGGTGCAGGGCCGCTACCTTTTCGTCGAGATGACGCGGCAGGGTATAGACCTTGTTGTCGTAGGACTGGCCCTCGTTCCAGAGTTCCATCTGCGCCAGAACCTGGTTGGTGAAGGACGCAGACATGACGAAGGACGGATGGCCGGTGGCACAGCCGAGGTTCACCAGGCGGCCCTTGGCCAGCATGATGATGCGCTTGCCGTCGGGGAATTCCACCTCGTCGACCTGCGGCTTGATCTCGGACCAGTTCATGTTCTGCAGCGACGAGACCTGGATCTCGTTGTCGAAGTGACCGATGTTGCAGACGATCGCGCGGTCTTTCATGTCACGCATGTGATCCATGGTGATGACGTCCTTGTTGCCGGTCGCGGTGACAAAGATGTCGGCCTTCGGCGCGGCCTGTTCCATGGTCACGACCTCATAGCCTTCCATGGCAGCCTGCAGGGCACAGATCGGATCGATCTCGGTGACCATGACGCGCGCGCCGCCCTGGCGGAGCGATGCGGCAGAACCCTTGCCGACGTCGCCATAGCCGGCGACAACAGCAACCTTGCCGGCCAGCATCACGTCGGTCGCGCGGCGGATGCCGTCGACCAGCGATTCACGGCAGCCATAGAGGTTGTCGAATTTCGACTTGGTCACGGAGTCATTCACATTGATTGCCGGGAACGGCAGGCCGCCTGCCTCGGCAAGCTGGTACAGGCGCAGAACGCCGGTGGTGGTCTCTTCCGACACACCCTTGATGGCGTCACGCTGGCGGGTGAACCAGCCCTCGCTCTGCGCGCGGCGCTTTTCGATCTGCGCCTTCAGGAATTCCTCTTCCTCGCTGCTTGGCGAGGCAAGGACGTCCTCTCCGGCCTCGGCGCGCGCACCGAGCAGGATATACATGGTGGCGTCGCCGCCATCATCGAGAATCATGTTGGCGGTGCCGCCGTCCGACCAGTCGAAGATACGGTCGACATATTCCCAGTATTCGGCAAGCGTCTCGCCCTTCTTCGCGAACACCGGCACACCGGCAGCGGCGATGGCGGCGGCGGCCTGATCCTGGGTCGAGAAGATGTTGCATGATGCCCAGCGGACATCTGCCCCGAGATCGACAAGAGTTTCGATCAGCACGGCCGTCTGCACGGTCATGTGCAGGCAACCGGCAACCCGCGCACCCTTGAGGGGCTTTGCTGCGCCAAACTCTTCCCGAAGCGCCATCAGGCCCGGCATCTCGGTTTCAGCTATGGAAAGTTCCTTGCGACCCCAGTCGGCAAGGCTTGCATCGGCAACAATATAATCTGTCGACATCGAAGAACTCGCTTGTGTGATGAATTTGTGCGGACGGGATAGCAGATATCATGCCATATGGAAACCCGCTTGCCTGAAGATGCGTCAGCGCGTCGCCTCGAGCTCGCGATGGGTGCTTTCCACGTCGTAACCCTCGGCAGCCAGCCACGCCGCAACCGTTTCCACCGCCCAGACCGAACGGTGCCGGCCACCGGTGCAGCCAAAGGCGATTGTCATCAGCGGCCGGCCTTCGCGCGTCATCCGCGGCAGCATCTCTGCCAGGATTCCCTTGAGCGAAGATACGACACTGGAAGCCGCCTCATCCGCCTGCAGGAAGGCCGCGACCGGTTCGTCACGTCCGTCAAAGCTGCGCAACTCTGTGACCCAGTAGGGATTGTCGGCAAAACGCATATCGATGACGAGATCGCTATGGTCGGGAATGCGGCGGCGATAGGAAAAGCTGATCAGGCGAACATTCACCTGAAAATCATCCGCCATGCCCAGCTTCGACAGAAGCGCCTGCCTGAGGTCGGACGGTTTTGCACCGCTGGTATCGATATGGAGATCGGCAAGCGGCGCCACCTTTTCCATTCGGTCCAGATCAGCGGAAATGGCATCGGCGAGCGACATGGCTCCGTCATGAAGCGGGTGCTGGCGCCGTGTGGCATTGAACCGCCTGAGCAGGTCATCATGCGATGCCGTAATGAACACCGTGGTGAACCTGTCACCGAATTTCTTGCGCAGGTTGCGGACAAGCGTTTCCGTCGTCTCCGCCGAAAACCCTGTTGTGCGCGCATCAAGGCCCATCGCAAGGCTGCGCCGACCGGTCTCCACCTCGAGCGCGACAAGGGTGTCGATCATGGCAAGCGGCAGGTTGTCGACGGCGTTGATCCCGCTATCCTCAAGGATGTCGAGCGCGGTCGACAGCCCGGCGCCCGACGCGCCTGTGACGAGGATCAGTCTTTGCCTGCCATCATTCATGAGGCCACCTTACCAACTGTGGCCGGCATATTCCAAACGCCATTGCCATCCGCGCGGATTGCCTCTGCTCAGGCCTCGCCGTCGGCAAGCGGCAGCGTCAGGGTGAAGCGGGCGCCGTCATTGTTGGCGGCTACCAGCTCGCCGCCATAGCCGCGCGCGATCTGCTGCGCGATCGAAAGTCCAAGGCCGGAATGTTCGCCAAAGGCCTCTCCGGCGGGACGTTCGGTATAGAACCTGTTGAAAACTTCCTCGAGGCGCCCGGGCGGAATGCCGGGACCGCGGTCCTGCACCGCCAGTTCAGCCTTGCCTTGTTCGTTGATGCCGAGATGGAAGCTGATCTGCGAGCCCTGCGGTGCAAAAGACACCGCATTGCCGAGCAGATTGTCGAGAATCTGGACAATACGGCCATCCTGAACCGTCACATGAACCGGCATATCGGCCAGATCGGCGACAAGCTCGTGCGTGTCGGTTGTCGTGCGGCGCGCCTCGACAAAACTGGCGACAAGGTCGCGAAGATCGAGAGTGGCAGCGAATTCGGTCGCCATCTCGTTATCGACGCGGCTGGAGCGCGAGATATCCGTAATCAGCCTGTCGAGACGCGATACATCCCGCAGAATGACATTCATCAGTTTCTGCTGCTGCTCCGGATCGGAAATCCTGCTGATCGTCTCTGCAGCGCTGCGAAGCGAGGATAGCGGGTTCTTGAGCTCGTGGGCCACATCCGCCGCGAAGCCTGCGGTCGCCGCCATCCTCTGCTGCAGCTCGTCCGTCATGTCGATCAGTGATTCGGACAGTTTGCCGATTTCATCACGCCGGCGCGGCAGCCGCTTCATGCGGGTCGACAGATCACGACTGCGCCGCAGATTGTCGGCTTCCGAGGCAAGGTAGGTGATCGGGCCGGTGATAGAGCGCGCCAGCCATACGCTGAGCGCGATCGTGATCAGCGTGACAATGCCGAAGAGCTGGATGAAGACCACATTCACCTCGGCGATCTCCTCTTCGATCTTGCCGCCGCTGATGCTGACCATCAGCGCACCACGGACAAGGCGAAGGTCCTGAATGGGCACGGCGACCGACAGCACGATGCGGCCGCGCGTATCCTGCCTGAGCTGGCGCGCCGGTTCGCCCGCCAGCGCCAGAACCACTTCGTTGTAATCCCCTGCCTGCTGCCGTTGCCGTTCACGATAGAGCGGCAGGGTCATGTCGTTGCCGATCATGCCGGCGGCGCGGCGCATGCCGGCCTGAAAGTAATCCGATGCTCTCTTCCAGGCCCCTCGCCGGGCGCGACGCCGGATTTCCGCCCGACCGGCACCATTGCGCGCGGTATCGGCAAGCAGCCTTCCGTCATGGCGGAAAACCCGGGCCCGCAAATCGGTGCCGTAGCCGACAAGCGGCAGCAGGTGGTTCATGGTTTCCGGCGACAGGCGCCGGCGTGCCAGGCCGCCGTCGATATCGGACTGGGCCAGCGCCAGCGAGCGCGCCAGCGTAAAGCCCTGGCGTTCAAGCGCGGTGAATTCCGACTGGATCAGTGTCGTCCTGTACTGGTCGATCGAGAACAGCCCGACAAAGAACAGCACCAGCGGAAACATCATGATGGCCATGATGCGGGTGCTCAGACGGCTCAGGCGGAAGCGCAGTCTGACAAGCGGCCTGCCGATGGCAGCCCGCCCGAGAACCCGTCTGATCCGTGATTTGATCCCGTCGATCACGCTGACCCCGCCAATATGGGTATCACACAGCCGCGCCATGCGGCCGATGTCATTCAGGATGCCCGGTATTTATAGCCAATGCCATACAGCGTTTCGATATGGTCGAAGCTGGAATCCTGCGCCTTGATCTTGCGGCGCAACCGCTTGATATGGCTGTCGATCGTGCGGTCGTCGAGAAAGACGGACTCGCCATAGGCGGCATCCATCAGCTGGTCGCGGTTCTTGACCATGCCGGGGCGCGCGGCAAGCGCCTGCAGGATCAGGAATTCAGTCACCGTGAGGCGCACCTCCTTGCCCTTCCAGCTGCACAGATGGCGGTCGGGATCCATCAGCAACTCACCCTGGCGGACAATGTTGGGACCGGTCGGGTCCATGTCTTCGTGGCTGGCGCGGCGCAGCACGGCACGAATGCGCGCCAGAAGCAGCCGTTGCGAGAACGGCTTGGTGATATAGTCGTCAGCCCCCATGCCGAGGCCGAGCGCCTCGTCCAGCTCGTCATCCTTGCTGGTCAGGAAGATCACCGGCAGGTTCGAGCCGGTCCGGATTTTCTGGAGAAGCTCCATGCCGTCCATCCGCGGCATCTTGATGTCGAGAACGGCCAGCTCCGCCGGCCGGCGCGACAATCCTCGCAGCGCGGTTTCGCCATCGTGATAGCAATCGACCTCGAACCCTTCGCTCTCTAGCGTCAGCGACACCGACGTCAGGATATTCTGGTCATCATCTACAAGCGCAATCCGCGTTCCCATCTCGTCACCTCTATCGTCCATATCCGGCAAAGGCATCACGCGCTTCACCCACCGTTATATCCGGACTAGCCTTGAAAAAGGGCCAACATATGACCGGATTGTGCCCCAAACCGGTCTGAAAGATGGCGCTTTCCGGCCAGTCGGAGGCCGGGTGGCGATCAGTGCGCGTCGGCCCAGCTGTCGGCGATGCCTGCCTCGGCCACCAGCGGCACGGCAAGGTCGAGCACCGGATCAGCCGCGGATTCCATCACCGCACGAATCGCCTCGACAGCCGCCTCGGCAATGCTCTCCTCCGCCTCGAAGATCAGTTCGTCATGAACCTGCAGCAGCATGCGCGCCTCGATGCCCGCCTCGGCCAGCGCCGAGGGAAGGCGCACCATCGCACGCTTGATGATGTCGGCCGCGCTTCCCTGAATCGGCGCGTTGATCGCCTGGCGTTCGGCAAAGCCGCGCTGCGCCGGGTTGCTTGCCGTAATCCCGGCGATATGGATGCGCCGCCCGAACAGCGTCTCGACATGGCCTGTCTCGCGCGCCTCGAGCTTGATCCTGTCCATATAGGCGCGAATTCCGGGGAAATTCTCGAAATAGGCGTTGATGTAGTCGCGCGCCTCGCCCTGGCGGATGCCGAGCTGGCGTGCCAGCCCGAACCCGGAGATGCCATAGATGATGCCGAAATTGATCGCCTTGGCGCGGCGGCGCGTCTCGCCGTCCATCTGGTCCAGCGGCACGCCGAACACCTCCGATGCGGTGCGGGCATGAATATCGACACCGGCACGGAAGGCATCGATCATCGATTGCTCGCCGGCGACATGCGCCACAAGCCGCAGCTCGATCTGCGAATAGTCGGCCGAGATCAGCTTCTTGCCCGGCGCGGCGACAAAGGCGGTGCGGATCTGCCGGCCCTCTGCCGTGCGGATCGGAATGTTCTGCACATTCGGGTCGGACGAGGACAGCCGCCCGGTCGAGGCGCCGACCATCGAGAACGAGGTATGGACACGCCCGCTCTCGGGAAGGATGCTGTCGACCAGCGCATCGGCATAGGTTGATTTCAGCTTGGCGAGCTGGCGCCAGTCAAGCACCCGCGCGGCGACCTCCACCCCTTCGGCCGCCAGCGTCTCCAGAACATCGGCCGAGGTCGACCAGGCCCCTGTCTTGGCCCGCTTGCCGCCCTGCAGCCCCATCTTGTCGAACAGGATCTCGCCAAGCTGCTTCGGCGAGGCAATGTTGAACTCCTCGCCGGCAAGGGCGTGGATCTCGGTCTGGAAGGCCTCCATGCGGGTGGCGAAGTCATTCGACATGCGCGCCAGGATCGACGGGTCGACCGTGATCCCGGCATTCTCCATATCCGCCAGAACCGGTATCAGCGGCCGTTCCAGCCGCTCATAGACCGATGTCATCCCTTCGGTGGCGAGCCGTGGGCGCAGCATCTGCCAGAGGCGAAGCGTGATGTCGGCATCCTCGGCCGCATAGTCGAGCGCCGCTTCCGGCGCCAGCGAGCCGAACGGCACCTGCTTGGCGCCCTTGCCGCAGACATCCTCGTATTTGATCGTGCTGTGATCCAGCCAGTGACCGGCCAGATTGTCCATCGAATGGCCCGACACCCGTCCCGCATCCAGCACATAGGACAGGCACATCGTGTCATCGACCGGGGCCAGCCTGATGCCGCCATTCACCGGGCGCATCAGCACATGGCTGTCATATTTCAGATTGTGGCCGATTTTCAGGACCGACGCGTCCTCGAACAGTGGCTTCAGCACCGCGATGGCATCATCGAATCCGATCTGGTCATAGGTGGCCGGCGGCGCATCAAGCGCGAGCCCCCCCTGCCCGTCCGCCTCGACAACGGCGCCGCCATGGCGAAGCGGCACATAGCAGGCGCGCCCCGGGGCCAGCGCCATCGACACGCCGACCATTTCAGCCGCCGCCGCGTTCAGCGAACTGGTTTCGGTATCCACCGCCAGATAGCCCTGCTTGCGCGCCGCCGCGGCCCATTCCTCGAGCTTGGCGATCGATGTGACCAGCTCATAGCTGACCTCGCCTTCGGGAAGCGGTGCCGAAGCCGGTGCCGGGGCGCCTGCCGCCGGTTGCGGCGTGCCGCCCATCGACCTGACGGCCGGTTCTGCCGCCTCGGCAGGCGCGCCGACGCGGGTCAGCAACCGCTTGAAATCCTGCGCCTTCAGGAACGCGATCAGCCTGTCCATGTCGCGTTCGGTGCGCTTCAGCTCTTGCAGCGGCAGCGGCAGCGGCGCGTCGTCGCGAAGCCGTACGAGATCGCGTGAAATTCGTGCCTGCTCGGCGAAATTGATCAGATTTTCGCGCCGCTTCGGCTGCTTGATCTCCCCGGCGCTGGCAAGCAGCGTGTCGAGATCGCCATAGGCGTTGATCAGTTCTGCCGCCGTCTTCACGCCGATGCCGGGAACCCCGGGGACATTGTCCGTGCTGTCGCCGGCAAGCGCCTGCACATCGACGACCTTGTCGGGTGTCACGCCGAAACGCTCCTCCACCTCCGGTCCGGCGATGCGGCGCTGTTTCATCGGGTCCAGCATGGTGACGCCGCCGCGCACCAGCTGCATCAGGTCCTTGTCGGACGAGACGATCACCGTTTCCATGCCGGCCGCCTCGCCGAGCGCGGCATAGGTCGCGATCAGGTCGTCGGCCTCGAACCCCGGCACCTCAAGCTGCGGCAGGCTCAGCGCCGTCGTCGCCTCGCGCACAAGGTCGAATTGCGGGACCAGCTCCTCGGGCGGGTCGGTGCGGTTTGCCTTGTAGTCGGCATAGATGTCGTTGCGGAAGGTCTTGCGCGCGGAGTCGAACACCACGGCGACATGCGCCGGCGCCAGGTCATCAACCAGCTTCATCACCATGCCGGTAAAGCCGTAGACGGCGTTGACCGGCGTGCCGTCGCCGCGCGTCATCGGCGGCAGCGCGTGAAAGGCCCGGAAGATATAGCCGGACCCGTCGATCAGGACGAGCTGCTCGGACCCGCTCATCACGCGTTATCCCGCAGAATAGAGGTGAAGGCTGTCGTGCCGGTCCTAGTCATCATCCCCGCCGGTGCCCCGAACATAGCGGCGCGAGCAATAGGGGCAGATGATCTCGCCATCGGTGCCGAGCGTAAGCCAGACCCGCGGATGCCCGAGCGGGCCGCCACCGCCGTCACAGGCAATGCGTGCCTCTGTGACATGGATGGTCTCGGTCACTATTGCCTCGTTGGCGGCGCCTGCTGTCATGTTCTCGGCCATTCTCGATCCCCGCTTGATCCTGCTGTCGGCGCGCGCGGCGCCAT
>WTIL01000067.1:0-4061 GCA_011522725.1 Rhodospirillaceae bacterium
CCCTCGACCCCAACCTTGGCAAGGTTGTGCTCTACCCCTGAGCTACACCCGCGTTCGCGTCGCCAGCAGGGCGCCGGCGCGTCTCGCGTGGCGACGGTATAAAACAACGTGCCACGCCTTGCAAGCGGTGAATGCGGCCTTCGGGAGATTTCACGCAGGGCGGCCTAGAGCGCGGCCCGCATCGCGTCGGCGATCTGCTGCTGCTGCGCCGGTTCCAGATAGGGGTGCATCGGCAGCGCCAGCACGCGCTCGCACAAATCACGTGTCACCTCGAGGCCGCAGGCGCTTGCCGGAAACGCCTTGTAGGGCGGCTGCCGGTGCATCGGCACCGGGTAGTAGATCGCGCTCGGCACGCCCTTGTCGCGAAGCATGGCCATCACCGCGTCGCGGTCCGTGCCGGCGGGGAGTTTCACCGTATATTGCGCCCAGCTCGAGGTCGCGCCGTCGCCGAGGCGCGGCGTCTCGACAATGCCGTCGAGAAGCGTGGCATAACGGTCGGCCACCTGCTGGCGCAGCGCCAGCTCGTCATCGAAAATATCCATCTTCGCGTCGAGCACCGCCGCCTGCAGCGTGTCGAGCCGCGCCGTCATGCCGATGCGGATGTTCTCGTAGCGCGTCTTGCCCATGCCGTGGATGCGGCAGGACCGCATGATCTCGGCCTGGCCGTCATCATCGGTGAACACCGCGCCGCCGTCGCCATAGCAGCCGAGCGGCTTTGCCGGAAAGAAACTGGTGCAGGTGATCTCGGCAAGCTGGCCGACCGGAATGCCGTTGTGGCTAGCGCCGAAGCTCTGCGCCGCATCGTCGATGACCCACAGGCCCTCGCTCTCGGCAAAGGCGCCGATGGCGGGGTAGTCCGCCGGCTGGCCGAACAGCCCGACACCGATGATGCCGACGACCTGAATCCCGGCGTCTCGCGCCGCGGCCATGGCGGCAGGAAGTCCGGCCGGATCGAGATTGAATGTGGCCGGGTCGACCTCGGCAAACACGGGAATGGCGCCGAGCACCGGCATCACCTCGGCGCTGGCGGCAAAGGTGAAGGAGGGAACGATCACGCCCTGGCCCGGCCGCAGGCCCTTTGCCAGCAGCGCGAGGATCAGCGCGTCGGTTCCGGACGAGCAGCTGATGCAATGCCTGGTACCGGCGGCTCCGGCAAGCCGTGTCTCGATGGCGCCGACCTCCGGCCCCATGACGTAGGCGCCATGGTCGAGAACCGTGCCGAAGCCGGCCTCGATCTTGTCGCGGATGCGGGCTTGCTGTGTGGCGAGATCGATAAAGGGGATCATGGTCAGGCCCTTTCCAGGGTAGCGGGCCGGTCGTCGCCGGCTGTGCCGAATTCGATGAAATTCTCGGTCATGGCTTCAAGCACGGTCTGGACGGCCATCGCGTCATCAAGGCCGGTCAGGGCCGGCTTGTTTGTCTCGCAACTGGTGACAAAGGCCTGCATTTCCTGTTTCAGCGGCTCGGCCTCGGCGACGGGGAGATGCACGGGCTTGGCGCGCACAATGGCGAAATTGTCGCCGTCCGGCGTAATGATGTCGCGATAGAGCGTCAGCTTCTCTGCCCATGGGCGGGTGTCGTCGAAGACAATCGCGCCCTCGCTTCCGCTCACTGTCAGCCGGTGTTCCTTGTAGGGCGACATCCAGCTGGTGGTCATCGCGGCGCTGCGCCCGCCGGCGAACGCCAGGAAGCCCGAAAGCGTGTCCACATTTCCGGGCGTCACATGGCTGGCGCCGGAACATCCGACCTGCTCCGGCATCCCGCCCATGATCGCCAGGATCAGCGAGATGTCGTGCGGGCACAAATCATGGATCACCGACTCGGTGGCGCGGATCCGGCCCATCGCCAGCCGGTTCGCCGTGACATGGCGTACCTCGCCGATAACACCGGCCTCGATCTGCGACTCAAGTTCGCGGAACGCGTCGTGATAGCGGATCAGATGGCCGACCATCAACTGCCTGTCGGCCTTTGTTGCGGCGGCCGCCATGCGGTCGGCTTCGGCGAGCGTCAGGGCAAAGGGCTTCTCCACATAGGCATGAAGCCCGCATTCCAGTGCCCGGCAGGCAAGTTCGGCATGTGTCGGTGCCGCGCTGGCGATCACCACGCCGTCAAGATCATGTCCGGCAAGCAGCTCGTCGACAGGAACATGGCTGGTGCCGAATTCGCCGGCAAAATCTCCGGCGCGGTCAGGGTACCGGTCGGCGACGCCGGCAAGGACGCCAAGCGCGGCCAGATTGCGGGCCAGATTGCGGCCCCACATGCCGCAGCCGATCAATCCTATGCGTGTCATCGCCACCTGTTTCTTTGGCCGGATGTTCAACCTGTCTCTCCGGCGGTCGTAAGCCGGGTCGCGGGCCCGGTCAACCGTTGCATTCTGTTACACGGGGGCTGTGTCACGCCGGGCCGGCAGGACGGCTTGACAAATGACACCATGAATCTATCTGTCAGCGGGCAAACCACCTACTGCGGAGCCCAAACATGGACGCCTCGTCTGCTTTCAAGGATACGCTTCCCACAACCCCGGAAGCGCTGGTCGAGACATTGGAAAATGCCGGCATCGCCTTTACCCGTCACGAACATCCGCCGCTTCGCACGGTCGAGGAGTCCAAGGGTCATCGCGGCGATATGGTCGGCACTCATGTGAAGAACCTGTATCTGCGTGACCGCAAGAAACGGAATTTTCTGGTCGTCGCGCAGGAGGATCGCGAGATCGACCTGAAAGCGCTGCAAGACAAGATCGGGGCGGACAGGCTGTCCTTCGGCAGTGCCGACAGGCTGTTCGAGTTCCTTGGCGTGCGCCCCGGCGCGGTCAGCCCGTTCACGGTGATCAACGATACCGAACATCGGGTCAGGCTCGCGCTGGACAGCAGCCTGATGGAGGCCGACATGCTGTTTTTCCATCCGCTGGTGAACGACCTGACACTGGGCGTCACGCCGGACGGGCTGCGCAAATTCCTCGAAGTCACCGGCCATGAACCGATGATGGTGTCGCTCTAGCCGCCCATCTTGTTTTGACCGTCCGGATACCTAGATTCACAACAAGGCGGGCGAACGCCCGCAAGCCGGCTTCCCGGCGGTGCCAACCCCAAGAACAGCGGACCCAGACCTTGCCATGGACCAGATGATCTCAGCACCTCAGTCGGCCCCGGTCGACGTCACGATGGACAATTTCATGGCCGAGGTGATCGAGGGCTCGAAAACGACACCCACCATCGTACAGTTCTGGGCCCCCTGGTGCGGCCCCTGCAAGCAGCTTGGCCCGGTTCTGGAAAAGGTCGTCGGCGCCAGCGGCGGCAAAGTCCGGATGGTGCGGGTGAATATCGACGACAACCAGCAGATCGCGCAGCAGATGCGGGTGCAGTCGGTGCCGACCGTCTACGGATTTGTCGATGGCCAGCCGGTTGACGGCTTTGCCGGTGCGCAGCCTGAATCCAACGTCAAGCAGTTCGTCGAGAAACTGTCCTCGATGGGTGGTGCGGGCGCGGACATCGCCTCGATGCTCGAGGCTGCCGAGGCGGCGCTGGCCTCGGGCGATCACGGCACTGCGATGATGCAGTTTCAGGAAGTGATGAGCGCCGCACCGGAATCGGTTGCCGCACTCGCCGGTGTCGTACGGTGCCTGAGCGCCAGTGGCGACAATGCAGGCGCCCGCGAGGTGATCGACCAGCTGAATGATGAATATCGCGAAGATCCGGCGATGCAGTCGGCGATCGCGGCGGTCGAGCTTGCGGAAAAGGCATCGGAATCGGCCGGTGAGCTGGATGCCGCGAAGGCGGCCGTCGAGGCCGACCCGAATGATCTGGCCGCGCGCCAGGAATATGCGCTGGCGCTCTATGCCGTCGGCGCGAATGCCGAGGCGATGGCCCAGCTTCTGGAGTCCATCCGGATCGAGCGTGGCTGGAATGACGATGCGGCACGGCTGCAGCTTCTGGAATTCTTCGCCACGCTTGGCGCGGCGAATCCGGATGTGATCGCCGCCCGGCGAAAGCTGTCGACCCTGTTGTTTTCCTGAGGACATTGCCCTCGAGTGAGGTTTGGACAATGAACACGGATTTTGATGC
>WTIL01000067.1:4161-7131 GCA_011522725.1 Rhodospirillaceae bacterium
ATGTTTTCGGTCATGCGCCGCTATTTCGACCAGCGCGGGTTCGAGGCGGACTGGGACCAGATCGAACGGTCTGACGACAACGCCATTCTGAACACGCTGGCGATGGTCTGTCCGTTCGATGTGGCCGAAAAGCAGGCGCTTCTCGAGGCCGAAGGAATGTCTCGCCGCGCCGATCTGCTTGTGGCTATGATGGAAATGGCGCTTCACGAGGATGACGGCCAGAATGACGCAAGACACTGACACCCGGCCCGGCGCCGATGCGCCCGGACTTGACCCGGCCCTGCTCGAGGTGCTGGTCTGCCCGGTCACGCATGGTCCGCTCGAATATGACCGGGCGCGGAACGAGCTTGTCAGCCGCCAGCTTGGCCGTGCATTTCCCGTGCGCGCCGGGGTGCCGGTGATGCTGCTGGACGAGGCGCGCGAGCTGAGCGAGGCAGAAATCGGGGCGCTTCGCAAATGACCGCCGCCTGGCCCTCGGAAATCCGGCTGGCGAGCGACAAGCGCACCCTCCATGTGACGTTCGAGAGCGGCGAGAGCTTCGCGCTGACCGCCGAATTGCTGCGTGTGGAATCGCCCTCGGCAGAGGTTCAGGGCCATGGCGCGGGACAAAAGACCACGCCGTCCGGCAAGCAGAATGTCGCCATCTCGAGAGTGGAGCCGGTCGGCAATTATGCCGTCCGCCTTGTCTTTGACGACGGCCATGATACCGGCCTGTTCAGCTGGGACATCCTGCATGATTACGGGATGCGCCAGGACAGCCTGATGGCGGAATATCTGGACCGCCTCGCCGCCGCCGGGCAGCCGCGCGGCTGACACCCCTCATTTCAGGGCTACCGTCCGGTCCCGCCCGGGAGCCTGCCGTCCAGAAGTGCCGCGTCGGCCAGGCGGCCACCCTCGGCGATTTTCGAAAACAGGGATTTTCCGGGAAGCCTGTCGAGGATCGAAAATCCCATTCCGGCCGCCCGGCGCACCACCGGCGGGGCGGCGGCGAACAGCCTGTTCAGCCCTGATGTCGCCGCGCTCATCGCCAGCCGTTCGTTGAAACGCGCCGATTCATAGGCGCTGCGGAGCGACGGATGCGAGGCGGCGAGGCCGCGCCGGTGCGTTGCCACCACAAGGTCGGCCAGCACCGCGGCATCGGCTAGCGCCAGGTTATAGCCCTGACCCGCAAGCGGGTGGATGCTGTGTGCCGCGTCGCCCGCAAGCACAAGGCCCGGCGCCGTGATCCGGCGACGCCATGCCGGCTGCAGCGGCCAGGCAAGCCTGTTCCCGGCCAGCGCCATATAGCCAAGGCGCGATCCGAAGGCCTCGAGGCAGGCCGCCTCGAAGGATGCGTTGTCGGCGGCGATCAGCTGCTGTGCGGTGTCGTTCGGCAGGGTCCAGACAAGCGACATCTCGTAACCGCCTGCATCTCCCGGTCCCGGCATAAGGGCAAAGGGACCGGTCGGCAGAAACCGCTGAAAGGCCGTGCCCTCGTGTGGCCGCTCGGCGCGAAGGGTGGTCACGATCGCCGTCTGGCGCTGCCGCTCTTCGCGCCTGCCAAGCCCGGCAAGCTCCGCCATCATGCTTCGCGCGCCGTCACAAGCGACAACGAGCGCGGCCTCCATCGTCTCTTCCTGTCCCGCGGCATCCGCAAGCCCGAGTGACGAGATTGTGTCGCCCGCCGACCAGCCCGTCACCCCGCAGCCGCGACGCTCGATGACATTTGTGGCGGCCAGCGTGTCACGAAGGGCCGACTGCAGCGCGGCATTGGCGACCACATATCCCATCGGCGCGTCGCCGGACTGCCAGGACAGGTCGCTGTCCGGGCGGCGCCTGGCGGCAAGCCCGGTCGGCGCCGGCCCTTCGGCAACAGCGATGCGCGTCACCGGAGCCGGCGGCGTTTCGAGCCTGTCCCAGGCGCCGAGCGCGGCCAGCATGCGCGCGCCGGCGGCGTTGATCGTTGTCGTTCTCTCGTCGGGATGGGCCGCGTCGGATTCGGCGCGGTCGATCAGGTGAACGCGCGGACCCGCATGGGACAGCGCGGCAGCCGTCATCAGGCCGGTCAGCCCGCCGCCGATAACCGCGATGCCGGGCGTGCCGCCCTCCCTAGTCATCGCTGCCCTCCCGACCGGCAAAATGCCGTTCCACCACATTCCGTGCCAGGGCGGCGAGGTCGGTGCCGTCGAACAGATAGGCGTGGCACCCGGCGGCCTGTCCAGCGGCCACATCACTGTCGCGATCGCCGATCATCACCGACGCGGCAAGGTCGATATTCCATTTTTCTGCCAGCTCGAGGATCATGCCGGGCGCCGGCTTGCGGCGCGGGGACGGCGCTCTCAGTTCCGCGCTCGTGGCGTCAGGGTGGCTGGCGCAAAAGGCGATATCGGTGATCCGCCCGCCGCCCCGTTCCGCCTCGTGGCACAAATGATCGTTGAATGTCGCCATGTCGGCTTCGCTGTACAGCCCTTTGCCGATGCCGCCCTGGTTGGTGACGATGAAACAGGCGACGCCGTGCCGGTGGAACAGCGCCAGCGCCTCGGACGCGCCCGGCATCCAGGCAAAATCCTCAACCTTGTGCGTATAGCCGTGGTCCACATTCAGCGTGCTGTCGCGGTCCAGAAACACCGCTTTTATCTTGCCTGCCGAAGCCGTCATCAGGAAGCTGTTCCTCGTCTTGTCGGGTTACCAAGATGTAGGGTGAGCCTCGCCGCTTGTCCATCGGCAATGCGGTCGCAACCGGGCGCCCGTCGGATCGCCTGCCGGATTGCCTGCCCGATCACCCGGCAGTGCGCCCGCCGGTTCGGTTGCCGGCATCATCATTCAGGGCAGGGATGCGGGAGAGGCGTGATGATTTGGCGCTGGGTGATTGCTCCCCATTCGCCGATGCGTTAGTTCTGTGATGTAGTCTGCAATGCAGTCTTGCCGCGCGGGCGGATGACATCCCGCCGGGGCGGCAGGCAACAGGCCTGACGGGCCGGATTGCAGGCC
>WTIL01000067.1:7231-11951 GCA_011522725.1 Rhodospirillaceae bacterium
GGCCGGATTGCAGGCCAGATGACAGACAGAACGGCATTATGACGGCGCGAATTGGCGGAACATGGAACTGAACCCGGAATACAGGATCTTCGACGGCAATATGTTCGCGCAGATGCGCGCGCTTCTCGCCGACCAGCAGCCCCCCGAGGGTAGCGCACTGCTGGACCTGTCCATCGGCGAGCCGCAGATTCCCGGCGGGCCGCTGCTGACGGACAGCATCGCGGCGCATAATGAAGGCTGGCAGTTCTACCCGAAGGCTGCCGGGCATGCGCGTTTCACGTCTGCGGTGGAGAACTACATCGCCCGCCGCTGGCCGTCTGCAGCCGGGCTGGTCGATCTCGACCGCCAGATGCTGCCGGTCCCCGGCACGCGCGAGCCGCTGGCCTTTTTCGGCGGGCTGGTCCGTAACACCAAGCCGGATGCGGCGGCGCTCGTCGCCAATCCCTATTACCATGCCTGGCGGGCCGGGGCGCTCGCCTCGGGTGCCGAGATCAGGTATCTGAATGCTGTCGCGGGCGACGGGTTTGTTCCCGATCTGGGCGCGCAGCCGGATGCCGTGCTGGCGCGAACGACCATTGTGTATCTGTGCAGCCCGACCAATCCGCAGGGCGGGGTGATGTCGCTGGACGACATCAAGTCGGCCATCAGCCTTGCCCGCAAACATGGCTTCCTGCTGGTCATGGATGAATGCTATTGCGACATCTGGCGCGGCACGCCGCCGCCGGGCGCGCTCGAGGCCGCCGCCGCAATTCATGAAGAGGAGGGCGCGGATTCCGGCCTTGATCCACTGCGCAATCTGGTGGTGCTGAACTCCCTGTCGAAACGGTCCAGCGCCGCCGGGCTTCGCGCCGGCTATATCATCGGCGATGCGTCGGTTATCGGCCTCTATGCCAAGCTGGTGGCGAATTCCGGCTCGCTGGTGCCGACACCCTTGCTGATGGTGGCCGCCGACCTTTATGAGGATGACGACCATGTCGCCGCAATTCGGGCGCATTATGACCACAGCTTCGCCCTTGCCACGCGCTATCTGGGGGTGACACCACCGGACGGCGGATTCTTCCTGTGGCTTCCGGTGGATGACGATCACGAATTCGTCAGGCGATTGATGCGTGAACAGGCGGTGCGGGCAATGCCGGGGTCCTTCATGGCAGAGACAAGCGATGGTGTGAATCCCGGGGCCGGCTATGTCCGTCTTGCCCTTGTCCATGATCATGAGCGGACCGAGGAGAGCCTTGCCCGGGTCGCCGCGATCCATGATGGCGGCAAGGGCGCCGCGCAGGCAGGCTGATGGCGGAAAACGGGGAAAAGGGCAAACTTCTCTCACCGGCGCTGATGGGCTTTCTGCGCCGGCGGGCGATGGAGGCGTGCGGGCTTCTGCTGATCCTGGCCGGGGGTGCCTTGACGGCGATGCTGTTTTCGCCCGGTCGCCTTGACCCGTCCTGGAGCGCCTTTTCCCCCGGCCCCGTCAACAACTGGTTCGGCCCTGTCGGGGCCGCCATTGCCGGTGGCCTTCGCACCAGCCTCGGTGCGGCGAGCTTCTTCGCCACGCTTCTTCCCCTTGGCTGGGGTTATCGCCTGCTGCGCAAGCAGGAAATCGGCCAGCGCGTGGCACGGCTGTTTCTGGCGCCGGTCGCGTTGCTTCTTCTCGCCAGCGGTATCTATGGCCTGTCGGGCGGTGCCGGCAGCGCTGCCGGCGGTGCCGCTGGTGTGGTGCTCCTCGGCCTGACCATGCCGCATGTGCCGCCGGTGCCGTCCGTCCTCGGTCTTGGATTGGCGCATTATCTTGGCGCCGGATACGCGCTGCTCGGCCTTATGCTCTGGTCCTGGAGCGCCACTCTCTCGCGCCGCCAGTGGGCGTTGCTTGTGATGCCGGTCCGGATGCTGGCACGGCTGGTCGGCGGGGTGTTGAGGCCGCGCCGCGCCGAGGCGGAGGATGGCGGCGAAGACGCGCCGGCGCTTGAATTGACGGAGACGAGCGAGCCCGTTGCCGAGGCAGGCAAAGCGGTGGCCAAGAAACGGCCCCGCAAGGCTGCCGGCAAGAAGAAGCGGCAGGAGCCGACAATCATCGATACCGGCGGCGACACAGCCGCGCCGGCTGCTCCGGCCGCTGGTCAGGGGCGGCTTGATTTCGGTGGTGACGGCCAGTTCCGCCTGCCGCCTGCGAAGCTGCTGAAGGCGCCCGGAAAGGCGGCCTCCGGCCTGTCGAAGCAGGAGCTCGAGGCCACGGCTGTGGAGCTCGAGACCGTTCTCGGGGACTTTAGTGTCAAAGGGGAAATCACGGAGTCCAGATACGGCCCGGTGGTGACGCGCCATGACCTCGAACCCGCCCCCGGGACGAAATCGCAACGGGTGATCTCGCTGGCTGACGACATCGCCCGGTCGATGAGCGCGGTGTCGGTGCGCGTGGCTGTGGTGCCGGGGCAGAACGTCATCGGCATCGAGCTTCCCAACACAGACCGGCAGGTCGTCGTCCTCCGCGAGATACTGGATCATGCCGTCTGGCAGTCCGACGGCAGCAACCTGCCCATGGCGCTCGGCAAGGACATCGCCGGCGCGCCGGTGATCGTCGATCTGGCGAAGATGCCGCATCTTCTCGTCGCCGGCACTACCGGCTCCGGCAAGTCGGTGGGCATCAACGCGATGATCCTGTCGCTTCTCTATCGCCACACGCCGGAAACCTGCCGGATGATCCTTGTCGACCCCAAGATGCTGGAACTGTCTGTCTATGACGGCATCCCGCATCTGCTGAGCCCGGTGGTGACCGAACCGTCCAAGGCGGTGACAGCGCTGAAATGGGCCGTTCGCGAGATGGAAACCCGCTATCGCAACATGGCGAAGCTGAATGTCCGCAATATCGCCGGTTACAATGAACGCGTGGCCAAGGCACGGGACGAGGGCGAGGTGCTGACCCGCCGTGTCCAGACCGGATTTGACGCCGAGACGGGCCGCCCGGTCTTTGAAGAAGAGATCCTGGATCTGACACCATTGCCCTTCATCGTCGTGGTGATTGACGAGGTTGCCGACCTGATGCTGGTCGCCGGCAAGGAAATCGAGGCTGCCGTGCAGCGCCTTGCGCAGATGGCGCGGGCTGCCGGCATCCATGTGATCATGGCGACGCAGCGCCCCTCGGTCGATGTCATCACCGGCACGATCAAGGCAAACTTTCCCACAAGGATCAGCTTTCAGGTCACCTCGCGGATCGACAGCCGCACCATTCTCGGCGAGCAGGGCGCCGAGCAGCTGCTCGGCCGCGGCGACATGCTGTTCATGGAAGGCGGCGGCCGGGTGACCCGCGTTCACGGGCCGTTCGTGTCCGATGACGAGGTTCAGGCCGTGGCCGATTTCCTGCGCAAGCAGGGCGAGCCGGACTACAATGAAAAGGTCGTCGCCGAGGAAGAAGAGGCTGATGCGGTCCCGTCAGGCGGCACCGGCGACCTTCTTGGCGGCAACAGCCTCTATGATCAGGCGGTGCAGCTGGTGATCCGCGAGCAGAAAGCCTCGACAAGCTTTGTTCAGCGACATCTGAAGATCGGCTATAATCGGGCTGCCACCATCATCGAGGAGATGGAAGGCAACGGCATCATCAGCGCCGCCAATCATGTCGGCAAGCGCGAGGTTCTGGTAAGCGAGGAAGCCGGTCAGTGAGTGCGGGGACGGTCATGAAATGGATGAAGCCTGTAAGGTGGAGGCTGGCGCCGTTGGCAATGCTGGCGGCGTTGCTGGTCGGGGGCACGCTGTTTCCGGCGGCCGGCACGCTGGCCAATGCTCCGGATCCGGTCACTCGCGCCGAGGCCTGGTTCGACGGCATCAGCACGATGAAGGCCGATTTCATTCAGGTGGCATCGGACGGCACGACAGCCACTGGCGAGCTGCATCTTCGCCGTCCGCACCGGATGAAAATCATCTATGACCTCGACGAGCCGCTGATCCTGCTGACGACGCCGGTCTGGCTGCATGTCGACAGGCCCGACGACAGGCATGTCACAAGCTATCCGATCAGCGAGACGCCCCTGTCGCTGATCCTGCAGGAGCAGGTCGAGCTGAGATCGGACGAGTTCAGGACCAGCCACTCGGTACGTAACGGCATTACGCGTATCGTGCTGACAAAAGATACCGGCGAGGCTGCCGGCCAGCTGACGCTGGAATTCACCAACCAGCCTTTCGTGCTGCGCAAATGGTCGATCCGCGATGCCGCCGATGTGACCACGACGGTAACGCTTCAGAACATGAGGTTCGGCCATAGCTACGAGAACAAGTTCTTCGCCAAGACCATCTATCCCGACGAGAACCAGTGACAAACGCTGATTCCGCCGGGGTTGGCGATAAGGGCGCTGACCCGCCACGCTACCAACATTCAGGATTCACATCATGAGACTGGCAACCTGGAACATCAACTCTGTGCGTCTGCGGATCGACCTGGTCACCGGTTTTCTGCGCGATCATGACATTGATGTGCTCTGCCTTCAGGAAACGAAGACCGAGGACCAGCATTTTCCGGCCGAGGCGCTGAGCGATGCCGGATGGCCGCATCAGGTCTATCGCGGCGAGAAAAGCTATAACGGCGTTGCGATTGTCTCGCGGCTGCCACTGTCGGACGGCACTCATATGGACTGGGCCGGACGGACCGACTGCCGCCATATCTCGGCTGTCATCGATGGCGGGCCACGGGTGCATAATTTCTATGTGCCGGCAGGCGGCGATGTGCCCGACCGGGACGAAA
>WTIL01000019.1:0-1433 GCA_011522725.1 Rhodospirillaceae bacterium
TCCTCGTTAGCGGGACGGGGGGCAAGGCCCATATTCATGATGTACCTCCAATCATTAACCGTCGTAACTGAATACGACCAAAGGGCTTGTCGAGGTATTCGGTGCCAGCTTTTCGGTAATCCGGCACCTTTCAATCTTGAAGTGCAAGGCGGATCAATGTCAATTGTGATTCGAGGCTGCGGGCAGCCATGCGGCACAAGTGGCCGCGGAATGCGGGAGGAAAACCGGTGACAATTTCAGATGCTGACCAGTTGCCTGCCCTGGCTGATCTGGCTAGGTCGGCTCTTGCGCTCTGGGACGTGCCTGAGGGCGCGCGTCTGCAGCTGATCAACCTGTCGGAGAACGCCACCTATCTTGTTGAGGCGGCTGGCGGGTACCGGTCGGTTCTGCGGCTTCACCGCGAAGGCTACCATTCGCGCCGCGCCATAGAATGCGAACTTGCCTGGATGACGGCGCTGGACAGCGACGGCGGTGTGGCGACGCCGCGACCGCTTGCAGGGCGTGACGGGGCGCTGATCCAGAGCCACGGAACCTCCGCTCTGGCACCGCGCCATCTGGTGATGTTCGAGTGGCTGGAAGGTGCAGAGCCTGATCCCGATGATGATCTGGTCGAACCGTTCCGGCAGCTCGGCGGGATTGCCGCGCGCACCCATCTTCATGTCACCGGCTGGCAGCTTCCCGACGGCTTTGAACGGCTTGTCTGGGATGACGGGTCGGTCTTCGGGCCGTCGCCGAACTGGGGGGACTGGCGCGACGGGCCGGGGGTCGATGCGCGGGTGCGCGAGGTTCTGGAGGCTGCGGAGACGCTTGTCCGCGACAGGCTTGCGGCGTACGGGCGCGGGGCGGCCAGATACGGCCTCATCCATGCCGACATGCGCCTTGCCAATCTTCTGATCGACGGCGGCGATACAAGGCTGATCGATTTCGATGACTGCGGTTTTGGCTGGTTCATGTATGATTTCGCCGCCGGCATCAGTTTCATGGAAGAGCATCCGCAGGTGCCGGCGCTGCGCGAGGCGTGGCTCGACGGTTATCGTGCGGTGAGGCCGCTCGCCCGGGAGGACGAGGTGGAAATCGACAGTTTCATCATGCTGCGCCGCATGGCGCTCCTCGCCTGGACCGGCTCGCATGCCGGCACCGATCTCGCGCGCTCGCAGGCACCGCATTTCGCCGCCGGTACGGCGCGGCTTGCTGAGGCCTATCTGGCGCGGTTCGCCTGATGGCGGCTGCCGGGCTGACACCTGACGAGATACGCGGGCATCTTGCGATGCTCGGGTTTTCCGCGCTGGTGGCCGGGTCCTTCAGCCTCGGCGCGATCGTCGCCAATGACATCGCCCCCCAGGCGATCACGGCGGCGCGCTTTGTCTTCGCCACCATTGTCATGGGCATGGTCGCCGCGCTGCAGCGCGACCTGAAACCGGAATATCTGAGCC
>WTIL01000019.1:1533-11615 GCA_011522725.1 Rhodospirillaceae bacterium
GTCATGGGCATGGTCGCCGCGCTGCAGCGCGACCTGAAACCGGAATATCTGAGCCGGCCATGGCGCTATTTCGTGCTCGGCGGGCTGTTCACCTTCTATTTCGTGCTGATGTTCGAGGGGCTGAAGACGGCGAATCCGGTATCGGCGGCGGCTGTCTTCACACTGATGCCGCTGATGTCGGCCGTGTTCGGCTGGTGGCTTCTTCGCCAGGTCACGACCAGCCGCATGGCGCTGGCGCTCGGCATCGCCGCCTGCGGCGCGCTTTGGGTGATCTTCCGCGGCGACCTCGCGGCGATGATGGCCTTCGATATCGGCCGCGGCGAGATGATCTATTTCTTTGGCTGTATCGCCCATGCGCTCTACACCCCGATGGTGCGCAAGCTGAACCGGGGCGAGGGGGCGGCTGTCTTCACCTTCGGCATGCTGGTCGCCGGCTCGCTCATCCTTGTCGTTGTCGGCTTTGACGACATCCGGGCCACCGACTGGACGGCGCTTCCGGCCATGGTGTGGATCACCATCGGCTATTTGACGCTGTTCTCGACGGCGTCATCCTTCTTCCTGTTGCAATATGCGACGCTGCGCCTGCCGAGCGCGAAGGTGATGGCCTATTCCTATCTGACCCCGGCCTGGGTAATGCTGTGGGAAATCGGCTTCGGAAGCGCGCTGCCGCCTGCGCCCGTGCTGCTGGGGATCGGGGCGACGGTGGTTGCGCTGCTGATGCTGCTTCGCAACGAAACCTAGGCTGACAAAAGGCTTGTCGCCTGCGTGGCAAGCCGCAATGCTGAAGCTGTTGACGTTTTCCGAGGACCAGCCTGCATGGCCGACAGCCCGCCAGACACCCGCCAGCGCCGTAGACGCCGCGCCCAGCCTGATGCTGCGCCAGCTGCTGTGCTCGCCCCGGTCGGTGGCCGTCTGGCGCTGCTTGGCGAAGACGAGCTCGACCTGATCCATGATGCCGCCCTTGCCATTCTGGCCGATACCGGCCTCGCCGACCCGACCGACGAGGCGGCAGGCCTCGTCCTGGGTGCCGGCGGCAGCCTGTCGCCGGACGGCAGGCTGCTGTTCCCGCCGGCCCTTGTCGAGCGCGTGATCGACAGCCTGCCCGGCCGGATCACCCTGTGCGGCCGGCGGCCCGGGACCGACCTCGTCCTTGGCGGGACAGCCGTGCATCTGGGCAGCGGCGGCGCCTCGCCACAGATCCTCGACCTCGATACAGGCCGCTATCGTGACTCGGTTCTCGCCGATATTCACGACGCGGCCCGCATCGTCGAGCAGATGGACCATATCCATTTCTTCAGCCGCCCGATGGTGGCGCGGGACATCGAGGACCCGGCGGCGATGGAGCTGAACACGGCATGGGCCTGCCTTGCCGGTACGTCGAAACATGTGATGGTCAGCGCCTCGTCGGTGGCCTCGGTTGACGCCATTGCCGCGCTGGCGCACCGGATCGCCGGATCCGAGGCCGCGTTCCGCGACCGGCCTTTCCTGTCGCTCAATGTCAATCATGTGGTTCCGCCGCTGCGCTTTGATCCTGATTCGGTGGATGTGCTGATCCATGCGGCACGGCGCGGCATTCCGGTGATGGTGAACACCTTCGGCCAGCTCGGCGCCTCGAGCCCGGTGACGATCGCCGGCTGTGTGGCGCAGACCACGGCCGAGACGCTTGCCGGCATGGTGCTGGCCTGGCTGGTTGCGCCGGATGTGCGCGCCATTTTCGGACCGCGGCCGATGGTCACCGATCTCCGCACCGGCGCGATGGCGGGCGGTGGCGGCGAGCAGGCGAAGCTGACGGCTGCCGCGATCCAGATGGCGCGCCGCTACGGGCTGCCCAGCTCGACCATCGCCGGGGCCAGTGATTCGAAATGGCCTGACGCGCAGGCCGGGCACGAGAAATGCCTGTCGGTGACGCTGGCCTTGCAGGCCGGCGCAGATTTCGTGACGCAGGCGGCAGGCACACAGGCAAGCCTGATGGCAACGGCGCTGGAATCCTATGTCATTGACAATGACATGCTTGGCAGCATCCTGAGCGCGCATACCGCCATCGAAGTGTCGGAGGCGACCCTCGATCCGGCGGCGATCCATGCGGCGGCTACCGGCGCCGGGCATTTCCTTGGCGAGGCCGAGACGCTGGCGCGGATGAACACCGATTTCCTCTATCCGCAGATCGGCGACAGGCGCACTATCGGGGAATGGCAGGATGACGGCGCCGCCGACAGCTGGAAACGGGCCCATGCCAGGGTGCGCAAAATTCTGGCAGCGCCGCCGCCTTGCCTCATTGATGCGGCGCTGGCAGCGCAGCTTGAAACAGAATTCGACCTTCGCCGCCTGTCCGGCGAAATGACCGTGGCACAGGAGAGCCAAGATGTCTGACGACCAGTTTTTCATTCCCGTATCGGCGATGGAGATGCCACGTTTTGCCGGCATGCCAAGCTTCATGCGCCTGCCGCATCTGGAGATGGGCTCGCCGCGCATTGACGAAGTGGAGATGGGGCTTGTCGGCGTGCCCTGGGATGCCGGCACCACCAACAGGCCGGGCCCGCGCCACGGGCCGCGCCAGCTGCGCGACCTGTCGACGATGATCCGGGCGATGAACCCGGTCACCGGCGTGAACCCGTTCACCATGGTGAATTGCGCCGATCTGGGCGATGTCGGGCCGAACCCCATCGACCTTGATGACAGCATGGCGCGAATTGCCGAATTCTATGCCGGGCTGCGGGAACGCGGCATCACCCCGATGACGGCGGGCGGCGACCATCTCGTCTCGCTTCCGGTGCTGCGCGGCCTCGCCGCCGATGGACCGGTCGGCATGATCCATTTCGATGCCCATACCGACCTGTTCGACAGCTATTTCGGCGGGTTCCGCTATACCCACGGGACGCCTTTCCGGCGCGCCATCGAAGAAGGGCTTCTCGACCCGAAACGGGTGGTGCAGATCGGCATTCGCGGCACTGCCTACAATACCGAGGATGTGGACTGGGGGATCGAGCAGGGGGTGCGGATCATCCGCATCGAGGAGCTGTTCGACCGCGGCATTCCGGCGGTGATGGAAGAGGCGCGCGCCATCGTCGGCTCGCAGCCGACCTATTGTTCATATGATATCGACTTCATCGACCCGAGCTTTGCGCCCGGCACCGGCACGCCGGAAATCGGCGGGGTGAACTCGTTTCAGGCACAGCAGGTGGTGCGCGAACTGTCCGGCGTAAATCTCGTCGGGGCGGATCTTGTCGAGGTCTCGCCACCGTTCGATGCGGCCGGCGGCACCGCCTGGCTGGGCGTGTCGATCATGTTCGAGATCATGTGCGTTCTTGCCGAGGCGATTGCGGCACGGCGGGACGGCTAGACGGTCAGTCAGCAGTCAGGCGCTTAGCCCCGCTCCATCTCGTCCCACATCTCCATCACCCAGCGGCGGATGGTCAGCGCCTCGTCCCAGCGGCTCGACATTTCGCGGCCGTCAGGTCCGGTCATCGCATATTCCGGCGGGCCGAGCTCGCACAGGAAGATGCAGTCGCCCTCGTCATTGCGCGCGCGCCAGCTCTCCAGCCCGTCGCGCCACCAGCCACGGAACAGCTCGACCCATTTGGCGTGCTGCGGGAAATCCAGCTGCAGCTGAATCTGCTGGCGGCTTGCGACCCGTCCCTGAAAACTGTCGGACCGGTCGATGATCCGCTGGATCAGCCCCTGGTCGCGATGGTCAAGCGGCAGCTTGAACTCCCGGTCGACGACGAAATGCGAAAGATCGGCGCAGAGCCGCATTTCCGGCACGGCGTCGATCAGGCACAGCGTGGCGTAAAGGTCGTTGGTGATGCAGTTGCGGTGGGTCTCGAACTGGATCGGCATGCCGATCTCGTCTGACATGTCGATCCACTTTCTGATCACCGGGATCATTCCGTCGACGCTCAGCGGCATGACCTGGCCGATCACATCGACAAAGGGCGCGCCGAAATCCTTGGCCATGACCAGCGTCTCGCGGAGCGATTCAATCGTCTTTGGAAAGGCGACGATCAGCGGCGTCAGGCCGTTGCGCTCCATATGCGGGCGCACTTCGCGGGCCTGCGCCACATCGCCGGCGCCAAGGTCGATGGCCATGCCGTCATAGCCGGCACCGGCGACCATTTCGCAGATGGCGTCATAGGGCAGGGTTTCGCCGCTGTCGTCATGCGGCATCATCGCCCAGAGCGAGGTGTAGGTCTGCAGCCGGCGCGCGGCCATCGGGCTAGGCCTCCAGCCTGACCTGGCGGCCGCCCTTGGCCGGCACGATCCAGACATCATCCATCGGCCACTGGCTCTCGTCCTTCTGCATCAGGCGCTTCATCACCTCGACCTGGAACTCGATCCAGCCCATGCGGTGCACTTCACCGGCGGCGTTCTCGATCTTGTCGTTCAGCTTGCGAAGCTGCCAGAAGGGCACCGACGGATAGCTGTGATGGGCGGTGTGATAGGGCATCTGCCAGCACAGCCAGCGCATCAGCGCGTTGGTGCGGGTCGACCTTGTGTTGTTCAGGATGTCGCTCTCATGGGTCAGGCCGAGATGCTCGATGGTATTCTGCATCTGGTGGACCGGCTTGGTCAGCACCATCGGCAGCAGCCAGAAGGTCACGGCGGCCCAGCTCTGGAAATAGACCGAGGCCGCGGCGATGACCAGATAGCCAAGGATATGAAGGCGGGATTCACGGATGATCTTCGCCTCCAGCGCCTTGCTGATATAGGGCTCGATGATGATGCCACGGGCGCGCCGGACAAGGCCGTCGACGCGGTTGTACCAGTAGGTGAAGCCCCAGAAATAGAGAAGGTAGCTTTTCAGCGTGTAGGGCGCGCGGGTCAGCTCGCCGTCGCGCTCCCATTGCGCGGTCCAGCGGTGGTGCGCCTGATGCATCGCCATATCGTAGTCGCGCGGGAACATCATCAGGAACCCGACGGTGCGGCCGAACAGCTCGTTCAGATAGCGCGTCCTGAACACGGTCCAGTGCGACAGCTCGTGCTGCGCGGCATACAGGAAGTTCACGGTGACGCCGAGGCAGAACCCGGTGGCGATCACCCACCAGCTTCCCATGGCCAGGTAATGCAGATAGCCAAGCACCAGGATCGCACCGACATGGCTGCCTAGCTGCAAGGCACCGGCAAGGTCCGACTTGGTGTTCAGTTCCTTGAGCTCGGCTCCGCTCAGAAGTTTGCGCGTGGAAAAGCTCTCTTCCATGTTCATACCCTCTTCATCAAGCATTCGGCGGGCAGCACTTGCCGCCCGCATCAACGCCCCCAGGGTGATCACCCTAGATTTCCGTGCCTCCGGCCGCGATGCGGCCGGACGTCACATCCTCAGCCTACATCTTGCTGACGGCGGCGTCGCCAAGATTTTCCGCGCCGCGCTGCGCCAGCAGCTCGTCCAGCCAGTCCGGGTTCATTTCCGGGACCGAGCTCAGCAGCAGGTCTGTATAGGCATGGTGCGGCGGGGTAAACATCTCGTCCTTCGGCCCGGCCTCGACAATCAGGCCGTCCTTCATCACCACCACCTCGTCGGCGATGGCGCGCACCGTCGACAGGTCATGGGTGATCAGCATGTAGGACAGTTTCATTTCTTCCTGCAGGCGGGTCAAAAGTTTCAGGATGCCTTCGGCCACCAGCTGGTCGAGCGCCGAGGTCACCTCGTCGCAGATGATGAATTTCGGTTCCGCCGCCAGCGCGCGGGCGATTCCGATCCGCTGTTTCTGGCCACCGGAGAGCTCCGAGGGCAGGCGGTTGATATATTCCTTCGGGTCCATCTCGATCAGCTCGAGAAGCTCTTCCACCCGGCGGCGTTTTTCGGCGCCCTTGAGCCCCAGATAGAATTCGACGGGCCGGCCAATGATCTCGCCGATCCGCTTGCGCGGATTCAGCGCGGTATCGGCCATCTGGTAAATCATCTGGGCCTGACGGAGCTGGTCGACACTGCGCTTGCGGTAATCGGCCGGAAGAACCTCGTTCTGGAATGCGATCTCGCCGGTCATCGGCGGCAGCAGGCCGGTGATGCAGCGTGCCGTGGTTGATTTGCCGGAACCGGATTCACCGACAACGGCGACGGTGCGCCCCTCATGGATGTCGAAACTGACATCGCGGACAACCGGATCGTTACTGCCATAGGCGGCCGTCACATTGCGAAGGCTGATGACAGGCACCGCGCCTTTCTTGGCAAGCGGCTTTTGCGGCCTCTGAAAGCTGCGAACTGCCCAGAGCGACTTGGTGTAGTCCTCGCGCGGGGCGTCCAGCATGGTGCGCGTGTCGGCTTCTTCGACCTCGTCTCCACGCAGAAGAACCTTCACCCGGTCGGCCATCTGCGCGACAACCGCAAGGTCGTGGGTAATATAGATGGCGGCCGTCTGGAACTGCTCGACAATCTCGCGGATGGCGACAAGCACCTCGATCTGGGTCGTCACATCCAGCGCCGTGGTCGGCTCGTCGAAAATGATCAGGTCTGGCCGGCACGACATTGCCATCGCCGTCATCGCCCGCTGCAGCTGGCCGCCCGACACCTGATGCGGGTAGCGGAAGCCGATTTCATCCGGGTTGGGAAGGCGCAGCCGCTCATACAGGTCGATGGCGTCGGCCTCGGCCTCGGTGCGGCTGGAAACGCCGTGGCACAGCGGCGCCTCGGCATGCTGGTTGATGATTTTGTGGGCCGGGTTGAAGCTCGCCGCCGCGGACTGCGCGACATAGGCGATCCGCTTGCCGAGAAGCTGGCGTTTCACATCCGGTGTTGCCGTGACCAGGTCGATCCCGTCGAACATGATGTTGCCGCCGACAATCTCGCAGCCGTCACGGGTGAAGCCCATGGCGGCAAGCCCGAGGGTGGATTTGCCGGCACCCGATTCGCCGATCAGCCCCATCACCTCGCCGCGGTTCAGCTCAAGGCTGACATTGTTGATGATGCGGGTGCGGGTCTCGTCGGCGATGCCGTCGATTTCCAGATTGCTGATCTTGACCAGCGGTTCGGTCGTGGACATGGCGTCTACTCCTTCAGGCCGGACGCGCGGTGCAGCATCCAGTCGACGACAAAGTTCACCGCCACGGTCAGCAGCGCAATGGCGCCGGCCGCCATCAGCGGCAGCGAGGCTGTCAGCGGTCCGACCACCGGGAACGGCGCATAGGCGATGAACTGGGACAGGTCACGGACCATGGTGCCCCAGTCGGCCAGCGGCGGCTGGATGCCGATGCCAAGGAAGGACAGCGAGGCGATGGTCAGGAACACGAAACAGAAACGAAGGCCGAATTCGGCCAGCAGCGGCGCGAACGCGTTCGGCGCAATCTCGCTGAAGATGAGGTAGGACAGCTTCTCTCCGCGCAGTTTCGCCGCCTCGAAGAAATCCATCACCACGATGTTCATGCCGACAGCCCGCGACAGGCGGAACACCCGGGTGGAGTCCAGCACCGCGATGATCAGGATCATGAACAGTGTGACCATGCCTTTTTCCGAGCCGAACCATGCGGTGGCGATGGTCATCAGCAGCAGCGCGAAGATCAGCTGCGGGATCGACATCAGCATATCGACGATACGGGAAAGGACCTGGTCCAGTACGCCGCCGATGGTGGCGGCAAGGAAGCCCAGGCTGATGCCGATGAAAAAGGCGAGGAGCGTCGTCACAAAGGCGATGCCGACAGTGTTCTGGGCGCCATAGATCAGGCGCGAGAGAATATCGCGGCCGATCTGGTCGGTGCCGAGAAGATGATCGGGGCTGCCGCCCATGCCCGGATCGCCCCCGGGAAGAAGATTGGCGTCCTTGAAAATCTCGGCCTGGCCGTAGGGCGCGATGAAATCGGCGAAGATCGCGACAAAGGCGTATGTCAGGATCAGCAGGATGCCGAGCGCCGCCGTCACCGGCATCGAGCGGAACAGTTTCTTTGTCGCCCGTGTGCCGACATGCCGTCCCAGCTGCTGGAACAGGTAGCCGGCGATGCCGAAGCCGACAACGCCATGAACCGCCCATTTGAAGAAGGTGGCTCCCGGCCCGAAATAGAGCGCAATCCCCTGGTAAAGGGTCACCACCAGCAGGCTGTATCCGAGCGCGCCGGTGGCGGACATGTCGCGAAGCCGCGCCACGCCGCTGGCGTTTCCGACCTGGCGGCCGCCGAAATACAGCGCCAGCGCGCCGGCGACGACCAGTGCGGACCAGTAAGTGAAGGACAGGCTCGGCATCATCTTGTCACTACTCTGCGGTTTACTTTGGCAGCCGGAGGCGCGGGTTCGACAGGATTGACATCACGTCGGCGAGAAGGTTCAGCGAGATATAGGCCGCCGCAAAGACGAGGCAGCATGCCTGGACCACGGGAATGTCGCGGATTTTCACTGAATCGACGAACAGCTGGCCGACGCCCGGATAGACGAACACCACCTCGACAACGACCACGCCGGTGATCAGATAGGCAAGGTTCAGCGCGATCACATTGATGATCGGCGCCAGCGCGTTCGGCAGCGCATGGAACACGATGATGCGGAAAGGCGACAGGCCCTTCAGCCGCGCCATCTCGATATAGGGCGAGGCCAGAAGGTTGATGATGGCGGCGCGTGTCATCCGCATCATATGCGCGGTGACGACCAGCGTCAGGGTCAGCGCCGGCAGCATCGTCTTCTGCAGCTTTTGCGCGAAATCCATGCCGTCATGGATGTTCGACAGCGACGGGAACACCGGGTTCAGCACAGCCAGAAGCAGGATCAGAACATAGGCGACGAAGAATTCCGGGCTGGAAATCGAGGTCAGGGTGCTGATGTTGGCGATGCGGTCGAAAATCGAGTAGCGGTAAAGCGCCGCGAGAACACCAATCAGAAGCGACAGCGGTACGGCGATTGCGGCCGTGACTGCGGCCAGGAACAGGGTGTTTGCAAAGCGCGGCGCGATCTGGTCGGCCACTGAACCAAAATTGACGTCGGCCGTGGTGCCCGCATAGGTCGCAAAATTGGCTTTCGCAAAGCTGGTGCCAAAATCAAATTGCATGACCCCGATCAGCCAGTCGAAATAACGGGTGTAGATGGGCTTGTCGAGGCCGAGGTCCTTGCGGATGGCGGCCACCGCCTCGGGCGTCGCCGACTGGCCGAGAAGGGCCTGCGCAAAGTCGCCGGGCAGCATGTTGACCGCCAGAAAGATGATGATCGACACCATGAACATGGTGAGCACGCCAAGCCCAAGGCGCTTGCCGATGATCATTGCTACGTTATTCATCTTCGCCCCACCTGCGGTAAATGGTGAACGCCGGTCCCGAAACGAAATGTTATGGAATACGGAAAAAGAAATGCGGCGGGACCCGAAGGCCCCGCCGGCGTTATGTCAGGATCAGGCAGACCACCAGCGCTTACAGCTGCGCAGGTTGTCCAGCATCCAGAGGTTGCCGGTCTGGCCGCTATGCTCGACGCGGTTGGATTTCGCATCGACATAGTTCTGGTACATCGGGACGACGGTCGCGCCCTCGTCACGGCAGATGGACTGCATCTCGCGGTAGATTTCACCGCGAAGACCGGTGTCGAGCTCTGCACGACCCTGCATCAGCAGGCTCTGGAAGCGCTCGTTCTCCCACCCGGTATCGTTCCACGGAACACCCGACTCATAGGCGGTCGAGAACATCCAGTCCTCGGTTGCACGGCCCGACCAGTAACAGGCACACCACGGCTTCTTCAGCCATACGTTCGACCAGTAACCGTCAGCCGGCTCCTGAACGATGTTGATGTTGATGCCCGCGGCCGAACCCGAGTTCTGGTACAGCTGGCCGGCATCGACCGCACCGGCGAAGGCACCGTCGGAGACGCTCAGATTGACGTCGAGCGACGACAGTCCGGCTTCCTTCAGATAGAACTTGGCCTTGTCCGGATCGTACTCGGTCTGCTCGAGATCGGAGGCGAAATACTGGTTCGCCGGGCCGATCGGGTGGTCGTTGCCGACAGCACCGTGGCCAAGCAGGATCTTGTCGACCATCTCCTGACGGTTGACGGCGTATTTCAGGGCCCGGCGGACATTGACGTCGTCATAGGGCGCGTTGCCGACAAGCATCGGGAAGGTGTTGTGCATGTTGCCCGTCACCTCGATGATATCGATGTTGATATAGGCATCCAGCAGCTTCACCGA
>WTIL01000019.1:11715-39642 GCA_011522725.1 Rhodospirillaceae bacterium
GCGCCTTCCTCGACATGCATGTTCATCGACGCGATGACGTCATCGGCGCCGAAAGACTTGCCGTTGTGGAACTTCACGCCCTTGCGCAGGTTGAAGGTCCAGATCTTGGCGTCGGGCGATGCTTCCCAGCTCTCTGCAAGTTCACCGACCAATTCGCCGGCCGAGGATACCTCGGTCAGGGTCTCGAACACGCAACCTGCGCCCATGTTGATCATGAAGCTGTCGGAATGGGTACGGCTGTCCCAGGTGTCGGACGTGTTGCCGCCCGACATGCCGATGGTGTAGGTGCCACCATGTTTCGGCGCCGCCATGGCCGGCATGCCGGTGACCGAAAGGGCACCAGCCGCAGCAGCCGTTTTCAGCGCGGTCCTCCGCGAGATATTCATTGTCATTGTTCCCTCCTCCTAGCCCGTTTCTATTGGATGGTTCAGGCCGGAATTTTTGTTGTACCAACGTCAAAATCCTAGGCAGCAATGATGGCTCAATGCAAGCGCTATTGCTGGCTTTTCTCTCGATCCGACGAGATTGAACCGCACGGTTGGCGGTGCCGTCATGCTTTGGCGAAAGCCGCTCTCGCGGCACGAGGCAGTTATTTTGCCTTTTCAAATATCGAAAACGGGTTAAGGATTTTCGCAACGGGTCCACGTCAGGCGGTGTGTCATGGCGGAAATCAGGATGACGGCCAGAGCCGACGCCGGCGCGCAAGACCGCCCCGCGACGCGGCTTGCGGATATCGGCCGCAGGATCGCCGGCATGCCGCGCCCCTCGCAGGCGGCGGTGCGGATGATCGAGGATTCATTCATCGACATTCTTGGCTGTGTGCTGAGCGGCAATCGGTCGCCTGAGGCGGCTGCGCTGCTGGCCGCCTCGCGTGATCTCGGCGACGGGCCGGCACCGGTTCTGGGCGTCGGCGCGCGCCTGGCCGCGCCGCAGGCCGCCTTCGTCAACGCCAGCGCATCCCATCTCGAGGAAATGGATGACTGGGAAGCACCCGGCAACACTCATCCCTCGGCGGTGATCTGGCCCGCCATCTGGGCGCTGGCGGCGATCAGGCCGGTCAGTGGCGATCAGGCGCTGCGTGCCTATGCGGCCGGGTTCGAGACCATCGCGCGGCTCGGCGAGGCGGTGAATTTCGACCATTACAACCGTGGCTGGCACAGCACGGCGACGCTGGGCGCCGCCGGCGCGGCGGCAGCCACAGGGGCGGCAATGCAGCTTGATGGCGACCGGATGGCGGCGGCCATCGGGCTGGCGCTCACACAGGCTTCGGGCTACGCCGAGCAGTTCGGGTCGGTGGTGAAGCCGATGCAGGCGGGGTTCGCCGCCCGCGACGGGCTGTCATCCGCGATGATGGCGGCGGCCGGGCTGGCGGGCAATGACGGCATTCTCGACGGCGAGCGCGGCTTCGTGGCGCTGAAGGCCGGTACCGGCATGGACCGGCTCGACGCGGCAATCGACGCCATGGACGGCCGCGCCCTCGACCAATGGGGTGTCGCCATCAAGCTGTATCCAAGCTGTTCCTACACCCACAGACTGGCGGACTGCGCGGTGGCGCTGAGCAAAAGATGCGAGGCCGGCGACATCGACGAGATTCACGCGGAACTCCCCGACTTCCATTATGCGATTTTGCGGCATGACAGGCCTGAGAACGAAATACAGGCGCGTTTCAGCCTTCCCTTCGTGATCGCAGCCTGCCTCGTGCATGGCCGGCTGACCGGAAAGCACCTTGCCGATCCGCGCGCCGCCGGCGAAGATATCTGGAAACTGATAGAGCGCACGAACATCCGGCAGGTGGTGCCGCGCAGGCCGGACATGAATTTTGATCCGCAACAGCCGGACAGGCTGCGGGTCAGGCTGATTTCCGGAGAGGTCATTGAAGAAAGCTGCGCTTTTCCCGAAGGCTCGCCGAATCTGCCTGTCAGTCGCGCGACCATACTGGCAAAATATGCCGAGAATGCCGCGCCATTGCGCGTCCATCCCGATCTTCAATCATGGGCCGGCAGCCCTGATCTGGCGGCGTTCATCGAATCGGTGACGGCGTGAAACCCATCGGCCGGAAAGGCCATTCATTTGTCCGGAGGTACCATGTCCGACCCGTATGATCACACCGCGATGCTGGAGCCGCAGGACTGGAGCTTTCCGGTCCCCATCGCCTATGGCCCGGGACGGCTTGCCGAAATCGGCGTGCAATGTGCGGGGCTTGGCATTCGCGCGCCGCTTGTGGTGACGGACAGCGGCAGCGCGGGACTGCCATTTGTCTCGGGCCTGATGTCGATTCTCGCCGCCGCCGGCATGAAAACGGGGCTGTTCTCGGATATCTCGCCGAACCCCAGGGACACGGAAATTGCGGCGGGCAGGGCCGCATTCCTGTCCGGGGGCCATGATGCCGTCATCGCCATCGGGGGCGGCAGTGCCATGGATGGCGGCAAGGCGATCTGCCTGACGGCCCGCAACGAGATTGATCTGTGGGATTTCGAGTGGGAGGCGCCGCCGGCGGAGATCGGGCCGGACCAGCCGTTCCCGCATCTCGTGACCATTCCGACGACGGCGGGAACCGGTGCCGAGACGGAAAGCACGGCGATGATCACCCATACCGGCAAGGGCATGAAATTCTGTATTTGCCACCCCGGGCTGAAGCCGTCGCTGGCGCTTCTCGATCCGGAGCTGACGGTCGGACTGCCGCCGCATCTGACGGCCTGGACCGGCGCCGATGCGATGACCCACGCCATCGAGGCCTACATCGTGCCGGGGTTTCATCCGCTTTGCGACGCGATGGCGCTGGAGGGGCTGGCGCTGATCTCGAACTGGCTTCCGGTGGCGGTGCGCGAGCCCGGAAACATGGTGGCGCGGGGCGGAATGCTTGTCGGGTCCTGCATGGCCGGCATCGCCTTTCTCAAGGGGCTGGGCATGGTGCACGCCATCTCGCATATGGTGGGCGCCGAATATGACACCCAGCACGGACTGACCAATGCCATTATCCTGCCGGTGGTGATGCGCTATAATCTTCCGGGGCTGGAGCCGAAGGTGGCGCGCATGGCCGAGGTGATGGGGATCAGCGAAAAGACCGCGGACGGTTTTACCGCGCATCTGGAAGCGCTTCTCGACGAGATCGATATCCCGAAATCCCTTGCCGCCATCGACGTGCCGTTTGACTGCGCCCCGCGAATAGCCGAAAAAGCACTTCTCGACAGCGCCGCCGCGACCAACCCGCGGCAGGCCGGCGTCGCAGATGTCCGGCAGATGATCGAGACGGCCATCACGGCGGCGCGCTGACGCCACTTAACGCAGCGAATGATGCAGCGCATGATGCAACAGGGTACGTAGCCCTACAGAAGGCAGTGCCAGAGAACGGAAGGAACCGACCAGTGGACAGAATGACCCAATTCTATATCGGCGGCGAATGGGTTGCGCCGGTATCCGGCGAGACAATGCCGGTGATGAACCCGGCCAATGGCGAGCGTTTGGGCACTGTCGCGCTCGGAAATGCCGAGGATGTCGACCGCGCCGTGGCCGCTGCCACGGCCGCCTTCGATAGCTTCTCGCTGACAAGCAAGGCCGACCGGCTGGCGCTGCTGCGCCGCATCCGCGAGGTGAGCGAGCGCCGGCTCGAGGAGCTGGCTCAGGCGATGCGCATGGAAATGGGTGCGCCGATCACCTTTTCCCGCGAGATGCAGGCCGACGCCGCCATCGGGCATCTTGACGGTTTCATCGATTCCCTCGACGCGCTCGAGGAACGTGAGCAGCTGAAGAATGGCGACATCATCGTTCGCGAGCCGATCGGAGTCTGCGGGTTGATCACGCCTTGGAACTGGCCGGTCAACCAGGTTGTGCTGAAGGTGCTTCCCGCCATCGCGACGGGATGCAGCTGTGTGCTGAAACCCAGCGAATACACGCCTCTTTCGGCGGTGATCTATGCCGAGATCCTTGACGAGGCGGGCGTGCCGGCCGGCGTTTTCAACATGGTGCATGGCGAGGGGCCGGTTGTCGGCGCGGCGCTGTCGCGGCATGCCGATGTCCAGATGATGTCATTCACCGGATCAACGCGCGCCGGCAAGGCGGTGACTCAGGATTCGGCCGACACGATCAAGCGGGTCACGCTGGAGCTTGGCGGCAAGTCGCCGAACCTGGTCTTTGCAGATTGCGATCTGGAGGAACGCGTCAAGGTATCGGTGGCGGAATGCATGCTGAATACCGGCCAGTCCTGTGACGCCCCGACCCGCCTTCTGGTGGAGCGCAGCTGCTATGACGAGGTTCTGGAGATTGCCCGCACCGCGGCGGAGAACACGGCTGTCGGCGATCCGGCCGAGGAAGGCGAGCATCTGGGGCCGCTGTTCGACCAGATCCAGTACGACCGCGTCCAGACGATGATCAATGTCGGCATCGACGAGGGGGCGCGGCTGCTGGCCGGCGGTCCCGGCAAGCCCGCAGGCTTCGAGGATGGCTGGTATGTGAAGCCGACGATCTTTGCCGATGTAGAGAACCACATGCGTGTGGCGCGCGAGGAAATCTTCGGCCCGGTGCTGGCGATCACCCCGTTCGACAGCGAGGAGGAGGCCATCTCGATCGCCAATGACACGCCGTACGGCCTTGCCGCCTATGTGCAGACAAGCGACGCCGGCCGCGCCGAAAGGGTGGCGGCGCGTTTGCGGGCCGGAGCGGTGCATATCAATGGTGCGGCTGTCGGATACGGCACCCCGTTTGGTGGCTACAAGCAGTCAGGCAACGGACGCGAGGGCGGCATGATGGGCCTCGAGGACTATCTCGAGACGAAGACGCTTCACGGAATGTTCTAGCCGGGGCTCGCCGCCGGCCGGGTCCAGCTGGCAAGAACGGAATCGCGGCGCAGCAGCGCCTTGGTATCGCGGCGCACGCCGATCCAGCGCAGATGGATCGAGTTGCGGACGATTTCCTCGTCCAGCGACTTCAGCTCGTCGGCGATCGGCGCCCATTCATAGACCGCATCCGAACTGCGCTGGAAGGCGGCCGGGCCGTCGGCGATATCCTGCCAGTTGGCGAAATTCGCGCGGCGCACGCCATCCGCCATCATTTCCAGAAACACTTTCGGCTCGACGTCGTCCTGTTCGTAGTTCGTCAGGATCTCCTCGATGATTCCGGCAGCAAACGCTTCGGTATCCTGCTTCTCGAGCTGGCCGGAGACATGAAACTGGGCGGCGGCGAACAGCGCCATGTCGGACACGGCCGCGCCGAAGATATGCCAGCGCGCGATGCGCAGCGAGGTGAGGAAGTCGTCGTTTTCGAACAATTTTGGATATTGCGTGCCGGCGCGCGCCTTGACGTAGGTGTAGAGCGTGACCTGCGAGACATAGGCCGCATTCTTTTCAATGTAATCAGCCAGCTGGCGATATGTCTCGATGTCCGGCTCGCGCAGAAGGCCGAGCGTCCGCAGCACGGGCTTGATGGATTCGGGGAGTTTCATTTTTGCCGAAAACACAAAAGTTGTTGTCATTCTTGCTCTCCTGAGTACCATCACGCGTTAATGAAGTCGCGGCAAAAACAAACAAAAGGTTTGCGGCTTTAGGGGAGGTTTCGGGCTGTATTTTCCTCAACACGGCCCGGGACTAAGGTGCGTCCCGCCGCAAGGCGGGTGCTTCAACAGGAGGAATTTCCATGTCAAACGAAGCAGCTGGTGCGTCCAGCCATTGGGAGAAGTCCAAGAGCTTGCTGTATATCACGCTCGCGATCTGGGCCTTCTTCTCGTTCGTCGTGCACTGGTTCGGTTCTGCACTGAATGGCGCCGAGGGGTCTTTCCCCGGCGGTTACTTCATGGCCGGCCAGGGTTCGCAAATCGCCTTCGTCATCCTGATTTTCTGGTTCGTTTCGCGCCAGAACAAGCTTGATGACGAACATGGTGTTTCCGAGGAATAGGAGAGATCACCATGATGAAACTCGAAGGCGGATTTATCCAGAATCTCGGACGGGTCTACGGAATCTACACACTTGGTTTCCTGGGCTTTGTCATTCTCATGGCCATTCTCGAGCAGGCCGGCGTCCCCGCACGCTATATCGGCTACATGTTCGTTGGCTTCACAATCGCAATCTATGCGTTGATCGGCGTTCTTTCGCGGACGATGCAGTCAAACGAGTACTATGTCGCGGGCAGGCAGGTTCCTGCCGTCTTTAACGGCATGGCTACCGCGGCCGACTGGATGTCGGGCGCGTCCTTCATCGCGATGGCCGGTGGTATCTACCTCAAGGGCTATCCCTACATGGCGTTCCTGGTCGGCTGGACCGGCGGTTACGTGCTGGTGGCAAGTCTGCTGGCGCCGTACCTGCGCAAGTTCGGCTGCTACACGGTTCCTGACTTCATCGGAACCCGCTATGGCGGCAACCTTGCGCGTCTTTGCGCGGTGATCATCCTGGTGGTCGCGTCCTTCACCTATGTGACGGCGCAAATCACCGGTACCGGCATCGTGGCATCGCGTGCTCTCGACATTCCGTTCGAGGTTGGCGTCTGGTTCGGCCTTGCAGGCATCCTTGTGTGTTCGATGCTTGGCGGTATGAAGGCCGTGACCTGGACCCAGGTGGCCCAGTACATCGTTCTGATCATCGCCTACCTGCTTCCGGTGTTCTGGATGTCGAACAAGCTGGACTACGGTCTTATCCCGCAGTTCGCGCAGTTTGACGCCGTTCTCCGCGTGCAGGAACTCGAAGCCCTCCATCAGGTTGGCGAGCTGAAGCCGTCGGCTGAAGCCGCTGCCCAGGCCAAGGGCCTTGCCGCCCTGTCTGTCGGCATCAACGATGCCAGCGACACGCTTATGGCCAAGTGGAAGTTCTTCACCCTGGTCCTGTGTATGATGGCAGGTACCGCATCGCTGCCGCACGTGCTGATGCGCTACTTCACCACTCCGTCCGTCAAGGCTGCCCGTCAGTCCGTCGGCTGGTCGCTGGTGTTCATCTTCCTGCTGTACTTCACGGCGCCTGCTCTGGCGACCTTCACAAAGCTCTCGATCCTTGATCCGAACCTCGCGACAGGCATCATCGGCAAGTCCATTGCCGACGCCAATGCGCTTGACTGGGTCAAGAACTGGTCGAGTGTCGGCTTCGTGAAGATCATCGACGGCAACGGTGACGGCATCCTGCAGATCAACGAGTTCTTCATGAAGGGCGACATTGTGGTTCTGGCTACGCCTGAAATCGCCGGTCTTCCTTATGTGATCTCGGGCCTTGTGGCCGCTGGTGGCCTTGCTGCCGCCATGTCGACCGCCGACGGTCTGCTGCTCGCCATCGCGAACGCTCTGTCGCATGACCTGTACTACAAGATCATCGACCCGAAGGCAGATACCAAGACACGTCTCGTCGTGGCGCGTATGCTGCTTCTCGTCGTCGGTGCGGCGGCAGCCTATGTGGCGTCGGCCAAGCTGACCGGGATCCTCGGTGCCGTGGCGTGGGCATTCTGCTTCGCCAACTCCGGCCTGTTCTTCCCGCTGGTGCTTGGTGTCTGGTGGAAGCGTGCGAACCGTGCCGGTGCGGTTGCAGGCATGATCGGTGGCTTCGGCGCCGGTGCCTGGTACCTGTACATGGTGCAGTTCGGTGGCATGACACCGTGGCTTGGTCTTGACGGTCTTCGCTTCGGCATGATCGGTATGCCTGTCAGCCTCGCGCTGATGGTTATCGTCTCGCTGATGACCGAAGAGCCGGATGAAGAGACCCAGAAGATGGTCGATGCCATCCGTGTCCCGAAGGGTGACACTGTCACCAACGCCTAAGGGTACGGGTCTTGCGCCCCGGTCTGTGACAGGCGGCGCATGACTGACAAATTTGCGGAGCAGGGAGTCTTCCCTGCTCCGTTTTGTTTCTGCTAATGATTTGACGAGTTCTTGCAGGAGTGCGCGCAGATGATGGGTGAAATCCCGATTTCGATCCTGATCCTCGATTATGTGATGGGTCTGGCGATGTGGACGCTGATGGGCCGGTTCGGCATGAGCCTGTTCGTGAACGAACATTCGGATTTCTTCTTCATGAAGGCCTTTGTCCGGATGACCGATCCGATGATCAGGGCGATGAAATGGGCCACGCCCAGTTTCCTGGTCGAAAAGATGCGGCCGCTCTATGTGGCCTGGTTCATCTATATGATCCGTTTCTATCTGATGCCGCTGATCCTTGGTTACAGTGTGATGGGCATGCTGTCTTTCCCCCTCGAGTCCGAAATTGCCGTGATCATTTACGATATCGGCAAGATGTTCCAGTAGGGGCCCGGCATGGCGCTTGTGGCGGTTGATGTTGGCGGCACGAATGTGCGGTTTGCGGTCGCCGGCGCATCGGGCCTTGGCGACATTCGCAGCATGCTGTGCGCGAATTACCCGTCACTTGCCGCGGCATTTGCCGCCTATCTGGCCGGGACCGGTGTCACAGCCAAAGCTGCCAGCATTGCCGTTGCCGGCCCGGTGCAGGCGGCCGAGGTCGATGTGACCAACAACCACTGGCAATTCAGCAAGGCGGGGCTGCTGGCCGAGGCGGGCCTCGAGCGCCTGCTGGTGGTCAATGACTTCACCGCACAGGCGCTGGCCCAGACCGACCCGTCGGCGCATGGCAATCTGCAGGTCCTGCCGGGAACCGGACCCGCAGACGCGCCGCTTCTGGTGATCGGGCCCGGCACCGGGCTGGGCGTGTCGGCGCTGGTCCCCGCAGGTGACGGCTATGTGCCGATCGAGGGCGAGGGCGGCCATGTCGGCATGTCGCCGCAGAACGAGGCTGAAATGGCGCTGATGCGGGCACGCAAGGCGGAGGTTCCGCATGTCTCGGCAGAGGATTTTGTCAGTGGACCCGGCCTTGAAAATATCTACAGGCTGCAGACCGGCACGGAGCTGGCCGCGCCCGAAATCGGCAAGGCTGCCATGGCGGGCGACGGGCCGGCGCGCGAGGCAGCGATGACCATGCTTGGCATTCTGGGGACGGTGATTGCCGACGCGGTGCTGACGACGGGGTCCTGGCGCGGTGTTGTCATAGCCGGCGGGATCGTGGCGCAGCTGCAGCCCTTGCTTGCCGAGAGCCCGTTCGCCGAACGGTTCCGCCATGGCGGGACAATGGGACGGCTTCTGGCGGATGTTCCGGTATGGCTGTCGGTCGACCCGCATGCCGGGCTGCGCGGGGCCGCCGTGGCCATGGCCACACCGTCGCTTCAGGCGCGGGTGATCACGGCCGGCTGACCCTGTCGGCGCGCGCGCCGGAGCCGGCGACAAAGCGTGGCATGGCGAGGCTGGCGACACCCAGGGCAAAGGCGATGGCGGCAATGCCGAGCACGGTGGCGTCCAGCCCCATGAAATGCGCCAGCACGCCGAACAGCGCCGGTCCGCTGATCAGCCCGAAATAGGCAAATCCGACAATGACCGAAATTTCACGAAGCGGCCGTTCGCCGGCGGCGCGGCCTGCTTCTGAAATGATGATCGGAAAGGCGTTCGCCACGGCAAGCCCGATGAAGATATAGGCCCAGACCAGCATCGTGACATGGGCCGTGACAACGGCTGTGGTGAGCAGCACGCCGGCGATCACCAGCGGCACGGCAAGCAACAGGTTCGGTGCGATCATCGCCGCCAGCCGGTCACCCATGAACCGAGCCACCGTCATGGCGACGCTGAAGAACAGCACGGCGCGCCCGGCATCCTCGGCAGGCAGTGCCAGCACCCGGTTGAGATGAAGCGCCGACCAGTCGATGACCCCGCCCTCGACAAGCGAGGACAGCGAGATGCATGCGCCAAGGAACAAGATCACGGCAAACGACAACCTCAGTGGCTTGCCGTGCTGTATGTCGTCCTTCATCCCGGCTTCCGCCGAGACCCAGGACCGGTTTGTGATGATATAGGCGCCGTAGACCGCCGCAGAGCCCACGATCCCGACTGCCGGGTCATGGCCGCCGGACAGCAGCAGCGTCACAAGGCCGGCCCCGATCAGCATGCCGAGCGAAAACAGCGCGTGGAACCCCGACATGCTGCGCTTCCGGGCTTTCTGCTCCCACTGCGATGACTGGCTGTTCAGCCCGGCGTCGAGAAAGCCGGCGGCAAGACCGGTCACTACGCCGGCCGCGAAGAAAACCGGAAGCGAGCCGGTCACAAGGCATACCGTGAATCCGCCTGCATAGACCGGGCCGGCGAACCGGATCAGCTGGCCGTCATCCTGAAGCGCCTTCACCCGCGTCACAAGGAAGATGGCGGCGCACAGGCTCAGCCCTATGATCAGAAGGAAAGCCGAGATCATCAGCTCGCTGAGACCGAGATCGGCGCTGCGAAGGGGGACCATCACGCCCCACATGCCCATGAACAGCCCAAGACCCAGAAAGCCTGCCGAGATCGCACGCCGCGCGGCGGTGAGCAGGGGCTCGTTCATAGGCAGCTAGAGCGCGGCGGCGGCGCGTGCGCGCGTCGCAATGCCGGAGAAGTCGCCATCGGCGATGGCCGCCTGTGATGCGACCCAGCTGCCGCCGACACACGGCACGTTGGGCAGGGCAAGCCAGTCCGGTGCCGTGTCCTGGGTAATGCCGCCGGTAGGGCAGACGATCACCCCCGGAAGGGGGCTGGCCAACGCCTTGATAAAGGCGGTGCCGCCGGATGCGTTCGCCGGAAAGAACTTTACGGCGCTGAACCCGTCGTCCTGAAGCGCCATCATCTCGGACACGGTGGCTGCACCGGGAAGAAGTGGCAGTCCGGCAGCGCGGCAGCCTGAAATCACATCCTGCGTCGTGCCTGGCGACACGGCGAAAGCGGCCCCGGCGTCGCGTGCCTGATGCGCCAGCTCGGCCCGGTTCACCGTGCCGGCACCAATGGTAATATCGGGGCAGTGGCCGGCGACGGCACTGATCGCATCCAGTGCCGCCGGCGTGCGAAGGGTGATCTCGATGGTGCGGATGCCGCCTTCCAAGAGCGCCTCGGCAAGCGGGACGGCCTTGTCGCTGTCATCGATGACGATCACCGGCATTACCGGGCCGAGCGCCAGAATCCGGGAAATGGTCAGCATCTGTCAGCTCTCCTGGGAATGCAGCCCGGCGCCCTGCTCGGCCGAACCGGCAGACGCGCGAAGGGCGCTGAAAAGCGGGCGGGCAAAGCCGCGTTGCGGGGCGCTGTTGGTCGGGCCAAACGGGGCGCGGGAATTCAGCTCGGCATCGGTTTGCAGGGTTCCGGCCACCGCATCAAGACGGATCATGTCGCCGTCGGCCAGCTGTCCGATCGGGCCGCCGGCAACGGCTTCGGGCATGACGTGGATGGCGGCCGGCACGGTGCCCGACGCGCCGGACATGCGCCCGTCCGTGACCAGGGCGACAGCATGCCCCTTGTCCTGAAGGTTGGACAGCATCGGCGTCAGGCTGTGAAGTTCGGGCATGCCGGTGGCCTGCGGGCCCTGTCCGCGCACCACGACGACGACATCCCGGTCCAGCTCGCCGGCCGCATAGGCCGCCTTCACGGCCGCCTCGTCCTCAAAGACCGCGGCCGGGGCCTCGATCAGGCGGCGTTCCTCGGCGACGGCGGAAATCTTGATCACCGCCTTGCCGAGATTGCCGTCCAGCATGCGAAGCCCGCCATTCGGCGCGTGCGGATCGCCAGCGGGGCGCAGAATGTCGGTGTCGAGCGATGTCGACGGGGCATCACGCCAGACAAGACCATTGTCCGAAAGCAGGGGTTCGCGCGCGTAATCGGCAAGGCTGTCACCCGACACGGTGGCCGCACCGCCGTCAAGGAGGCCGGCACCGAGAAGCTCGGCGATGACATAGCCCATGCCGCCGGCGGCGTGGAAATGGTTCACATCCGCCTGGCCGTTCGGATAGACCCGCGCCAGAAGCGGCGTCACCTCGGACAGGTCGGCGAAATCCTGCCAGGTGAGGGTGATGCCGGCGGCGGCGGCCATTGCCGGAAGGTGGAGCGTATGGTTGGTCGAGCCGCCCGTGGCATGCAGGCCGACGATGGCATTGACGAAGCTGCGCTCGTCCAGCATCCGGCCGACCGGGCGCGGGTCCTTGCCGCGCCGCGCGATGGCGATGGCACGCTCGGTGGCGGCAACGGTCAGGGCGTGGCGCAGGTCTTCATGCGGGTTGACGAAGGCGGCGCCGGGAAGATGCAGCCCCATCACCTCCATCAGCATCTGGTTGGAATTGGCGGTGCCGTAGAATGTGCAGGTGCCGGGGCCGTGATAGGCCGCCACCTCGGACTTGAGCAGGTCGGCGCGGGTCGCCTCGCCGCGGGCGAACGCCTTGCGGACAGCGGCCTTTTCGGCATTCGGCAAGCCGCTTGTCATCGGTCCCGCGGGCACGAAAATCACCGGAAGATGCCCGAATGACAGCGCCCCGATCACCAGGCCCGGCACGATCTTGTCGCAAACGCCAAGGCACAGGGCCGCGTCATAGACCCCGTGCGACAGGCCGACGGCCGTTGCCATGGCGATGACGTCGCGGCTCATCAGCGACAGCTCCATGCCCGGGCGGCCCTGGGTGACACCGTCGCACATCGCCGGAACGCCGCCCGCCACCTGCGCGGTGCCGCCTGCCGCCCGCGCGGCGGCGCGGATCACCTGCGGATAGCTTTCGAACGGCTGGTGCGCCGACAGCATGTCGTTATAGGCGGTGATGATGCCGATATTCGGTGCAAGCTCTCCGCCCGTTCCCAGGACATTGTCCTGGTCGGGGCCGGCCGCTGCGGCGGCATGCGCCATGTTGGAGCAGGATACGGCGCGGCGGTCGCTGTCGGGCGATTCCTCCATCGCCGCGATGTCCTCGAGATAGGCCTGCCGCCGGTCGTGGCTGCGGCTGCGGATCCGTTCGGTAACGGTGGCGATGCGGTCGTGAAGCTGTGTCATGGCCCGGTTCCCGTGCCGTCAGTCGTCATAAGGGTCGATCCAGGACCTGCCGTCGGCGGCAAGAAGGTCGTCCGCCGGTCCCATCGTACCCGAACGATAGAGCGCCGGTGTCCTGCCTGCCACCAATTTCATCGCCGGATCGATGATATCCCAGGCCGCGAACACCTCGTCGCGGCGCATGAACAACGTCTGGTTGCCGCGCGCGGTATCCATCAGCAGCCGCTCATAGGCATCCGGCAGCCGCGCTTCGAAGGTGTCGCCGAAGCTGAGGTTGAGTTCCGACGGGAACAGCCGCATGCCGCCCGGGCCGGGCTCCTTGGAAATCAGCTGCAGTCGCAGGCCCTCGCTCGGCTGCAGCCGGATGATCAGCCTGTTCGGCGGGCTGTCGATATCGCCGCCGCCATTGCGCTGGAAGATATCGTGCGGGCGCTGCTTGAAGGTGATGACGATTTCCGACGCCCGCCGCGCCAGCTTCTTGCCGGTGCGGATATAGAAGGGCACTCCCGCCCAGCGCCAGTTGTCGATCGCCAGCTTCATCGCGACATAGGTCTCGGTATCGGATGGGCTGCCAAGCTCCTGTGCGTATTCCTGATACTGGCCGCGCGAGATGTCGCCGGCGGACAGCGGCCGGATCGCCCGCAGCACACGCAGTTTCTCGTCACGCACCTGGTCGGCGTTGAAATGCGAGGGCGGCTCCATCGCCACAAGGCAGACAAGCTGCATAAGATGGTTCTGAACCATGTCGCGAATGGCGCCGTAAGCATCGTAATAGGCGGCGCGGTTATCGACGCCAACTGTTTCGGCCACGGTGATCTGGACGTGGTCGATATGGTTGTTGTTCCACTGCGTCTCGAAGATGACATTGGCAAAGCGCAGCGCCATCAGGTTCTGCACCGTCTCCTTGCCGAGATAATGGTCGATCCGGTAGATCTGCGACTCATCGAAGATCTCGGCAAGCTCGGCATTGATCGCGCGGCTCGAGGCGCCGTCATGACCAAGCGGCTTTTCAACGACGAGGCGCGCCTGCGGGGTCGCCAGCCCGCAATCGCGAAGCAGGCGGGTGGCATCGCCGAACAGGCTCGGCGCGATGGCGAGATAGAAGATGGTGGGACGCGCGCTGTCTGCGCGCTCGTTGATAAACCCGGCCAGATGATCCCCGCCGGCCCCGCCCTGCACATCCAGCGTGATCATCGAGATGAGCGCCAGGAATCCGGTCCAGTCATCCTCGCTGGCGCCGCCGCCGGAAAAAGCGTCCTCGCAGAACGGGCGCAGCATGCCGGCATAGTCTTCTGGCGAGATGTCGCGCCTCGACGCGGCGGCGATCCGGTAGTCCGACGTGATCTGCCCGTCGAGATAGCGCCAGAACAGGGCAGGCAGGATCTTGCGCAGGGCAAGATCGCCGGTACCGCCGATGATCACATAATCGCTCGGGGACAAATTGACCGAGGGCGTCTTGGCATCTGTCATATCAGTCTCCGCTGCGAGGCCGGCATCACTGAACGAATGATCGTGGTCTGGCACTCTGGTCACCTACAGTTTCAGGATGGAACCGGCCGTGTCCAGCATCCTGTTGGAAAATCCCCATTCATTGTCGTACCAGGCCAGAACACGGGTCATTCCGTCCGGCATCACCCGGGTCTGGTCGAGATGGACAACGGCCGAGGAGGGATCATGATTGAAGTCGGTGGAGACAAGCGGTCTGTCGGTCACCGTCAGGACGGGCGCCATGGTGTTGGCGGCGGCGACAAAGGCGGCGTTGATGTCCTCGGCGCTCATCCGGCGGGTCGGCTCGAACACAAGGTCGACGGCCGACACATTCGGCGTCGGCACCCGGATGGCAACCCCGTCCAGCCGTCCGTCAAGCTCGGGAAGGACAAGGCCGACGGCGCGTGCCGCGCCCGTGGTCGACGGCACCATGTTGAGCGCCGCCGCCCGCGCCCGGTACGGATCGCGATGGTCGCCGTCAATCAGGTTCTGGTCGCCCGTATAGGCGTGGACCGTGGTCATGAAGCCCTGGTTGATGCCGCAAGTGGCCTGCAGGACACTGGCGACCGGCGCAAGGCAGTTGGTGGTGCAGGAGGCGTTCGAGATGATGGTCATCTCCGCCGCCAGGATGCTGTCATTGACGCCATAGACGATGGTGGCGTCTGCGCCCTTGCATGGCGCGGAAACAAGGACGCGCGCTGCGCCGGCGTCGATATGGCGGCCGGCGGCCTCGGCATCGGTGAAAATGCCGGTGCATTCCATCACCAGCTCGATCCCGCGCCCGCCCCAGTCGCAATCCTCGGGGTTCCGGTGGCTCATATAGGCGATGCGCCGCCCGTCGATTTCGATAAAGCCGTCACCGAACCCGACCGCCCGGTCGAGCCGGCCATGGGTCGAATCCAGCTCCAGAAGAAGGGCCGCGGTTTCCACCGGCGCCAGATCATTGACGGCGACGATGCTGTAATCATCGCGCGGCGATTCAAGGATCGCGCGAAGGATGTTGCGGCCGATCCGGCCAAACCCGTTGATGGCAACCTGCTTCATGACATGTTTCCCCCATTCATGCGTCGGAAATACAGGAGAAGAGAGTGTTCCGTCAATTAATAAATCAATCTGATTTAAAAAATATCGAAAACCTGCTACAGATGATCTCCGGAAGGTGGCTTGCCGGGGCGATACCGGCGGTTCTATCCTGTCGCCGCCGCCATGACGTTATTGCCATGACGGCATCATCATGCCGCAAGCCGGCATTCAGGTTTCAAGACCAGGGACAACACCCCGATGAAGGCGCAATCCCCAATTGGTGACCACACTTCTGCCGCGCTTCATGGCGGCAACCAGGTCAGCGTGGGACAATATAACGAGCGGCTCGTGATCTCGCTGTTGCGCCGCCATGGCTGGCTGACAAAGGCGGATCTGGCGCGCATGACCGGGCTGTCGGCGCAGACCATGACGGTGATCGTCAAGCGCCTGACGGCAAGCGGACTTCTTCTGAGCGGCGACAAGATGCGCGGCCGCGTCGGCCAGCCTTCGACCCCCTTCGCGCTCAATCCCCATGGCGCGGTATCAATCGGGATCAAGATCGGGCGGCGGTCGCTGGACCTGATTGCCATGGGGTTCGACGGCACGGTGCTTGCCCGCCGCACGGAACGGTTTGCCATGCCGGATGCGGGCGCGACGCTGCGCCTTCTCGATGCCAACCTTCCGGGACTGGTCGCCGATCTTCCTGCCGATCAGCAGAAACGGGTGATCGGGGCCGGGATAGCCATGCCGCGAAGCCTTGCCGGATGGGAGGCTGAACTGAACCTGCCTTCCGGGGCGCTCGAGGACTGGAACGACATCGACATTGTCGCCGAGGTCGAATCGCGGGTCGGCGCACGGACCTTCCTGCTGCATGATGTGTCGGCCGCCTGCCTTGCCGAGCTGTGTTTCGGCCGGGGCAAGGAAATCCAGAATTTTCTCTATCTCTATGTCGGCAGCTTCGTCGGGGGTGGGCTGGTTCTCTCGAACCAGCTGCAGACGGGCGCGCATGGTGCCACGGCGGCGATCGGCTCGCTGCCGACAGGTCTCGGCCGCGACGGGATGCCGGCCCAGCTGATCGAACGCGCGTCGCTGACCGGGTTCGAGGCGATGGCGCGCGCCGCAGGCCGCGATGATCCCCACTCCTTCTATTATGGCGAGCAGGATGACGAGACCATCCGCATTTTCACCGAATGGGCGGAAGACGCGTCTGACAGCCTGGCCTTTGCCATTCTGGCAACGGCCTCGGTGCTTGATCTGGATGCGGTGGTGCTGGCGGGCGGGCTGCCCGAAGACCGGACCCGCGATCTTCTGAAGATGACGCGCAGCGCTCTGGACCGCTATAATTCCAAGGGGGTTCACCTTCCCGAACTTCATCAGGCGGAGATCGGCATCACCGCGCGCGCCATCGGCAGCGCATTCCTGCCGATCTATGCCAATTTCTCTCTCGATCGCGATTCACTGCTGATCAACGGTTAGCCAAAGGACGCCTGCCATGCATCCGCTCGTCACCCAGCAGCATATTGATGACTACGCCCGCGACGGCGCCGTTCTGGTGCGCGGGCTGTTCGCCGGTTTCGTCGACGAGATCGCCGCCGGGATCGAAATGAACATGTCCGACCCCGGTCCCTATGCGGCGGAAAATCTGAAGCCGGGCGAAACCGGCAGGTTCTTTGACGATTATTGCAACTGGACGCGCATCCCGCCCTTCGACGCGGTGATCAGGCGCTCGCCCGCGGCCGAGGTCGCTGCCGACCTGATGGGTTCCGACAGCGCGCAGCTGTTCCATGACCATGTGCTGGTCAAGGAGCCGGGCACCTCGAAAGCGACGCCATGGCACCAGGACAGCCCCTATTATTTCGTCGAGGGGACGCAGACTCTCAGCTTCTGGTGTCCGGTCGATCCGGTCGGCGCGGCAAGCCTTCGCTGCGTGGCGGGATCGCATCTCTGGCCGCGGCCGGTACTGCCGACCCGCTGGCTGTCCGAAGAGAATTTCTATGCCGACGAGGATGCCTATATGCCGGTCCCCGACCCCGATGCCGAGGGGATGCGGATTCTGGAATGGCCGATGGAACCCGGCGACGCGGTTGCGTTCGATTTCCGCGTGCTGCACGGGGCGCGTGGCAATGAAAGCGATATCCGTCGCCGCGCCTTCTCGCTGCGGCTGGTTGGCGACGACGCGCGCTATGTCGAGCGGCCGGGACGCACATCTCCGCCTTTCCCGGGGCACGGGATGCGACCCGGTGATCGCTTGCGGGAGGACTGGTTCCCGACTATTTTCCGACGGTCCGATGACATAATTGGCCGGGAGGCAGCTGGTGCGTAAACAGGTTGTGATTGTAGGAGCAGGCCCGGCCGGGCTGCTGCTTGGCCGTCTTCTGGATCTTGCCGGAATAGACAATGTCGTTCTCGAGAGGCAGACACAGGAATATGTGCTGGCGCGGATCCGTGCCGGCATTCTCGAGCAGACCACCGTTGATCTGATCCACCGGGCCGGGGCCGGTGACAGGCTTTCGGCCGAAGGCATCCCGCATCACGCCGTGAACCTCGCCTTTGACTATAAATCTGTCGCCATCGGCCTGTCCGAACACACCAGCGGCAAGGTGGTCACCGCCTACGGCCAGACCGAAGTGACGCGCGACCTGTGCGAGGTGCGTGACAAGGCGGGAAGCGCAACTGTCTACGAGGCCGCCGACGTCGCCATTCACGATATCGACACGCCGCATCCCTGGGTCTCCTATGCCAAGGACGGAATCACTCACCGGATCGACTGCGACCTCGTCGCCGGCTGTGACGGCTATCACGGGGTCAGCCGCCGTTCCGTGCCTGAATCCGCGATCACCACCTATGAAAAGATCTATCCGTTCGGCTGGCTTGGCCTGCTGTCCGATACGCGGCCGGTGGCGCATGAAGTCGTCTATGCGAACACCGCGCGCGGCTTTGCCCTGTGCTCGATGCGCTCGATGACCCGGTCGCGCTATTACATCCAGTGCGATGTCGACGACAAGGTCGAGAATTGGTCGGACGACGCCTTCTGGGACGAATTCCGCCGCCGCCTGCCGCCGGAGATGGCAGAGGCGCTGGAAACCGGCCCGTCGCTGGAAAAGAGCATCGCCCCGCTTCGCAGCTTCGTTGCCGAGCCGATGCGGTTCGGGCGGCTGATGCTGGCCGGCGATGCGGCGCATGTCGTCCCGCCGACCGGGGCGAAGGGGCTGAACCTCGCGGCGTCGGACGTGCATTATATGTATGACGCGATCCTTGCCTTCTGCACCGAGCAGGACGAAGCGGCGCTGGATGAATATTCACGGCGTGCGCTCGACCGCGTCTGGAAGACCGAGCGGTTCTCATGGTGGCTGACCAACCTGACCCACCGGTTCAATGACGATCCGTTCGAGCAGCGCATGAAAGAGGCCGAGCTGGCCTATGTCACGACCTCCGATGCCGGCCGCCAGATGGTGGCGGAAAACTATGTGGGCCTGCCGCTCTGAATTCCAGTCTGACTGTCGCTCTCGCCGCCGCTATGGCTGCGGATCCTCGTCATCCTGACCGGACAGGGTCTCGATGGCGGCGCGCTGGCGCGTGGCGTCGCGCTCCGGCCTGTGCTTGCGGGTGAACTGGCGACCGCTCTGCAGCGCGTCCTCGCCGAGCCGGGCATGCAGATCGTCAATCGCCGCCTCCAGATCGTCTCGCCGGCTCTCGCCCTCGCCGACAAGGGAGAGAAGATCGCCGCCGCCCGGCGGGCCAAGCTGTTCTGCCCCGATGCCGAGAAGCCGGTATGATTTCCTGCCGCCGATCTCGCGACCCAGAAGCTCGCGCCCGACGGTGAACAGGAGATGCGCCTTGTCGGTGCGCTCTGACAGGGTCTGGCTTCGTGTCAGGATGCGGTGGTCGGGACGTTTCAGCTTCAGGGTCACGCGCCCGCCGGCAAGATTCTGCGCCTTCAGCCGCGTCGAGACCTTGCGGCACAGCATCTCGAGCTCCGCCTCCAGTTCCGCTGCGGTCGACAGGTCCTTCACAAAGGTTGTCTCGCTGGAAATGCTCTTTGCCTCGCGGTCGGGGGATACCGGCCGCGGATCGATCCCGGCTGCCAGATCGCGGATCGTCGGCGCGCTCTTGCCGAGAAGGCCTGCGAGCTGCCCGTCCGGCGCCGCGACCAGATCGCCGCATGTCTCGATGCCGGATGCGTTCAGCCGTGCCACCGCCGCCTTGCCGAGGCCGAACAGCACCGACACTGGTTGCGGTGCCAGCCAGGCCGCGGCGCTGTCCATATCGACGGCGAAGAAACCGTCGGGCTTGTCGCGGTCGGACGCCATTTTCGCCAGCGACTTGGTGCCGCTCAGCCCGATCGAGACGGTGATGCCGATCTCTTCGCGTATCCCGCGCTGCAGGCGGACAAGCGCCTCGGCCGGCGGGCAGCCATGCAGGGATTCGGTGCCGGCAAGATCAAGAAAGGCTTCATCGATCGACAGCGGCTGGACCAGCGGTGTGAGCGCCAGCATGCGCGACCTGATTTCGCGGCTGATCGCGGTGTAATGGCTCATGCGCGGGCGGATCACCACCGCATCCGGGCACCGCTTCAGCGCCTGCCAGGTCGGCATCGCCGACCGGATGCCATAGCGGCGCGCGATGTAGCATGCCGCCGCGACCACGCCGCGCTCGCGCCCGCCGACGATCACCGGCCGGTCGCGGATCGACGGGTCGTCGCGTTTTTCGACCGAGGCGTAGAACGCGTCGCAATCCATATGCGCGATGGTCAGGCCGAACAGCTCGCGGCTGCTGCGCACGTCATCCGACCCGCAATAGGGGCATGTCGCCGGCGGCGCCTCGCCGCCGTCATAGCCGCGGCGAAGGCAGCTTCGGCACAGCATCTGATAGGCAGAGCCTGTCATCCCCGTCTCGCCACTCCCGTTCCGTCAAGTGTTGGCCGACGCCATGATGGCAGCGGCCTCGGCCACGCGCGCCTCATTGTTCGGGGCGATGCTGCCGTCGGCCATGAATTGCGAATTCTCGAACCCGACCCGCAGCTTGCCGCCAAGGGACATGGCGTGGCGGATGCAGGCGGCTTCCTCTTCGCGGAAGGCGCAGATCGCCCAGTCGCCGTCAATGCCGGCGGCCCGCATTTCGGCAAGGAAGCTGTCGATCTGTTCGGGGTGCGAGATCGCGCCGGTATAATGGCCGACGACGAACAGGCACCAGACCCCCGATTTCGGCAGCCCTGCCTCGTCCAGAAGTGCGCCGAGAAGCCGCAGATGTTCCGGCTGGTAGCAGATATGCTGGGTGCGGATGCCGGTATCGGCGAGCCAGTGATAGAAGGCGGCGTCCTCGGCCGATGGCTGTCCCGAGGGGATCATCTCGGGCACCCCGATCGAGACACCGGGTGGAACCACCTCGCGGGCAAGCCTGCGCATATCGTCCGGCCCGTAACGTCCCACCGTCTCGGTGGTCATTTGCAGATGCAGGCCGGGCACCGCAACCGCCAGTTCGGCAAGCGCCTCGCGATTGAGGCCGGTATCAAGGATATGGGCCTTGGCCGCGTCCCGAACATGGAAATGCATGGCCCCGGCGCCGGCCGCGGCGCATCTGCGGGCCGTCTCCACAATTTGCGGGATGGTCACCGGAACCGCCGGATGGTCGTCATCCGTCAGGCGGGCCCCGTTGGGTGCCACCATCAGCGGCGGAAGGCTGGTCGGTTCGGTCATGGACAATCCCTTTGCATGAAATCTTGAGGACAGTTGTCGCACCAGCCAGACTAACTCAATCCGGTCGTCAGAGAACCCTGCCTGTGTGTTTTGGCGCTTATTCGGGATCTTTCACAGCGACAGATGAAAATTAACCTTGCTGTTTGACTGTAATCATGGCGAGGTCAGTTTTTTCCTAATTGCCTGGCCTCAAGCTTGTTGCACTAAGAGAACGGTAAGAGAAACATGACGACCCCAGACGACAAGCAATCCAACCGCTACGTGAACGATCTGCGCAGGTTTTCTTTCGCGCAAGGCGAAGTGAAAAATGTTCGCGGCAAGTTCCTGCCATTCACGGTGGCAGGTGTCTTTCTGATTGTTGCCGGCATTTACGGAAATCTGAGCCTGCAGGTCGCGCCGCAAGATGTGTTCATGCTGGTCTGCGCTTCGGCAATCGGCGGATATATGGCTCTGAACATTGGCGCGAATGATGTTGCCAACAATATGGGTCCGGCGGTCGGCAGCAAGGTGCTGACGGTACTGTCAGCTGTGCTGATCGCCGCCGTCTTTGAAAGTGCCGGCGCCCTGCTGGCCGGCGGCGACGTCGTGAAGACGGTGTCCAAGGGGATCATCAATCCGGGCGAGGGCGTGGCCCTGACCGATTTCCGAAACCTGATGTTGAGCGCGCTTCTCGCGGCGGCGCTATGGATCAATCTTGCGACCTACCTGAATGCCCCGGTGTCGACGACACATTCCATCGTTGGCGGTGTCATGGGTGGCGGTATCGCTGCCGCCGGATTCGGGCTCGTGAACTGGGTGACCTTGTCGAAGATCGCGGCAAGCTGGGTGATTTCGCCGGTGTTCGGCGGCATTGTCGCGGCCTCGCTGCTGTTCCTGATTGAAATGAAGATCATGCGGCCGGCAGATCGCAACGCGGCGGCGCGCAAATGGGTGCCGGTGCTGATCGGCCTGATGGCTGGCGCTTTCATGGCCTATATGGCGATGAAGGGGCTGAAGAAAATCTGGAAGCCGGACCTGGCGACCATCATTGTCATGTCGGTGGTGGCGCTGGTTGGCGCCTGGGCCGCGTCAGTTCCCTTTGTGGCCAGCCGCGCAAAGCTGATCGGCAGCCGGAAGAAGGAAATCTACAGCCTCTTCAACCTGCCCTTGATCATGGGTGTTTCGCTGCTGTGTTTTGCGCATGGTGCGAATGATGTGGCGAATGCCGTCGGCCCGCTTGCCGCGATCGTGTCCACCTTCAGCGGCGACGAGATTGCCGCCAAAGTCGGAATCCCGTTCTGGGTGATGCTGATCGGTGCAGGCGGCCTGGCGCTCGGCCTGCTTCTCTTCGGGCCCAAGCTGATCAATACGGTTGGTGACAAGATCACCAGGCTGAATGCGCCGCGCGCCTATTGCGTTGCGCTGGCATCGGCAATCACGGTTCTGATCGCCACAACCCTCGGCCTGCCGGTCAGCTCGACCCATATCGCCATCGGCGCCATTTTCGGCATCGGCTTTCTGCGGGAATCGCTGGAAAATCCGAACCGGACGCGGCTGAAGCCGGGCCACCGGATCAATCAGACGGCCGACGACGCGTTCGACAACATCCAGAGCAGGCTGAAGCGCAAGCTGGTGCGGCGGCGGTTCGTGCTGTCCATCGCCGCGGCGTGGGTAATCACTGTGCCGGCGTCAGCGCTGCTGTCAGCTTCGCTTTTCTATGTGTTGCATCTTCTTTGATCCATTGCTGGATCGACTCGAACTGACGGATCAGCTGCCTCAAATCATCGCGGTCGGTCACCAGTGCGGCGTCATCGAGAAGCGCCCAATGCCGTTGCCGTTTCGTATCCTCGGGCCAGCTGTCCGACTGTTCGGTTACCAGCAAGGGGTAATAGGTCACTGCGGAATGGCTTATTGACCCGCCGCTGGCCTTGCCGATGCTAGCGGTGATGGGAAAATTCCGCAGGAACTTGCCGTGAACACCGGCCTCTTCGAAAGCTTCCCTCTTGCAGCACTGCTTGTGGCTTTCTTTTGGTTTGATAAGGCCTTTTGGCAGAATCCACCGTCCGCGACGCTGTGACGTCACAAACAGGATGGCCATGCGATCCCCCCTTATGTCGAAAGGAATGGCGCCTACCCTATGTGTCATTCCGGGCCTCCTTGCAATTGCCGGTCTGGCTGCACGCAACGCGGCGCCAGTTCAAAGACGATAGGCGACTATGGCCCGCATGTCAGCGACATCTGCCACATCATGCGATGTCATAAATCTGTAATGTTCCTCTCATATGTTCGTAACACAGCAAGCGCAGGGTCCTTCCGTGCTTAACAATCATGTTGGAGAGGTTCCATGCGTCTTACTTTTGCTCTTGTCGGTGCGGTCGCCCTTGCAGGCGTCACCACTGCCGCCAGTGCCCGTGACTATATCAGCATCGCCGGATCGTCGACCGTTCTGCCGTTTGCCACGATCGTGGCCGAACAGCTCGGCAACAACCCCAGCTTCAAGACCCCGGTCGTCGAATCCGGTGGCTCCTCCGTCGGCAAGAAGGGCGTTTGCGAGGGTATTGGCACCGAGTTCATTGACATCGGCAACGCCTCCTCGCGCATGAAGACCGGCGAGCTCGAATATTGCGACGCCAATGGCGTCGATCTGACCGAAATCAAGGTCGGTTACGACGGCATCGTGGTTGCCAATTCAAAGGAAGGTGTGCCGCTGGTCATTTCCAAAGCCGATCTCGGCATGGCGCTGACCGCCATGGTGCCCGCCTGTGCCGACGGCTCGACCGGTGTCGATTGTACGGAAATGGTGCCGAACCCCTTCAAGAAGTGGAGCGACATCAACGCCGCCTATCCGGATGTTGAAATCCGCGTCTACGGCCCGCCGACAACATCCGGCACCCGCGCTTCCTATGCAGAGATGGTCAATGAAAAGGGCTACTGCAAGAAAGACGATATGGCCAAGGCGGCGCTGAAGGCAGCAGGTGCCAAGGCAAAGGTCTGCCGGGCGATGCGCACAGACGGTGCCTATGTCGAGGCCGGTGAGCAGGACAACCTGATCGTGCAGAAGCTTCAGGAAGATCCGTCTGCTTACGGTATTTTCGGCTTTTCCTACCTCGACCAGAACAGCGACACCCTGCAGGGCGCTGTCATCGACGGCACGAACCCGACCTTTGACGAGATCGCGGAAGGTTCCTATTCAGTCTCCCGCGCGCTTTATTTCTACGTCAAGCACGCCCATGTCGGCGTCGTGCCGGGGATCAGCGAATATATGAACGAATGGGTCAAGCATTGGGGTGAGGATGGCGCGCTGTCCGACGCCGGCATGATCCCGATGCCCGAGGAAGAACGTGCCGCATTCAAGGCCGCCATGAAGGACCTGCCGAAATTGACAGCAGATATGCTGAACTAGGTCTGTTAATTCTCCAGAGAGCCAGCTAGGGATAGCTGGCTCTTTTTCCTGTTTTGCCCGGAGGCGCAGTTGAACAGCTTCTCGCTACTCATCGCAGTTCTGCTGATCAGTTCGGGCTATTTCTTTCTGGGCACCCGTTCCTCCAAAGCTGTCCGCACCGCGGGCGCGCGTCTTCACTCGCTGCCGCATTACTATGGTCTGTTTGCCGGCCTTGTCGCCGCGCTTCCGGCGCTGGCGCTTCTGGCCATTCTGGCCATCGGCGACGACATCATCTTCAACAGGCTGGCGCTCGATTTTGTCCCGGACGAGGTGAAGGCCGGCGAGAATTACAAGGAAGTCATTGTTCTCGCGCAGATCTACAATGTGGTGAACGGGATCAATTTTGGCGAGCAGCCCGAATGGGTGAACGCCGCCGCCGCGGCATGGCATGGATGGGAAGCCGCCTCGACCACGCTGAAAACTGTCACCGTGCTGGCGCTGTCGCTGATTGGCGGCATGCTCGCTTACCGGATGGTCAATCCCGACTTCCGCTCGCGCAATGCCGTCGAGCGGATCGTGATGACGATTCTCGCCGCCAGCTCGGCGATCGCCATCCTGACGACCATCGGCATCGTCTTTTCCGTGATTTTCGAATCGATGCGGTTCTTTGCGCTGGTGCCGGTGTCCGAATTCCTGTTCGGCACGACCTGGAACCCGCAGTTCGAGGGGGCGGAGCGCGCCGGATCCGGCCAGATGGGGCTTGCCACCTATGGCTCGGTGCCGCTGTTTGCCGGAACCTTCCTGATCTCTGTCGTCGCACTTTCGGTCTCGGTGCCGGTCGGGCTGTTCAGTGCGATCTACCTTTCGGAATACGCCACGCCGCGCGTCAGGTCGGTGGTGAAGCCGCTAATGGAACTGCTGGCCGGTGTTCCGACCGTGGTCTATGGCTTCTTCGCGGCGTTGACGGTGGCGCCCTTCATCCGCGCCAGCGGCATGAGCCTTGGTCTGGATGTCGCGTCCGAATCCGCGCTTGCCGCCGGTCTGGTGATGGGGATCATGATCATCCCCTTTGTCTCGTCGCTTTCCGACGATGTGATCAACGCCGTGCCGCAGGCCTTGCGCGACGCCGCCTATGGCCTTGGCAGCACGCGGAGCGAGACGGTCCGCCAGGTGGTCCTTCCGGCTGCGCTTCCGGGCATTGTCGCGGCTGTGCTTCTGGCCGTGTCCCGAGCCGTTGGCGAGACGATGATCGTGGTGATGGCGGCCGGCCTTGCTGCCAACCTGTCGCTGAACCCGCTGGACGCGGTGACGACGGTAACGTCGCAGATCGTTACCATCCTTGTCGGAGACCAGGAATTCGAATCCGCCAAGACGCTGTCGGCATTCGCCCTCGCATTGACGCTGATTGTCATCACGCTGGGGCTGAATTTCATCGCGCTGCAGATCGTCAAGAAATACAGAGAGCAATATGAGTAACGCCGAAAAGCAGATGATGTCGCCGGCGCTTGCCGCCGAACGGGTTGCCGCCGGCCTTGCTGCCCGTCGCGGTCGTGAAAGGCGTTTCCGGATTTACGGCCGCATCGCCATCGGCATTGCGCTGGCATTTCTGGTGACGCTGTTCGTCTCGATTTTTTCCAAGGGCATTCCGGGCTTCTTCCAGCATTATGTGACCATCGAGGTGACGCTGGACCGCGCCAAGCTCGACCCGGCAGGTGACCTGTCGGTGCAGTCCCTGTATGACGGTGACGCGCGCGGGGTGATCCGCAAGGCCCTTTTTGAGGCCGCGGAGGCGTCCGGGCGGTCGGGCCGCAAGGCGGCCGGCAAGATCATCTCGAAGGGGGCGGAGCAACGGCTCCGCAGCGCCATTCTCGATGATCCCGACATTCTTGATACGACCCAGTCGATGACATTTGCCGTCGATGATGACGTCGACAGCTTCCTTCGCGGCTATATCAAGCGCGAAACGCCGGAAAAGGATCGCCGCATCAATGACAAGATGATCGGCTACATAGATACGCTGAACGAGAAAGGGCTGATCAGCTTCCGGTTCAGCGATTATCTCATTTTCGGCAGCGCCTCGCGCAATGCCGAGATGGCGGGTATCTACGGTGCGCTCGTCGGCTCGATCCTGACGCTGGCCGTCTGCCTTGTGCTGGCCTTTCCGCTCGGCGTGGCGACGGCTGTCTATCTCGAGGAATTCGCGCCGAAGAACCGGGTCACCGAACTGATCGAGATCAACATCAACAATCTGGCTGCGGTGCCATCCGTCGTCTTCGGCATTCTTGGCCTTGCGATCTTTATCGGCATTTTCGGCATGCCGCGCTCGATTCCGCTGATTGGCGGGGTGGTGCTGGCGCTGATGACCCTGCCTACCATCATTATCTCGTCGCGGGCCGCGATCCGCGCCGTGCCGCCGAGCATTCGCGATGCCGCGCTTGGTGTCGGGGCATCACGGATGCAGACGATGCTGCATCATGTCGTGCCGCTGGCGATGCCGGGCATGCTGACCGGCACCATCATCGGCATGGCCCAGGCGCTTGGCGAGACCGCACCGCTGCTGATGATCGGCATGGTGGCTTTCATCGTCGACGTGCCGGGAAGCGTTACCGATCCGGGAACGGTGCTGCCGGTGCAGATCTTCATGTGGGCCGACTTTGCCGAACGCATGTTTATCCTGAAGACGAGTGCCGCTATCATGGTGCTGCTCGCTTTTCTGATCCTGATGAACGCGGCGGCGATCATCATTCGCAAGAAACTCGAACGCCGGTGGTAACCATGCCATCTGCGAATTATTGAAATGGAAATGCCGGTCATGAACCAGCAAGGCAAGACTGAAACCCTCGTATCCGCCGCGCTCCCCGACGAGACCGTCGGCAATGTCTTTGTCGACAATCCGCGCATTACGGCGCGTGACGTGAATGTCTTCTACGGCGACAAGCAGGCAATCGACCGGGTCACGCTCGATATTGCCGAAAAGCAGGTCATTTCCTTCATCGGCCCTTCCGGCTGCGGCAAGTCGACATTCCTGCGTTGCCTGAACCGGATGAATGACACCATCGACATCTGCCGTATCGAGGGCGAGATCGCGCTGGACGGCAAGAATATCTATGCGCCGGACGTCGATGTTGTGCCGCTTCGCGCGCGGGTCGGCATGGTGTTCCAGAAACCGAATCCGTTCCCGAAGTCGATCTATGACAATGTCGCCTACGGACCGCGGATTCACGGCCTCGCTGCCGGCAGTGCCGAGCTTGACGAGATTGTGGAGATGTCGCTGGAGCGCGCCGGTCTCTGGAACGAGGTGAAGGACCGGCTGCAGCAGCCTGGAACCGGCCTGTCGGGTGGCCAGCAGCAGCGCCTGTGCATCGCCCGGGCCATTGCCGTGAGCCCGGAGGTGATCCTGATGGACGAGCCATGCTCGGCACTGGATCCGATCGCGACGGCAAGAATCGAGGAGCTGATCGACGAGCTGAGCAGCCAGTTCACCATCGTGATCGTGACCCACTCCATGCAGCAGGCGGCGCGGGTGTCACAGCGTACGGCCTATTTTCACCTCGGCAAGCTGGT
>WTIL01000081.1 GCA_011522725.1 Rhodospirillaceae bacterium
TTTCGGAATAGGCGACGTGGGCGCCGGTTTCCATGAGGTTCTGCCCGTCAAAATGAGAGCGGCCGGTATAGGGAATCGAGGTGGCATGGAAAACCGACGCCGTGCCTTCCTTCCAGCATTCGTAGAATGTTTCCAGGCGCGGATGAAGGTTGAAGTCCGACGTCAGCTTTTTCGCTTCCTGGACGAGGATGTCCGGCCGGGCCCGCTCCATCGCCTTGTCACGTGGCTGGACGGCAGTAAGCCCGTCCATTCCGCCGCGGAGCATGATGATCACCAGATTGCGCTTCGAAATTCCGGCGGCGCGAGCATTGAACAAGGGTGAGCCGACCAGTGTCAGCGATCCGCATGCGGTGATGAATTCACGTCTGTTCATAGTCATACTTTCAACATCCATTCGCTTGGGAGAAGGAATTGCGCGTCGCTGGGACTGTCGTAGAAGCGGTTATTGGCCTCCTTGATCTTCTTCATGTAAGCCGACACTTCGTTGGCGTTGTCGAAATTTTTTGGAATGCTGATATGCATGACCGGCACCTTGATGGAGTCCCGTGATATGCGGCGGGCCATCGCAAGCCTTCGGATCAGCAACTCCGGTGAAAGCCATTCGGCCTCTGTGTCGGGCCAGCCGTTCGGCTGCGACGGCCGGTAGGGGTGATGGCCAAGCCCGTACATGATTGATTTCGGCCTGTTCGGCTTGCCGGTGGGCCTTTGCTTGAAATCATAGGCCATCTGGTCGGGTGTCGGTGGCCAGGAGGCACCCGTTACCTTGACGCTCTGCAGGAACCAGACTTCCGGATTGAGGAACTTCCTGTGCGTTCCCGTATGCTCGTAAACAACCCTGATCAACGCCTTGTAGACCGTCGGCAGATCGCCGTCACTCTTTGTCCAGGCATCAATGACGGGCTGGACCATCTCCGGGGTGACATCATCGGTCACAAAATGGCGTACGAGCTTTGTCGAGACGAATTCGGCGCAGCTGGGATGTGCGCAGAGGTCCTCGATGACGTCTGTCAGCTTGGACTTGGCGCTCAGGCCGCGCTGCTTGTAGCGTTTGCCCATGACCACATGATTGCCGGGCTCATGGCTCTTCGGCTCGAAATGGACCGGGTTGCATTCCTCGCGCTTCTTGGACCAGCGGTTTTCCCAGCCCGCCATGACATAGGACAGCGCGACGACGTCCTTCTGCGTATATCCCGCCGCTGGCGACACGGTGTGAAGCTCCAGCAACTCGCGTGCATGGTTCTCGTTGACCGTCGCAACCTCGCCTCTTTCGCGCTTCCATCTGCCCCGCTTGGAGTTCGGGCCGACCGATTCGCTGTTGTCGAGATGGGCAATCATCGTCCATGAGGTCGTGACCGCCTTTACCAGATCGGTGAAACTGCCACACATGTTCGGGCGAATGACTTCGCGGGTGTAGGCGCCAGTATTCCAGCAGCCGAGCATGTCCTTTTCGGCGATGGCGAAATGGTTGTGCCAGAACATCCACAGCCGTTCGAATACCGGCGCGCCGGAATTCAGCGCCGTGTGATGCCGGATCGCGATCTCCAGGCTTTCATAATATTTCTCGCCGGTTTGCCATCGCAGCTGCGTTTTGGCGTCCTTGTAGGCTTTGCGGTCGTTCTTGTATTTCTTCCGCAACACGCGGCGGTCCTGATAGACGAAAGTCGCGCGCTGATCGAGCAATTCCTTGGCGGTCGGAATGTCGCCAGGCCACGACATGTCAGGCACAGTTTCGACCTGTTTCTCGGCCCAGGCGACCGGATCGGCCGGAATTTCATCATCGGGGCCAAGCCCGAAACCCATCTTTCTGAAAAACGCATGTTTCATAAGCATATCGTCATATATTTTTTTGGAGGGTACCAGCCGGAAAATTGTGAAATCCGGGACTGATCCTGACAAATTGGTAAGCGGCATGTTGCCAGATTGTTCTTTTTTTCTGATCCGGCAAAAACGGTTGCCTTTCAACAGCCAGTCGATCGTAACGCGACCGAAGGACCGAGGTGGGTTTCAGAGGACCAGGAGTTGATGCAGGCCATCGCCTTTTTCGACTTGTGAATATCCGCGTTTCAGGCCACGATTCGACCATAGGAAACAGGAGCCGTGCCGATGCAGAAGCTCACTTGCGATGAATGCGGGACGCAATTCAATTGCGGCGCGCCACCCGGCAAGGATCACTGCTGGTGCATGGAATTGCCCAATATGCGGCAGTCCTTTGATCTTGCAGGAAAATGCGTCTGCCCCGACTGCATGACACTTGGTCAGGCCAAAGCCATAACAAAGGCCAGAAAACTGAAGCGGCAACACCGCCGCAATTCGCCCGTTCGCGTGGTCCGCTAGCAGCCTGACTTTGACCATTTGGGCCATTCGTTAAATTTCTGTATATTAGCGCCAACTCATTTTTGGTGGAGTACCCCGATGGCGCAGACCCGCAGCAGCAAAATTCGTGTTCTGAGACGGCGTGGCAAGTCGCGTCTTGTTCGCGTCAACGACCAACTCAATACGCTGACGTGGGAGATGTTCGAGAAGAACGCGCAGTTGAACGACGTCAACACGGCGCGCGCTGTCGCCGTTCTCGACGACGCGCTTAGCCTGATCCAGCGTGCAGGCGCGCTTTTGAACTCGGTTCATGTCGAGGATGATCCGGACAAGCCGGCCGAGCCGTCCCCTCAGGGTTTCGTCGGCGGCCGTGACAAGAGCGAGAACGGAAAGGGCAAGCCGGCCATGTCCCGTTCGGTCAGCAGCGTAAACTAGGAGTATTCAGCTCCGTTCCCCGCCAAGAAGCCTGAAGCGTTTCAGAAACATGTCTGCCGCCTGTTGCGGTGGCACGGGCCGCAACCGGAACTCATCCGGCGTGCCGCGCGGGCGTTGCAGTATCTTCGCGGCATCTTCCTTGCTGAACCCCGCAAGCTGTGTTGCCTCCAGCCATGCCGCCATCCGGTCGGCGCGCTTGATGGCCTTGGACACGGGTTCCGGCAGAACGGCAGGCAGGCCAAACCGGATGTGGATCGCCTCGGAGAGGTGTGATTCGATCTCGCGGTAGATTCCGCCGAGCGCGTATTTGAACGGGGTAATCATGTCGCCGATCACATATTCAGGCGCATCATGCAACAGGGCTGCAAGCCGCCATCTGGTATCGAGCTTGGGCGCGTTCTGCGACACGAATCTCTCGACCATGACCGAGTGCTGCGCCACCGACATCGGGTACAGGCCTTTTGTCTGGCCGTTCCAGCGGCTGACCCTCGCAAGGCCGTGCGCGATGTCGATGATCTCTACATCCATCGGCGAGGGGTCGAGAATGTCGAGCCTGCGGCCGCTGAGCATGCGTTGCCAGGCGCGCCCGGGCTGTTGTGTGCGGCGGGCGCCGCGCGAGTTGGATTTTGAAGGTTCAGGCATAAGCATATCCTGCCCCAGTCCAAGGGCAGGCTTCAAGTAAGACGGCCGTCTCAATCTTGCCTTTTATGAAAGGTAATGTATTGATCTGCGCCATAATAAAAATGCATCCGAAGAACGGGCAGTCAAACAGCATGGATTTTTTCGAAACACGCGAAAGATATCGGCGGCGCGAGATGAAGGGCTACATCTCGCTGATGCTGCGCGTCTTCGTTGTCGGCGGTGTTCTCTGGCTTGGCTGGCTGTGGGGCCATGCCGAGACCGGCAGCCTTCGGGCCGAAGCCGAGCGCGCCTTGTTTGAAAACAACCAGCAGATCGCCGAGCTCAGCACCAACGTGCAGCGGCTCGAGACACAGCTTGCCGAGGCGAAAGCGAAGAACAAGGTCGATGACCTGGCACAGGGAAGCAATGCCCAGCTGAAGGCGCTGGTCACCAAAAAGATCGCGCGCGGGGTCACGCCGGCGCAGATCATGCAGGCCATCCAGAGCCTTGGACGGCCAACGAACTGCCGCCAGCTTGAGCGTCTGAACATTGCCGTTGCGACCCCGCTTTACGGTGGGCCGGAATCAAAAGTAACGCTTTTTGACGGGGGGCTGAATCTTCACGTCGAAGGCGAGGGCGACCGGAAATCAGCCCGTGAAAAGCCGACTTTCGATCCGAAGCAGCCGGTCACCGTGCGCATGGCGTTTCTCGACGGCCAGAAGGTCGAGACGGGCATGCTTCCCTTTCAGGCGGTGATCCCGGCCGAAGACCGTATCCTGTTGCTCGATTTCGAGCCTTCGGAACTTCTGGGATATGTCGGCGCCAGCATCCTGAGCTGCACACAGCGCTGACTGCCAAACGTTGACCACCCGGGACGATCAGTCGGACGGTCGCACGGCTTCAAAAATATCTGTCACGCGTCCGTAGTCGCGATAGCCGAGCCGGCTGACCGGAACGAACCGGTCATAGGCAATCTTGCCATCGACGACCACGTCGTCATCAACATGGATGCCTGTTATTGTCCCGATCACCATCACATATCCCCTGTCGTCAGAATTGCGTGGCAGCTGGATTGTGTCGTGCAGCTTGCATTCCATGGCCGCCGCGGCGCCGCCGACGCGGGGTGTTGCCACCGTTTCGGACGCCACCATCTCGAGGCCGGCATGGATGAATTCATTGTCGCCGTATGGGAAATTGCCGGAGGAGATATTCATCGCGTCAAACTGCGCCTCGCCAACCACATTCACGGTGAACTCGCCTGTTTCCTCGATGTTGCGGAGACTGTCCTTGCGCTGGCCGCCGGCAAGCACCTCGGCGCTGAAAAACAGCATTGCCGGGTCTTCGGACACGGCATTGAAAAAGCTGTATGGCGCCAGATTGATACTGCCGTCCGCGCCGCGCGACGACACCCATGCTATGGGGCGCGGCGAGACGATGGCTTTCAGCGGATTGTGAGACAGCCCGGCCGCCTTGTGCTGCATCGGTAGAAAAAACATGTTCGATTCCCGTTTTGGACAGGAGGCTTATTTCCCTGCGTCATGTTGGAACATGATATGAGCGTCTCTATATTACAACCGCGCGAGCGACGTTCCTTGAACCAGCCGCGCCGACAGACCCGCAGATATTGGATCACCACATGATTGAACTCCACTACGCTCCGACACCAAACGGGCACAAGATTTCCATTGCGCTTGAGGAACTCGGGCTGGAGTACGACGTCCACCGGGTCAATATCGGTCAGGGTGACCAGTTCAAGCCCGAATTTCTGGCGTTCAGCCCGAACAACAGAATACCGGCCATCATCGACCGCGACGCCGATGGCGGCGAGCCTGTCGGCATCTTCGAATCAGGCGCGATCCTGCTCTATCTCGCTGAAAAGACCGGCAAGCTGATGCCGGTGTCCGGAACCGGCCGCAAGACCGTGATGGAGTGGCTGATGTGGCAGATGGGCGGGTTCGGCCCGATGCTCGGCCAGGCGCACCATTTCAATTTCTATGCGCAGGAAAAAGTGGATTACGCGATCAACCGCTACAGCAACGAGGCAAACCGCCTCTACGGCGTGCTGGACCGTCAGCTTGAAGGGCGTGAGTATGTGGCCGGCGACTATTCTGTCGCGGACATCGCCATCTTCCCCTGGACCCGCACCTATGAACGCCAGCATGTGACGATCGAGGATTACCCCAATGTCGTGCGCTGGCGTAAGACCATGTTCGCACGGCCTGCCGTGCAGCGCGGGATGAAGGTCGGTGCGGAATGGCGTGAAGACCTGCGCTCGCTGTCCGACGAGGAATGGAAAAAGCTGTTCGGCGCCTGATCCGGTCAGGTTGGGGTGGTTTCGCCGCCGATCCGGAGCGTGCAGGCGCCTGTGAAGACCTGTGTGACCAGTGATTCCTTGCAACGGTGCCAGTGTTTCTTCGGCCCGCCGGTTTCGGCGTTCCAGATCGTGGCGATGGCCAGCGCCGTCAGCAATCCGATCAATATCCAGTTCCAGCGGCTCATCGTTCGGTATCCCCGTCCCAGGTGGTGATGTGGTCGATCAGATCGCCGACCGGAACCGAATCTTCCGGGAACACGCGGCCTGCCACAGATTTGCCGGCCTTGCGCGTGCTGTCGGCATCGCCGCTCAGAAGCGGGTGCCATGCCGACAGGCTCTTTCCCTCATGCAGGATGCGATAGGCGCAGCTTTCGGGCATCCACGGCAGTGACTCCAGATTGTCAGGGCTCAGGGTGATGCAGTCGGGCACATATCTCTTCCGGTCCGGGTAATTGGTGCAGGATGCGTTGCCGCAATCAAGAAGACGGCATGCCACATCGGTGTAATGAATCTCGCCCGTATCGCTGTCCTCGAGCTTCAGCACGCAGCACTTGCCGCAGCGGTCACACAGCGATTCCCATTCGGCCGGTGTCATGTCGCCGAGGCTCTTTTCTTTCCAGAATGGTCGTTCCGACACAGCCTGTCCCTGAATTCGGTTTCCAGTTCGGTGATGTAGTCCCGACTCTCCGGTACGGCCTGATGATCGTCGGAAAGCTGAAGCTGGACGACCATACCATGCTGGCACCGGAAAAAATATTCGCATCCGGCAAGGTAGAATTCCCACATCCGCACAAAACGTTCGTCATAGAGCGCGGTGATCCGGTCCCTGTTCAACAGAAAACGCATCCGCCAGTGGAGCAGTGTCTCGGCGTAGTGGCCGCGCATGATCTCCATATCGAGAATCTTCAGCCCGCCTGCCTCTGCGGCGCGGACAAGCTGGGGCAGTGAAGGAAGGTGACCCCCCGGAAAGATGTATCTGGTCATCCATCTGTTTACCGGGGCGGCTCGGTCATGAACCGCAATGCTGTGGATCACGGCCACGCCGCCGGGAGCCAGCAGGCGCCTCACCGTCCGGAAATAGGCGGGCACGTCTGCAGGGCCGACATGTTCTAGCATGCCGACCGACACGATCCGGTCGAACGCGCCACCCTGGTCGCGGTAATCGCGCAGTGCGAAATCCAGCCTGTCTTCAAGACTGTGCTCGGCTGCTGTTTTCCGCGCATGGGCAAGCTGGCGTTCGGACAGGGTAATGCCGGTCACGGACAGATTCTCGCGGCATTCCGTCATCGCCATGGCAAGCCCGCCCCAGCCGCATCCGATATCGAGAACGCTTTGTCCCGGCTGCAGGTTCAGCTTGGCGGCAAGCCGCGCCAGCTTGGTTTCCTGAGCCGTCTCGAGACTGTCGTCAGGGCGGTGGAAATAGGCGCAGGAATATTGGCGACGCGGGTCAAGAAACGTCTCGAACAGCTCGTCCGTCAGGTCGTAATGGTGGGCTACGTTGCGTCTGGAGCGCCAGCGTGGGTTGAGATGCCGCAGCCAGGCGAGGCAATTGCCGAAGCGCAGCGTCAAACGGCCGGCCCAGTGCCTCGACCAGTGACGCGAATTCAGCATCAGCAGCTCCATCAGCGCGTCGATGCCGCCATTGCCTGTCGAAATCCGGCCATCCATATAGGCCTCGCCAAAGGCAAGGTCCGGCTTGGTGACAAGGCGCAGAAACGTTGCCCGGTCATGGATTGTTATGCTGGCATGCGGACCGGGGCTGCGGCCTTGCAGCTGGTGTCCTGACCCGTTGGCAAGTGTCAGGTCGAGGGTTCCGCAGATAACGAACTGGCGCATGATTGCCAGTGCAAGGAAGTCAAACATGGCGCGCACCATATCGGCTTATTTGCTGACGTAATCCGTGCGAACTCTGATATAACCCCAATCATTACGGATGACCCGATGATACCCGAGGGTAACCTTTGCGCCATCCGGTCTTGTGTCGATACATCCCGGAACACCGCCGATGGCAGCACAGTCACCGCATCTTGGTGCCGATTACGACCTGCCCCGGGCCGATCTGGCTTTCCGGGACGGGGTGCCGTTCGCGGCCGCGTTCGACGATGGCTACTACAATGCCGATGACGGCCTGGCGGAAAGCCGGCACGTCTTCCTCGACGGCAACGGCCTTTCGGCCCGGATGCGAGAATTACGCCATCTGACCATCGCGGAAACAGGGTTCGGCACCGGCCTCAACCTTCTTGCTGTGATGGCGGAAATGAACCGTCATCCGGAATTGCGCCTCGATTATATCTCGTTCGAAGGGTTCCCCCTGACAGCTGAACAGATGGAACAGGCGCATGCGTCCTTCACCGCCGTTGCGGCAGAGGCGGCGGCTCTTCGTGCGGCCCTGCCGCCCCGCTGGCCGGGGTATCATCTTGTCCAGCTGTGTGGTGGGCGGCTGACGCTGCATCTGCATTACGGCGAAATCGGCGATATGCTGCCGTCGCTGGATTTCAGGGCGGATTGCTGGTTCCTCGACGGGTTCGCGCCGGCCCGCAACCCGTCCATGTGGACAGCCGAAAACATGTTTCATGTCGGCAGGCTGACAAGGCCCGGTGGCTCTCTTGCAAGTTTCACGGCGGCAGGCGATGTGCGCCGCAGCCTCGAGGTGGCCGGATTCGCCGTTGAGCGGGTTCCGGGCTACGGGCGCAAGCGGCAGATGATCCGGGGCAGGCGAAGCGGAGATCGGGACGACCAGCCGATGCCGCCATCCCGCATTGCGGTGATTGGCGGCGGCATTGCCGGCGCGGCCGCGGCCGCGGGTCTGCGCCGTCGCGGGGCAGAGGTCGTGTTGCTCGAGACCGGAACCGGGATCGGGGAAGGGGCGTCCGGCAATCGCATGGCGCTGCAGAGCCCGCGGCTGACGGTTGATCACAATGCGATGAGCCGTTTGTCCGCCGCCTGCCTGTCCTTTGCGGCGCGGCTGTCCGACCTGTCGGGCGCGACCATGGCCAAGGGTGTCCTCGCTCTTGACGCGCCGGAACGGATGGCCGCGCGCCATCACGTGTTCCGCGGCCAGGCCTGGCCGGTTGATCTGCTTCGCGCCGCCGGCCCTGAAGATTTGCCCGCCAGTGTTGACGAGAGCGGCAGCGCGATTGTCTACCCGTTTGGCCGCGTCATCAGGCCGGACATGCTGCTGCCCTGTCTGATGGGGGACACGCAGCTGGTTTCGGGTTTTGAGGTGGCCTCGATCGACGCCGGCGAGGATGGTCTGCTGATCGCGGCCAAGGACGGCCGGCAGCGGCAAGCGGATGCGGTGGTTCTGGCGTCCGGCGCGGATCTTGGTCAGATGATGGCGTTGAGTGGCGACCTGTTGCCTCTGGAACAGTCATACGGGCAGGTCAGCCATGTGCCTGTTGCGGCCACGCCGCTAAATCATGAGTTGTCGAACGGGGTGAGCTTTGGCGGTTATCTGACACCTGCGCTGGACGGGCTCCGCGATCTTGGCGCAACCTTCACGAAGCAACAGCAGGATGTCCGGACCGGCCATGAGCACAATCTCGGCCTGTTGCCAGAGACTTGGCAGAGCTGGATGGCCAGCCCGTCTCCGGAAGCGTTTGGCTCGCGCGTCCGGCGCCGGGCAAGCCTGCCCGACAGGCGGCCTGTTGCCGGAAAACTTGCCGAGGGCATATGGGTCCTTGGCGGGCTCGGCGCGCGCGGGTTTACCCTGGCGCCGCTTCTTGGCGAGACGCTGGCGGCAGAAATGCTGGGGCATGCCGCGCCGATGGACCGGGCGCAACGCGCCGGCATTCTGCCGGATCGCTACAAGGATCGCTGATCAGAGGCCAAGCATCGCCCGTGCATCGACCAGCTCGCCATGATGCGTGCAGTCGGTCGCCAGCAGCGCCAGGAAAGCAGGCGCGATGTCCTCGGGCGAGGGAAGTGTCTCGGGATTCTCGCCTGGAAATGCCGAGGCGCGCATCTTTGTCGCCGTGCCGCCGGGGTTCAGCATATTGATCCGCAGGTTCGTCTGCTCGCTTTCGCCAGCCCATGACCGTCCCACAGCTTCGAGCGCCGCCTTGGTTGCCGCATAGGGACCCCAGAAGGGGCGGCTTCCAACAGCGGCACCGGATGTGACAAGAACCGCCCGGCCGGCCGGCGAGGCACGCAGCAACGGGTCGAGGGCGCGAATCATGTGCCATTGCCCGGTCAGGTTGACGGCAACAGACTCGTCCCATGCTTCGGGCGTCAGATGCGTGACAGGTGTCAGCGCCGGCAGCATGGCGGCGTTGGCAACAAATCCGTCGAGCCGTTCCCACCGCCCGGCAATCGCCGCGGCAAGGCGCGGAATGGCCGGTGTGTCCTTCATATCCAGCTCGACCATGGTGGACCGGCCGCCGGCCGCGCGGATGGCGTCGTCAGCCTCTTCCAGCGCCCCGACCGTCCGCCCGGTGATGATCAGTTCAGCGCCGGCCGCCGCGGCCGCTATCGCAACCGCCCGTCCGATCCCGCGTGTGGCACCGGTCACAAGGACAAGTTTGCCCGACAGATCGACAGAACCACCGCCCATTATTGCGAACCCCCGTGCGAGACACGTTTCGCGCTGAGCCCGGAAGCAAGCCGGATCGGGTAGTCGCCGGTGAAACAGGCATCGCAGAACTGCGGCTGGTCCTCGTTGCGGGCCATGTCGCCGATGGCCTTGTACATGCCGTCGACCGTGATGAAGGCGAGGCTGTCCACGCCGATCTCGGCGGCAATCTCGTCGACGGTCATGCGTGCCGCGATCAGCTGGTCCTGGCTTGGCGTGTCGACCCCATAGAAGCAGGGGTGCGTGGTTGGCGGGCTGGCGATGCGCATATGCACTTCCGCGGCGCCGGCATTGCGCATCATCGTCACGATCTTGCGCGACGTGGTGCCGCGCACGATCGAATCATCGACAAGCACGATCCGCTTGCCCTTGACCGCCGCCGGATTGGCGTTGTGCTTCAGCTTCACCGAATCGGTGCGGCCTTTCTGCGTCGGCTGGATAAAGGTCCTGCCGACATAATGGTTGCGGATGATCCCGAGGTCGAAGGGAACCCCCGATTTTTCCGCATAGCCAAGCGCCGCCGGTACGCCGGAATCGGGAACCGGGATGATCAGGTCGGCATCGATGTGGGACTCGCTTGCCAGCTCGCCGCCAATGGCCTTGCGGGCGTGATAGACGCCGCGTCCCTCGACGATCGAATCCGGGCGCGAGAAATAGACATATTCGAAGACACAGAACCTCGGCGCGACCTGCTGGAACGGCATCTCGCTGCGGACGCCGTTCTTGTCGATGATCAGCATCTCGCCGGGCTCAAGATCGCGCACGACGGTGGCGCCGACGATGTCGAGGGCGCAGGATTCAGACGCCAGAAGCCAGGTGTCGTCACGCTTGCCAAGGATCAACGGCCGCACCCCGTGCGGGTCGCGCACCCCGATCAGCATGTCATCGGCGACGCAGACGAGAGAATAGGCGCCGTCGATCTGCTTCAGCGCATCGACAAGCCTGCCGGTCACATCGGCCTGATGGGAGCGGGCCACAAGATGCACGATGACCTCGGTGTCGGAGGATGACTGGAACAGGCTGCCGGTCTCGATCAATGACGCGCGCAGCCGGCTGGCGTTTGTCAGGTTGCCGTTATGGGCCAGTGCGAATCCGCCAAAGGCAAGTTCGGACGAAAACGGCTGGATTTCCATCAGTGGATTGATGTTGCCGCTTGTCGAGTAACGGTTGTGGCCGATGGCGGCGTGGCCGCGGAGCCGGGCCATCTGCGGCGAGTCGGCGCCGAAATTGTCACCGACATGGCCAAGCGCGCGGTGCGCGTGAAAGGCATCTCCGTCATAGCTGACGATGCCGGCGGCTTCCTGACCTCGGTGCTGAAGCGCATGAAGGCCGAGCGCTGTGAGCACGCAGGCCTCGTCGCTTCCGAAGACGCCGAAGACGCCGCATTCCTCGTGAAAGCAGTCAAGAGGATCGTATCCTGTTAACGGCTCGTCTTCACGCCCTGCCATAGCTGGAAACCCGCACTCTGTTGTCCTCTGGAACATGTATGGCGGCACGGTTGCGCGCCGCCTTTGGTATCGGGGAAAATCCCCGCTAAATCAAGCGCCGGCTGACCCCGCCGACACGGTCAGTTGCCGCCTTCGTCCTGCAGCAGGTTAAGCCCGCCGCCCGATCCATCATTGTTATCCGACGCAGCATCTTCAATGCGCTCGCTCACGGCCTCTCCGGCTTCCTGCAGCTCCTCGGTTGTTTCCGACGCGTCGGGAAGGTTCTCGATCAGCTGTTCACGCATGTCCGGCGGCAGGACACCGGACATCAGATGGGCGCTTTCCCGCAATGCCGGTGTGATCTGGGCGTCTGTGACCAGCCCGGGAAGATTGTCCTCGCCCTCGGCTGCGACGACGGCGCTGGCATAGATCACAAGCACGATGACAAAGCCGCGGATCAGGCCGAACAGGAAGCCGAGCCAACGGTCGAGGCCGCCGAGCCCGGCCTTGCTGAGACCCGGCGAGACCAGCGAGGAAAAGGCGAACCAGAGGACGACGACAACGATGAAGGGAATGCCCCAGGCAAGCGCCTGGCTGATGCCTTCGACGCGGATCAGGTCGGTCAGCAAGGGCTCCAGATACGGTGCGCTCAGCCTTGCCGCGACAATCGAGATCGGCCAGCCGGCCAGCCCCATGATTTCGCGTGTCATACCCCTGAGCGTGGCCAGTCCGCCGGACACGACGAGTACGATAATCGCCACGAAATCGACGATGTTGAGGGCGGCGAGATCAAAACCCATAAGACTGGTCCTCGAGGGCGGCTGTCAGCTTCATGTTACACCGCCCATGATCTCGATCAACTCGGCAAGCGTCGAGGGCTGAGCGATTGACAGTCCTGCCGGCGCACCGAGTTTCTTGCGCGGTTTCGGCATCACCGCCATGTCGAAGCCCAGCTTCGCCGCTTCCTTCAGACGCGCGTCGGCCTGGGCCACCTGGCGCAGTTCCGCCGACAGGGCGACCTCGCCGAAGAACACACTTCTGGGCGGCGCCGGACGGCCACTGACCGACGAAATCAGGGCGGCAGCGACAGCCAGGTCCGCGGCAGTCTCTGAAATCTTCAGGCCACCGGCCACATTCAGGAAAATGTCGCGTCCGGAAAGCGGCACGCCGCACCGTGCTTCCAGAACGGCGGTCAGCATCGCCAGCCTGCTGCCGTCCCAGCCAACGACATTGCGGCGGGGCGAGGCGAGGGTGGACGGGGCGACGAGTGCCTCGATCTCGACCAGCACGGGCCGGCTGCCCTCGATGCCGGCGAACACAACCGCGCCGGTGACCTCGTCACGTCTGTCGGCGAGGAACAGTTCCGACGGGTTCGGAACCTCGGCAAGGCCGGTTTCGACCATTTCGAAGACGCCGATCTCGTCGGTCGCGCCAAACCTGTTCTTCACCCCGCGAAGAATACGGAAATGGTGCGACCGGTCCCCTTCGAAATAGAGGACTGTATCGACCATATGCTCCAGCACGCGCGGCCCGGCGATGGCGCCGTCCTTGGTGACATGCCCGACCACGAGAAGCGCGACATCGTGGCCTTTCGCGGCGCGGATCAGTTCCTGCGCTGAGGCGCGTACCTGGCTGACCGTTCCCGGCGCCGAATCCAGGGTCGGCAGATACATCGTCTGGATGGAGTCGATCACCACCACATCCGGCCCGTCCGGACCACCCAGCGAGGCGGCGATGTCGCCTGCGTTGGTCACGGTGGCGAGCTCGACATTCGCCTCGCCAAGGCCGAGACGACGGGCCCGCATGCGGACCTGTTCTGCCGACTCCTCGCCGGAGACATAAGCGGCGCGTGCGCCTGCGGCGGCAAGCCGGCAGACAAGCTGCAGCAGCAAAGTCGATTTGCCGATCCCAGGATCACCGCCGATCAGCGTTGCCGAGCCCTTGACCAGCCCGCCGCCGGACACGCGGTCGAACTCGCCAAGCCCGGTTTTCATGCGCGGCGGTGGCGGGGTGTCGGCGCTGGTGGCAAGCGGCTGCATGTCGATTCGCCGGCCTGCGACTTTCTTGCCGGGCCCGGACGGTGTCTCGATCCGTTCCTCGACAAGCGTGTTCCAGGCTCCGCAATGATCGCAGCGGCCCGACCATTTGCGATGGGCGCCACCACATTGCTGGCAGACATAGCTGACCGAGGGTTTCGCCATCAGTCGCCCCGCGCCTCGGCCTGGGCGGCCAAGGTCAACGGGCCGTCGGCAAGGCCGTGCACGAATTGGTGGACTTCCGGGATGCCGGTGTCATCCATCTCCTCGGCCGGGCCACACCAGATAATCACACCGTTATGGACCATCGCCACCTTGTCGGCGATCCGGCGGACCGATGCCATGTCGTGGCTGATGGTCAGCGCGGTGGCGCCAAGCCGCCTGACGCTGTCGAGGATCAGCCTGTCGATGACGCCGCCGGTGATCGGGTCGAGGCCGGATGTTGGCTCGTCAAACAGCAGGATTTCCGGCTTGTCGGCAATGGCGCGCGCCAGCGCCACGCGCTTTTGCATCCCGCCGGACAGTTCCGCCGGATACTGGTCAATCACATGTGCGGCAAGGCCAAGCTGCGTGATGGTCTCAGCCGCCAGGTCACGTGCCTGCTGGCGTGTCATGGTCTGCTGCTGGCGGAGGCGGAAGGTGACATTCTCCCAGATCGGCAGCGAATCGAACAGCGCGCCGAACTGGAAGGTCATGCCGAACCGGCGCCGCATTGACTCGAGCTGGTGGCGGCCGGCATGGATCATTTCCTCGCCATCGACCTTGATCGACCCGCCATCGGCGCGCAGCAGCCCCAGCAGGCATTTCAGCGTGACCGACTTGCCGCATCCGGACGTGCCGATAATGGCAAGCGATTCCTCCGCCGCGACCTCGATGTCGATGCCGCGAAGCACCTGCTTGTCGCCAAAGGATTTGGTGACGCCGCTCATTACGATTTTTGGAGTTGCTGCCTTTGATGCTGGCGATTTTGCTTTGCTGCTCATGACCCGATCACCCGAAGAACAGCGCTGTGACGATATAATTGGCGATCAGGATCAGGATCGAGGAGGACACCACCGCATTGGTGGTGGCGCGGCCGACGCCTTCTGCGCCGCGGCCTGAATGATAACCGTGATAACAGCCCATCAGCGCGATCAGGAAGCCGAATACGGCTGCCTTGATCAGGCCGAGCGTGACGTCGGAGAATTCAAGGAACTCCAGCGTGCGGCTGAGATAGACGGACGGGTTGAACCCCAGCCGGTAGACACCGACAAGGTACCCGCCGAAGACGCCGATCAGGTCGCCGACCAGTACAAGGAACGGAAGGCAGATGGTCCCGGCCACAATGCGCGGCGCGACCAGATACTGCATCGGGCGGGTGGACAGCGTATCCAGCGCGTCGATCTGGTCCGTCACCCGCATGGTGCCGATCTCTGCCGCCATCGAGGCGCCGATGCGGCCGGCGACCATAAGTCCGGCAAGGACCGGTCCCAGTTCGCGCGTCACCGACAGCACGACCACTGTCGCCACCGTATCCTCGGCCGAGAAACGGGCGAAACCCGTATAGGACTGCAATGCCAGCACCATGCCCGAGAACAACGTCGTCAATCCGACCACGGGAAGCGAGAAATAGCCGATATCGAGGATCTGCCGACCCAGCTGGCGCAGATAGAAAGGCGGCACAAACGTCCAGCGGATGGCCGCCGCTGTGAACAGCGCGATACGACCGATCGCCGCCAGGAAGGCGAGGCTTGTCCGGCCGATATTCTGAAGAAACGCGATCATTCCTGGTCCCGGGCTGCACCGGTGCCACGCGGCACCCGGGTCAATTTATGCCCCGGTTTGCCCCTTTTGACCACCCTTGAAGCGCCGTTTCGGCCGCTGTCCGAGCTGGGTAAGGATCTCATAGCCGATGGTGCCGGCATCATGCGCCATCCGGGCAAGACCATAGGCCGGGCCGAGCAGGGTGGCATGGCCTGCCGCGTCGACCTTGCCCGCATCAATGCTGGTGACGTCGACGGTGATGCTGTCCATGGAGACCCGGCCGACAACCGGTGCCAGATGCCCGGCAATCTCGACCTGTGCGCGATTGCCGAGGCTGCGCGGATATCCATCCGCATATCCGACCCCGACGGTGGCGATACGCGAATCCCTGTCCAGCACATGGGTGCCGTTATATCCGACCTTGTCGCCGGCCAGCGCCGTGCGATGCTGGAGGATGCGGGCCTGCCAGGTGACGGCAGGCGTCAGGGTGGCGGCCTCCTCCATCTGCACGCCTTCGGCATCGATACCGGCGGGATGCAGGCCATAGAGGGCGATCCCGGGGCGGGTCATGTCAAAGCGATAGTCTCCGCCGAGCAATGTGCCGCCGCTGTTGCCAAGGCTGGCGGGGATGCCCGGAAACAACTCCCGAAGTTTCGTAAAGGCGGCAAGCTGACGGGCGCTGGCATCGTCATGCGGGTCTTCCGACGCCGTCAGATGGCTCATCAGCAGGCAAGGGTTGACGGCGCCAAGTGGGTTGTCGCCGTCCTTCCCGGCGTCTTCCATCATGGTTTTGAGGGTGTCCAGCTCCCTGCGGTCCAGCCCAAGCCTTGTCATGCCGGTATCGACATGGATGGCGGCGTCCCAGCCACGGCCTGTGGCGGCGAGCCGGCGCAGCTGTTCGATATTGTTGATCACCGGATTGATCCGGAAGGCCAGGAAGTCGTCTTCCTGTCCGGGGTGACAGCCGCTGAGCGTAAAGACGCGCGTTTCGGCATATCCGGCGTCATCCAGCGCGCGCCGGATTGTAACCGCCTCGGCCAGTGACATCACAAAGAAGGTCCGGCATCCGGCATCCGCAAGGCGTGGCGCCAGGATCGCCGCGCCGAGGCCATATCCGTCAGCCTTGACCACGGCCGCCGTTTCGGTGTCATCGCCATTGCGCGCATCCAGCATGCGCCAGTTGCCCGTGATGGCGTCGATATCGATGGTGATCAGGCTGTCGGCGGTGCCGAAGTCGGGATTGTCATCGCGCATGGAGACCGCCCCTCATATCAGAAGTGATCGGGAACCCGGCTGTCATCCGTCAGGTCGCTGAAGTGCGTGAAGCTCTTCTCGAAATGAACATTGATGGAACCGACGGGGCCGTGACGCTGCTTGGCGATAATGACCTCGGCCTTGTTCTCGGCGGCCTGCAGCCTCGCCATGAAAGCGTCGTTCTTGGCGTTGAACTGTTCCTCGGTCTCGCGGGCGTCGCGCTCCGGATCCTTCTTGTTCAGGTAATATTCCTCGCGATAGATGAACAGCACGACATCGGCGTCCTGCTCGATCGACCCGGACTCACGCAGGTCGGACAGGTTCGGGCGCTTGTCCTCGCGCTGTTCGACAGCCCGTGAAAGCTGCGAGAGCGCCAGCACCGGAACGTCCAGTTCCTTGGCAATGGCCTTCAGCGATCGGCTGATGTTGGAAATTTCCTGCACCCTGTTCTCTGACTTCACGCCGAGCTGCGGCGTCAGCAGCTGCAGATAGTCGACGACGATCAGGCCAAGCCCGCCGGTGCGCTTCATCCGGCGCGCGCGGCTCGCCACCTGCGAGACCGACAGCGACGGCGTGTCGTCGATATAGAAGGGCGCGACGGACAGCTGGTTGCTGACCTCAACCAGCCTGTCGAACTCCTCGGCGTTGAGATCGCCCTGGCGGATGGCGTTGGAATCGATCCTTGCGCGCTCGCTCAAGATACGTGTGCCCAGCTGTTCGGCCGACATCTCGAGCGAGAAGAACGCCACCGGCCTTGCTTCCTCGCCGGTGCGCGTTGTTGTCGCCGAGTGGAAGGCCATGGTTGTCGCCAGCGCCGACTTGCCCATGCCGGGGCGGCCGGCAAGGATGATCAGGTCCGACCGGTGAAGGCCGCCCATCTTCGCGTTGAGGTCGGTCAGGCCGGTGCTGACGCCGGACAGGCCTCCATCCGACTTGCGCGCAATGGCAGCCATGTTCACCGCAGCCGCCGTCACGCTCTCGAAATTGCGAAGGCCGGCTCCGGCCTCTCCGCTTTCGGCAAGCTGGAAGAGTTTCGCTTCGGCCGTCTCGATCTGCTTCGTGGCCGAAAGATCGACATCGGGGTGGATGGCGTCCTCGATCACGTCGTCGCCGATGCGGATCAGCTCGCGCCGCAGATGCGCCTCATAGATGGTGACGGCGTAGTCTGCCGACTGTGCAAGGCTGATGACGCCGTCGGCAAGCTCGCCCAGATAATCCTCGATGGCGCCGTCCGGCCCGTCATCGGTGCCGCTGAAGAAACTTTTCAGGGTGACCGGGTTCGCCAGCTGCCCGCGGTCGATCATGCGCATCATGGTGGCGAAGATGCGGCCATGGAGCGGATCGTAGAAATGTTCCGCACGGAGGCGGTCGTCGATCTTCTCCATGATGTCATTGTCGATAAGCAGCGCGCCAAGAAGGTTCTGCTCCGCAGGCAGGTTGTGCGGCATCTTGCGTGCGGCGGCGAGACCGGACGCAGGATCGACGGCGGCAGGAAAGGTTTCGATGTTGGCTGACTCTTCGGACATGGCGTCAGCCTAGCAAAAGCATTCCGCAAGAGCGTCATGTTAAATCTGTGGGTATCGGGGATAAGTGCAAAAAATTCCGGTGAAACGAAAAAAGCCGGGGCGAACCCCGGCTTTTCAATCTTGTCGTGATAACAAGGCTTATGCCTCGTCGCTTTCCTCGGCGGCTGCCTCTTCGGCCGGTGCTTCTTCGGCCGGTGCCTCTTCGGAAGCGGCTTCCTCGGTTGCGGCCTCGTCGGCTGGTGCGGCTTCGGCGGCTGCCTCGGCCTCGTAACCGGCATCCATGTCGTCATCATCGTCATCGATCATGCCGGTGACGGCGACACCGGTCTCCAGCTGGGTCTTCGCCTCGTCGAGCGAACGCGCGACGTTGACCGTGACTGTGACCGATACTTCGGGATGAAGGCGCAGGCGCGTGTCGTGAAGGCCGAGTGTCTTGATGGCCTTTTCCATCACCACCTGGTTGCGGGTGATGGTGAAGCCGGCCTCGGTCACCGCCTCGGCGATGTCGCGCGAGGTAACGGATCCGAAGAGCTGACCCATTTCCGAAGCGGCGCGAACCATGCTGACGGCGAGGCCGTCCATCTTGCCGGCTTCGGTCTCTGCCTCGCTACGGCGGGACAGGTTGTCAGCTTCACGCTGGGCCTTTTCGGTTTCGAAACGCTCGAGGTTGTTCTTGTTGGCGCGAAGGGCCTTGCCTTGCGGCAGCAGGAAGTTGCGGGCGTAGCCCGGCTTCACCTTCACGACATCGCCCATCTGGCCGAGCTTCTCGACGCGTTCAAGCAGAATGATTTCCATTGTCCAATCTCTCCTTTGCTTGCCGCGACGTTACGAGGTCACGTAAGGCATCAGGGCAAGGAACCGTGCCCGCTTGATGGCAACAGCCAGCTCGCGCTGCTTCTTGGCCGAAACGGCCGAGATGCGCGACGGCACGATCTTGCCGCGCTCGGATGTGTAGCGCGCAAGCAGCTTGGTGTCCTTGTAGTCGATGACCTGTGCGTTCGGTCCGGAAAACGGGCACGACTTGCGACGGCGGCCAAACGGGCGACGGACGGCTTCGCGTTTGATTTCGAGTTGCGTCATGATCTATTCCTCGCTGCTGTCGGTGGCAGGTGCGGCCTCGGCCTCTGCTGCTGCTTCGGCCGGCTTGGCCTCTGCTGCGGCTTCCTGGCGCGGCGGGCGTGATCCACGATCACCACGATCGCCCCTGTCACCCCTGTCACCACGGTCAGAACGATCTCCGCGCTCACCCTTGTTCTGCATGATGATCGACGGTGCTTCGTCGACTTCCTCGATGCGGATGTTGAGGAAACGAAGAACATCTTCGTTCAGGCCCATGATCCGCTCGTATTCCTTCAGCGTCGCGCCGTCGGTCTCGAGGTTGAACATGATGTAATGGCCCTTGCGGTTCTTCTTGATGCGATAGGCAAGCGACCGCAGACCCCAATATTCACGTTTGTGGATTTTGCCACCGGCGTTGGTGATGATGCCGGCAAATTCATCGGCCATGGATTCGACCTGCTGGGACGAAATATCCTGACGCGCAATGAACACGCTTTCATACAAGCGCATGCGTAACTCCTTCTGGCTAATTGCCCGATGCCGAACTTTGCAAGGGGCCAACCGGTTTCCCGGCAAGGATTGTTTCAGTGATGTAGGCACCGGCGGGTAGCGCCGCATCCGATGCAGCGCGCACAATACACGATGCTGCGGCGGGTGCAAGCGAATTGTCGGCATCTGCCGGCGGGGCCGCTATGGCATAATTTCGCCAAATTCCGCCGCCATTGACGTCGCCATGCAACTATGGAATAGCTCCGCGCGACATCGCCTGTCGCGATCAGCGCGCGGGGGTTCGGGAGGCATCGCATGACACAAAAGATAATGTTCCAGTTTCCGGGACAGGGATCGCAGGCCGTTGGCATGGGTGGATCGCTGGCCGAGGCTTTTCCAGTGGCGCGCGCTGCCTTCGAAGAGGTCAATGACGCGCTTGGCGAGGATCTGTTCCGCCTGATGCAGGACGGGCCCGAGGACGATCTGCGACTGACCCGCAACGCCCAGCCGGCTCTGTTCGCTGCCTCCATGGCGGCGCTAGCGGTACTGAAGGAGAAGACCGGCAAGGACTTATCGGCTATGGCGTCCTTCGTCGCCGGTCACTCGCTTGGCGAATATTCGGCCCTTGCCGCTGCCGGCACGCTGGCCATCGGCGATGCCGCGCGCCTGCTGCGGCTGCGCGGCGACAGCATGCAGGACGCGGTTCCGGCAGGCGAGGGCGCAATGGCGGCGATTCTCGGTACTGAGGAGGCTGTGATCGACGAGATCACGGCGGAAGCATCGGCGGGCGGCGTCATCCAGCTTGCGAATGACAATGCGCCCGGACAGATCGTCGTCAGCGGCGCCGCGGCGGCCGTCGATCTGGCCATCGAGGCGGCCAAGGCTCGCGGCATCCGCCGCGCCATCAAGCTGCCGGTCAGCGCCCCGTTCCATTGTGACATGATGCAGCCGGCAGCCGACGCCATGGCGGCCGCGCTCGCCGACGCCGATATGAAGAATTCAGCGGTTCCCGTGTTCTGCAATGTTGCGGCGGCTCCGGAGAGCAATGCAGACGCCCTTCGTGCCAATCTGGTGACGCAGGTGACCGGACGCGTCCGCTGGCGCGAGACCCTGCTCGCGGCGCAGGCCGCCGGAGTGACCGCTTTTGTCGAGATCGGCACCGGCAAGGTTCTGTCCGGTCTGGTGAAACGCACGCTCGAGGATGTCGCCATCGCCAATCTGGACGGGGCTGACGATCTGGACTCGGTTCTGGCCCATCTGTAGGGTCTCGGCACTGCGCGGCTGCGTCGCTGCGATGCCCATTCGCCTGCCATGAGGTGGCCGGCAGCTAGTGAAAGGACGTCTTCATGTTTGATCTTTCCGGCAATATCGCCCTGATCACAGGTGCAAGCGGCGGCATCGGCGCCGCGATCGCCCGTGCCCTTCACGGGCGCGGTGCGACGGTTGTGCTGCATGGCACGCGCGCCGAACGGCTGGCGGAACTGGCAGGTGAGCTTGGCGAGCGCACGCATGTCGTGACAGCCAACCTGTCGAGCCGTGAAGAGGCGGCGGGGCTGATCGACGCCGCCGCCGAGGCAGCAGGCGCGCCGGTCACGATCCTCGTCAACAATGCCGGCATCACCCGTGACAATCTGGCGATGCGCATGAAGGACGAGGAATGGGACGAGGTTCTCAACGTCAACATGACGGCCGCGATGATGATTGCGCGTGCCGCGTTGCGCCCGATGATGAAGGCGCGCCATGGCCGGATTATCTCGGTCTCCTCGATCGTGGGTGTCACCGGCAATCCGGGCCAGGCGAACTATGCGGCTTCCAAGGCCGGCATGATCGGTTTCAGCAAGGCGCTGGCGGCCGAAGTGGCCAGCCGCGGCATCACCGTGAATGTGGTGGCGCCGGGGTTCATCGAAACTCCGATGACCGACGCGCTTGACGAAAACCAGCAGCAGGCGCTGCTTGGCCGCGTTCCTGTCGGTCGTCTCGGCAGTGCCGAAGAGGTGGCCGCGGCCGTGACGTTCCTTGCCAGCGGCGAGTCGTCCTACATCACCGGATCGACCATTCATGTGAATGGCGGCATGGCAATGCTGTAGGAGCACAGCCAATCGTTGTTATTAAGGGTGGCGTAGCCCAGAAAAACGTGTTAAGTGCCGCCCATTCGAAATTCCCGGGGCCTTCGTGCCTACCTCCAACCTTCTGATAAGGGGGCTTTCATGAGCGATATCTCAGATCGTGTTCGTAACATTGTGGTGGAACATCTTGGCGTTGACGCAGGCAAAGTTGTCGACGGCGCGAGCTTCATCGATGACCTTGGTGCAGACAGCCTCGACACCGTCGAGCTGGTCATGGCATTCGAGGAAGAGTTCGGTGTGGAAATCCCCGACGATGCTGCCGAGCGCATCCTGACAGTGAAGGACGCTGTTTCCTTCCTGGAAGAGAACGCCGCCTAAACAGGCCTAAACGCTATCACCGGCCCCCGACGACCCACCTCGACGGTGGACCTTCATCGGGGGCTGGCGTATTTTTAGACAGTTTTTTCTGGATCAGGAGAGAAACGTGCGTCGCGTAGTTGTCACCGGTCTTGGAATGGTCACGCCGCTTGGTGTCGGCGTCGATCACAACTGGTCCCAGATCATTGCCGGCGAGACCGGTATCGGACGAATCACAGGCTTTGAGGTCGATGACCTCGCATGCCAGATTGCCGGGCAGGTGCCGGGTGCCGACCAGCCGGGCGGCCTCGATATGGATGCCTTCATCGAGCCGCGCGAACAGCGCAAGCAGGACCGTTTCATCCAGCTCGGCATTGTTGCCGCGCAGCTTGCTGTCGAGGACAGCGGCTGGAAGCCGGAAGACCGTGAATCGCAGAACCGCACCGGCGTGATGATCGGATCGGGCATCGGCGGTCTCGAAACCATCGTTCAGACAGACCAGCTGATGAACGAGCGCGGTCCGCGCCGGATCACCCCTTTCTTTATTCCGTCGGCGCTGATCAATCTCGTGTCCGGCCACGTATCGATCAAATACGGCTTCCGGGGGCCGAACCACGCGGTTGTCACGGCCTGTTCGACCGGTGCGCACGCCATTGGCGATGCCGCACGGATGGTTGCCCTTGATGATGCCGACGTCATGGTTGCCGGCGGCGCCGAGGCCGCTGTCTGCCGCATTGGCATGGCCGGGTTCGCAGCCGCACGGGCCCTGTCGACCGGCTATAACGATGCGCCGGAAAAAGGCTCTCGCCCCTGGGATACGGGCCGTGACGGCTTTGTCATGGGCGAAGGCGCGGGTGTTGTCGTTCTTGAAGAGCTCGAGCATGCGCGCGCGCGCGGTGCGACCATCTATGGCGAGATCAAGGGCTATGGCATGTCGGGCGACGCCTACCACATCACCGCGCCAGCCGAAGATGGCGATGGTGGGTTCCGCGCGATGGAAGCGGCGCTGAAGCGTGCCGGCCTCGCCGCCAGCGAGATCGACTATGTGAACGCGCATGGCACATCGACACCGCTTGGCGACCTGATCGAGGCTGGCGCGGTGCGCCGCCTGCTGGGCGATGCCGTGGGCAGCGTATCGATGTCCTCGACAAAGAGCGCCACGGGCCATCTTCTCGGCGCGGCCGGTGCGATCGAGGCGATCTACTCGATCAAGGCCGTCCAGACAGGTGATCTGCCGCCGACGCTGAACCTCGAGGATCCGGAGGAAGCGGTTGCCGACTTCGATCTCGTGCCGCTGAAGAGCCGCAAGCGTGAGGTACGCAACGCCATGTCGAACTCCTTCGGCTTTGGCGGCACCAACGCCTCGCTGATCATCGGACAGGTTACCTGATGCTCCGTGCTGCCGCCCGGTACATGATCCGGTCGGCGGTGCTGCTTGGCTTGCTGGCAGGTCTCGTGGCAGGGGGCTGGCTGGCGGTCGACCGACTGATCATCAAGTCCGCGGGACCGCACGCCGAAACTGCACTTGTCATTCTCTCGCCGGGCGACGGCCACAGCACCATTCGCTGGACGCTGAAGCGTGCCGGGGTGATCCGCGAGCTCTATCACTATGACGCGGCGCGCATTCTTGCCGGAAAATCCTTTATCCCGAAGGAGGGCGAATATGAGATCCCGCCGGCAGCCAGCATCGAGCAGGTCATGGCGATCCTCCATGCCGGCCGCAGTCATCAGCGGCGGCTGACGATCATCGAGGGGATGACCGCGGCCAAGGTCCTGGCGCAGCTTGCCGCCGACGAGAATTTTTCGGGCGATATCACCATGCAGGCGGCCGAAGGAAGTATTCTCCCTGAAACCTATTTCTATACCCGTGGCACGACGCGTGATGCCATGCTCACCAGAATGCAGGAGAAGCGCGAAATGCTGCTTCTCGATGCCTGGGTCGGCCGGGACAAGGACCTTCCCTTCAAAACCCGCGAGGAAGCGCTGATTCTCGCCTCGATCGTCGAGCTCGAGACAGGCGACAGCGTCGACCGCCGCGAGGTTGCCGGCGTCTTCGTGAACAGGCTTCGGCGAGGCATGCGGCTGCAGTCCGACCCGACGGTGCTTTACGGTGTCGAAGGCGGCGAAGGACGTGTCATTCGCCGTTCCGACCTGAAGCGAGAGACCGAATGGAATACCTATGTGATCAAGGGATTGCCGAAAACGCCGATCTGCAATCCGAGCCGGGATTCAATCGACGCGGTCATGCATCCGGCGAAGACAAAGAACCTGTATTTCGTATCGGACGGTCATGGCGGGTTGCGCTTTGCCAAGGAACTGGACGAACACAACAAGAATGTAAGACTATTCCGCAAGGTTCAGCGGGAGGCCGGGCAACGCGGAAGTTGACGGGCAAAGAGGTGATTTGATGAGCAAACCGGACAAGATATCGAACGCCGTCGGGCGTCGTGGCCTGATGCTGGTCCTGTCCTCGCCTTCCGGCGCCGGAAAGACCTCGATTGCGCGCCGGCTCCTCGACGAGGATGACAATTTGACATTGTCGGTCTCCGCCACGACGCGCCCGCCGCGTGCGAACGAGGTGGACGGGCGCGACTACCATTTCGTTGATCAGGAACGATTCGACCGGATGGTCGCACAGGATGAGTTCCTCGAATATGCGACGGTCTTCAGCAATTCCTACGGCACCCCCAAGGCCGATGTGATGTCGGCTCTCGAGCGCGGCGAGGACGTGCTGTTCGATATCGACTGGCAGGGCACGCAGCAGGTGGCGAACGCCGCCCGCGCCGACCTTGTATCCGTCTTCATCCTTCCGCCGTCGCGTGAAGCGCTTCAGCAGCGGCTCGTATCACGCGCGCAGGACAGCGCCGATGTCGTGGCCGAACGGATGGCCAAGGCATCGGACGAGATCAGCCATTACCGCGAATATGATTATATCGTCGTCAATGAGGATCTCGACAGATCGGTTGAATCAGTTCGCGCCATCCTGTCGGCGGAACGGATGCGCCGCGACCGCCAGGTCGGCATGACCGGGTTCGTCCGCACGCTTCAGTCCGACGTGGAATAGGCCGCGTCTAGCCCAGTCCGCGCGCCAGTTTGCAGAAAGCCCCGATGTCGAGGTCCTGTGGACGGCATTGCGGATCAATGCCGGCGGCCTCCAGCATGGCCTCGCCGCCGATAGGCTTCAGCGAGACTCGCAGCATTTTGCGCCGCTGTCCGAAGGCGAGCCGGGTGACCTCTTCCAGCGCCTTGCGGTCGCATTCGAACCGGGGCGCCGCCAATGGCCTGATCTGTACGACGGAGGAGGTGACCTTTGGTGCCGGCACAAAGGCATCCGGCGGAATGTCGAACAGGATGGCCGCGTCGGCAATCCAGCCGGTCAGGATGCTGAGCCGTCCATAGGCGCTGCTGCCCGGCTGTGCCGTGATCCGTTCCGCCACCTCGCGCTGGAACATCAGTGTCATCGATTCAAACGCCTGCGCCTGGCCAAGCCACTGGATCAACAGCGTCGTGGCGATGTTGTAGGGCAGGTTGGCGACAATCCTTCGTGGTGCGCTTCCCATCTCCCACAGCGGCGTTTTCAGCGCATCTCCCTCGACCAACCGCAGCCGATCACCAGCCGCCGTCAGAAGTGAGTCGAGCACCGTCGCAGCCCGGAAATCCTTCTCCACGGCGATGACGTTCTCGGCACCCTCGAGAAGCAGCGCTCTTGTCAGGCCGCCGGGCCCCGGCCCGACTTCAATCGTCGTGCCATTCAGGCTGGCGGCACTGCGCGCGATCCGCCTTGTAAGGTTCAGGTCGAAGAGAAAGTTCTGGCCAAGAGATTTCCTGGCACGCATGTCGAGGCTCGCCACCAGATCCTTCAGCGGTGGCAGCGCTTCAATGGCGCTGTTGTCGAGGTGGTCCTCATCCATCAGGGTGCCGCCGTGATGCCATCATGCGTGCCATGCGGATGGCGGCCATAAGGCTTTGCGGACGCGCCTTGCCAGTGCCGGCAATGTCGAATGCGGTACCGTGATCCGGAGAGGTGCGGATAAAATCGAGGCCAAGCGTGACATTTACGCCACCATCAAAATCTATTGTTTTCAATGGAATAAGGACCTGATCATGATACATGCCAATCGCAGCGTCATAGGTTTCGCGTGCTTCCGGGTGGAAGAGGGTATCTGCCGAAAGCGGCCCGAAAGCACCAATACCCTCATCTTTCAGAGCTTCTACCGCCGGTGCGATGACGCGTTGGTCCTCGTCACCAAACTGGCCGTTCTCACCGGCATGAGGGTTGAGGCCACACACCGCGATGCGGGGTGAGCCACAGCCGAAATATAGCTGAAGCGCCTCGTTCAGAAGCCGTCCTTTGGCCACGATATCTTCGGTTGTCAGCGCCGCCGGAACATCGCGAAGCGCGATATGCACGGTCGCCGGCACGACACGGAGCGATTCTCCTGCCAGCATCATCAGCGGCGCGCCCGGACGCGCCGGCGCCAGCGATGCCAGGAATTCGGTATGGCCCGGATGGCTGAAACCGGCGTCCTTCAGAATCGCCTTGTTGATCGGGTTGGTGACGATGGCGGCAGCGGTACCATCCTGTGCCATGGTTGCCGCTTTGCGGATGGAAGCGATGATGACCTCGGCATTCCTCGGATCACCTTTGCCGGCGACGGGTCTTTCTGCCCATTGCAGGGGCATGACCGGAAGAAACGCGTGATCGTGCGCCAGCGGTTCTGGTGCGTCCAGGCTCTTGATCCCGATGCTCAGGTCAAGAGCGGATGCGATCCCGGCAAGCCGGTCGGGGTCTTCCATCAGGATGAAACCGCGCATGCCGGCGGCAAATGCCATCAAGCTGATCTCGGCACCGACACCGGCTGGGTCTCCCGGCGTCAGGATGACAGGTTGCAGCCCGTCACCATGTAGTGCCCCACCAGTCATCACCCGTCGCGGCGTTCGATGATCGCCGTACGGCGCAGGCGTTGCAGCTGCCGTTCACCGAGGCTGCCGAAAATCTTGTCGATCAGGGACTGCTTGATTTCTTCGCGTGGCGGAAGCTGGAGCTTTGGCTCGAGAAGATCGCACACCATCATGGAGGCGACGCCTTCGGCAAAGCTCAGCGGCTCTGAAGGAACGCCGATTTCCAGCGAGGCTACAAGTTTCTGCATCTGCGGGGCGAGGTCGCCAACCAGCATGTCATTGAGGCGCGATACGGTGCCTGACCCGTAGCTTGTATTCAATGCGTCGAGGCCGTCGCAGCCGGTGATGTCCTCGGTGTCCCGTTCGATCCGCGCTCCGGCCTCGAGGCGGTCGGCATCGCTTGCGTCGGCGGCAAGCGGCAGGATCGCCCGGGCCAGCCAGACCCTCGACTGGGACGCATCGACAACACCTTCCTTGCGCTCGCCGCTCCTGCGCAAGATGTAAACCGCGCCGTCAAGAAGGACAGGCTCTGTCACGGCTCCGTTTTCGATGCTTTCCAGTGCATCGCGGAAGGTCTTTGGCAGCTTTTCGCTCATCGCCCAGCCGACATCGCCGCCTCGCGCCGAACTGCCGGATACCGAATACTGGCGTGCGATTTCCGTGAAACTCGCGCCTTTGCGGATGGCGGCCACCATTTCGCCGGCAAGCGCGCGTGTCTGCTCGATGTTGCGTGTCGGGCTCGGTGTCAGGACGATTTCGGCGAGCTTGATCTGGGGCTTGGATGCGTTCTGGCGCATCCGCTCGATTTCTTCATCGACACGTTCTTCGATGTTGGCGAACTTGTCCGAGAATTTCGCGCTGATGAAATTCGACCAGGCCAGGTCGCTTGTATATTTCTGCTGCACCGTCAGCGGGTCGATGCCGTCATTCATCAGGGCCCGGTTGCCTGACGTCGTTTCACTTCCAAAATTCTGATTGATGAAATCACGCGCCTGCGGCAGCACCACGGCCTCGATATCGGGCAACATGTCCTGTGCCGCCTCGAGGCGAAGTTTGTCGTCGATGATCAACTGCAGGGAATCCTCGTACAGCCGGTCCCTGTTCTGATCCGTGATCTCGATATTTGTGGCGTAGCCGAGGAAGAGCGCGCGCTGTTCAACGTCATAATTGGTGATCGGCTTGCCGTTCACTGTGGCGATAATGCTCACCCCGGCGTTGGCCGTTGTCTGCACAAACAGGGCCAAGAATAGCAATATGGTTGCGGCGAATGGGATAGTGCGGGTCATGCGCTCATGCTTTCAGGCTTCGTCCATGCGGGCCAGAAGAATGGCACCGACAAGAATTACAATAAAGGCCGGTGCCCACGCGGCAACCAGCGTCGGAAGGCGCAGGGTCGTGCCAAGGACCTGCATAAAGTGTGTGAACAGAAAAATGGATACGGCGATGATCGTACCACGGGTGAACAGCATGACCCGCCTGCCGCGGGTCATGTTGGTCAGGGTTGCCTTGGCCCCAAGCATGGCGATCCCGATCAGCAGAAAGGGCAGGGACAGCAATTTGTGAAAATGCATGCGATGCTCGATCGTCGGAAGTCCGGCCCGTTCAAGCAGTTCGATGAACCCGGGAAGAGAGAAAAACGCGATGGTGTTTGGCGGCTCGCTGGAAAGGCCGAGGTCAAGTGCGTCCAGACCTGTCGGCAGCATGATAGAGCCTTCATCACGGCGTGAACCGTCATTCTGCCAGATTGTCGCGTTGCTGATCACCCAACCGCCATCGGTCAGTTCCATGTTGTTGGCCCTGATCCGCTGCTGCAGGCCGCCTTCGGCATCGAACCTGTAGACAATCGGATTGATGATCTGCGCGACGCTGACATCAAGCATGTCACCATGGATGATGAATTGACCCTCGGCATGCGTGTCTCTCAGCCAGATGCCATCAGTGGACACCGACAGCTTTTGCTGCTTGTTTCCGAAAACTTCGTTCATCTTGCTTTCATATTCACGCGATGTGAGCGATCCGATCGGATTGACAAAGATGACAAACAGAACGCCGACCAGCCCGGCGGCGACAAGGGAAGGACTCAGAATCGACCATATCGAGCGGCCAAAGCCCCTGCAGACAACAAATTCGTTGGACCGGTTCATCGTCTCGAAGCAGAACATTGAACCGGCGATCATGGCTATGGGAAGTGTCAACTCGATCACGGCCGGAATGTTCAGCATTGACATGGTGACAACGTTGAAGCTGTCGCCATCCTGAAGTTTCGTGCTGACGCGCCTTGCCAGTTCTATCGCCTGGATCAGGGTTACCGTCGCCGTTAGCCCGATGATGCTGGCCAGCACCCAGTTCAGATATCGAAAGCCGAAATATCTGAACAATATGCCAAAATTTGCTGCCCCGTTCATCGCGGCGCCCCCTCTGGTGCGGCCAATCTCGCTGCTGGCTGCGCAATGGACTGCCATCCCAGAAGTGTCAGGAGGCCGGCCGCAGGAACAAGCATGCTGAGATAGATCAACGGGATCATCAAGGGTGACGTCGTGGCAAGTGATCTTGCAGAGACAATTGCCGAAATACAGAGGATGCCCACGGCAATCGTGGCAATCGTGCGTCGTGACCAGTTGCTCCGGCGTATCTGGCCATGCAACACGCCAGTACTTGCAATCATGATCAGGGCAAAGGCAAGAAAGGGCGAGGCTATCCGATAATGGCCTTCGGCGACACGCTGATTGACATAGACGGCTTGTGGCGAGGCATCCGGATTGAGCAGGTTTGAAATCCTGTCCTCGTTCATCTCGATCGGCATCCGGGTCGACTGCTTCCGGTCACGCGGCGTGATCGAGACCGTGTGGGTGTCGAACATGAGTGTTGCGCCCGACTGCTTGTCCTGCGAAAGCTCGAACCGATGGCCGTCGTTCAGGATAACGGCAGGCTTGCCGTCTTTTTCGATAAAGCGGCCCGCCTTTGCGGTCATGGTTACGATGACCCCGTCGGTCTTCTCGTCGTGGATGAACACGTTCTCGGCGTGGCCATCCTTGTATTTCTTGCCGATCAGCATGGTCATGCCGTCGACAACGTCGATGAAGACGTTGTCCTGGAGCATGACTGTCGGAATGGTATTGCGCAGCTTGAACTGCACTTCCTTGTAGACACCGAAACTGAGCGGCAGCAGAAAGACCGAATTGATCACCAGGAATGTGGTGAAAAGCACCCCCAGCGCGATTGGCGCGCGGGCGAGCTGGATAGCGCTTCGGCCGCTGGCCTGCGCGACGAGCAATTCCCTGTCTACCAGTGCCCGGTGAAACACCCACATGACGGCGACAAACACGCTGATCGGTATCGCGATGGTCAGCCACAGCGGAATGACCGTGACCGACATCAGCAGGAAATCCGTCATCGGTGCCCCGCGGTTGATCACCAGTTCAAGAATGCGGATGGTCTGGAACAGCCACATGATCCCGACAAGCGTCAGCATCACCGCGAAGGAAGTTCGCAGCATCTGTCTGAAGATGTACCGGTCAAACTGCATGTCAGGCCCTTGTAGATCTGCCGGCATGATTACCATATGGAAATCAACAATAGCAAAAGCTAAGGCATTGCTGCGGCTTATTTTAGCCAGCTTTATGGCGATGGCGGGTTTGTGGGAAAGCGGCGCGGTGCGCGCCGGTTTGACAGCAAAGGGACAAACCTGTTTTAACCGGCTCCGAAATCGCGCAACGCCTTGTGGGCACTTTCACACAGGATATGGACATGGCATCGAAACTTGACCTGACTTTCTCCAAGACAGCACCGGAGGGCGATCACGCCGTCATTTGCCTTGTTGGCGCGAAAGGAAAGCTGTTTCCCGAACTGGAGAAGTCGTTTGCGGCTGCTGTGATAGCAGCCATGGCAACGGCGCAATTCACCGGTGATTCAGGCAAGTCGCTGACGCTGTATATCGGTGACCGGACGGTGGTGCTGATCGGTGTTGGCGAATCCGTCGCGCCCGGTGCCGAGGCGGAAGCTGTCGGCGGCCGCATCATGTCGGCTGTCGGCGCCCTGCAGTCCAAGCGGGGTTATCTTCCGGACCAGGGCGTTGCTGACGAACTGCTGGCCGATGTCGTCATGGGAATGACGTCCTCGGCCTATCATTTCGAGCGCTATTTTACCGAGGCGAGCAGCAATGAAGCGTCGGTCCAGATCGTCGTCGTATCCGACAAGGTTGATGCATCCCATCCGGCGATGGCAGACCGTGCCGCACTGATGGCCGGCGTCGAAATGGCGCGCGATCTGGCCTTTGAGCCTGCGAACAAGCTGTATCCCGCTGAATTTGCCGAACGCTGCGAGGGGCTGGCGGAGCTTGGCCTTGAAGTCACCGTGCTGGATGATGCCGCCATGGCGGAGCTCGGCATGCATGCGCTGCTCGGCGTAGGGCAGGGGAGCGCGCGTGAATCGCGAATGGTTGTGATGAACTGGCGGGGCGGCGGCGACGAGGCGCCGGTTGCCCTTGTCGGCAAGGGCGTCACCTTTGACAGCGGCGGCATCTCGCTGAAGCCCGGCAAGGGCATGGAAGACATGAAATGGGATATGGGCGGTGCCGGCGCGGTCACCGGCGCCATGAAGGCCATCGCCGGCCGCGGGCTCAAGCGCAACGTTGTCGGCCTGATCGGCCTGGTCGAGAACATGCCGGACGGCAACGCCCAGCGGCCGAGCGACGTGGTTACATCCATGTCCGGAAAGACCATCGAGATCATCAACACCGATGCCGAGGGCCGGCTTGTTCTTGCCGACGTGCTCCACTATTGCGAGTCGAAGTTCAAGCCGCAGGCGATTGTCGACCTTGCCACGCTCACCGGCGCCATGATTGTCGCGCTCGGCAAGGAATATGCCGGCATGTTTTCCAACAGCGACGGTCTTTCGGACCAGCTTTCCGCCGCCGGCACGGCGACGGTCGAACCTGTCTGGCGGATGCCGCTTGGCAAGGCCTATCACCAGCAGCTGAAATCGCATATTGCCGACGTCAAGCATATCGGCGGTCCGGCAGGCGGATCGATCACGGCGGCCTGTTTCCTCGAGCGGTTCGTGAATGATACGCCCTGGGCGCATCTCGATATCGCCGGCAAGGCCTGGTCCGACAAATCGACGGCCACCGTGCCGAAGGGTGGCACCGGCTATGGTGTACGGCTGCTCAACAAGCTGATCGACGACTGGCAGCCGGTGAAGCTCGACCATCCTCGTGAAAGCTGATCGTCTGAAAGGTCGTCATGCCACAGGTTGATTTCTATCACCTGACCAGGTCCGATATGGCCGAAGCATTGGTGATGCTGGTGAAGAAAAGCCAGCTCGCCGGCAAGAAAGTGCTGGTGCAATGTCCGCGACCGGCTGCAGAGGCGATGGACGAGGCCCTTTGGACACAGGATCCGGAATCCTGGATACCGCACGGGCTGGATGATGCGGATGGCGCCTCGCATGCGCATGCATGGATCATGTCTGTGCCTGAGGGCAATCCGATTTCAGCTGAATTCCTGTTTCTTCTTCACGGGGCGGAGCGGCCCGACATGACGTCGTTCGAGCGGGTGTTCAACCTGTTTGACGGCCGATCGGACGCCCAGCTCTCCGAGGCCCGTTCCCAATGGCAGGAATGGCGCAAGAACGAAGCCCTCGAGATGCGTTATTTCGCACAGGATGACGAAGGAAAATGGGAGAAACGAGGCTGATCAGCCGGTCCGGGTCGCGATAGACCCCTTTCTTTGCCGGATGCTTGCCTGTTTAGACCTTGTCACCCGTCGCCGCAGGCCCTATTAAAGCGGCGTTCCGGCCGGGTCCGGCCTTCAGACCACCCGTGCCGTCATCTGTTTCAACTGCTGCCAAAGGGAAAACCATGGCTCTCGAAAGAACTTTCTCGATTATCAAGCCGGACGCGACCCGTCGCAACCTGACCGGCCAGATCAACGCCCGTTTTGAGGCTGCCGGCCTGCGCATTGTTGCCCAGAAGCGCAAGCAGCTGAGCGAGGCCGAGGCACGCGCCTTCTACGCTGTTCATGCCGAGCGCCCGTTCTACAACGATCTGGTGGCCTTCATGACCTCTGGTCCGGTCGTGCTTCAGGTTCTGGAAGGTGAAGACGCCATTGCGAAGAATCGCGAAGTGATGGGCGCCACCAACCCGGCAGACGCCGCCAAGGGCACCATCCGCAAGGACTTTGCCGAGTCGATCGAAGCCAATTCGGTCCATGGCTCGGACGCGCCGGAAACCGCTGCCGAAGAAATCGCGTTCTTCTTCGCAGGCTCCGAGATCGCCGGCTGATTTTTGGAATTTGAACTAGCCGTATGGCGGGGCGGACGCGCCGCCATACGTTTTGCCCCTCGGGGCGGCGGACGCGTCAGAGAAGCGTGACCGCCATGATGATCAGTGTCAAAGCAACCAGCACCCCGACAATCTTCGCGCCGTTCATGAAGGCGTGATAGGTGTTGAGATGCGTGTGTGCCTGCTGGTCGAACTCGCTGGTATCCATGATTCTGGCTCCCCCCAAATCACATGATTGGCCTAAACCGGTTTATCGCCCAAGGTGGTGGTGAAATCAATTGCTGATTTCGCTGTGCGCGGCTGTGGCTGGCCAGATAACCGTGCCTGACAGAACATCCGCTATCGCCGGGTCTGTGTCCTTCAGGGCAGCCGGGCCATTATGCCAGACGACGCCGTCAGGGCCTGCCATCAACGCGCCGTTGGCAAGGGACGCGACCACAAAGGGATAGAGAGCATGTTCAAGGCGAAGCACGCGCGCGGCGAGGCTGCCGGCATCCTCGCCTTCCGTCACAGCCAGCCCTGCCTGTAACAGCATCGGGCCGTCATCAAGTTCCGCTGTGACGAGATGAACGCTCGCGCCATGACGGGCCATGCCCGCGGCGATGGCTCTCTCATGCGTATCAAGCCCTTTCAAGTCGGGGAGCAAGGACGGGTGGATGTTGATGATGCGTCCCGCAAACCGCTCGACGAAGGCTGGTGACAGGATGGCCATATACCCGGCAAGGCAGATGATCTCGGCGCCCGCCTCAACAATGGCATCGCCGAGAGCGGCTTCCTGGTCCTGCCGTGATGCGAAATCTGTCCGCGAGACGAGCTGTGTGGACAATCCCTTTGTTTCGGCGAGCGCAAGTCCTTCGCAGGCTTTGTTCGCCGCAACAAGGACGATTTCGAAGCCGCTGGCGGGACCGGCATTGACGGCCAGCCGTTGCATGTTGCTGCCACGCCCCGAAATCAGCACCGCGATGCGCATCAGGAGGCCGTCGACCAGCTTTCCTGACCGCTGAAGACGACGGCCGGGCCGTCACCACGGGCGCTCAGGCGGCCGGCAATCCAGGCATCGGGCTCCGGACCGTCGCGAAGCGCCGACAGGCAGGAGCCGGCGCTGTCTTCCGAAGTGAAAATCAGCAGGCCGATGCCGCAATTGAACGTGCGTGCCATTTCGCCGGCCTCAATCCCGCCCTTGCGGGACAGCCAGCTGAAAATTGGTGGCAATGTCCAGCTTGTGCAGTCTATGGCGAGTGACAGGTCTTCGCCGAAAACCCGTGGCGGGTTCTCGACAAGGCCGCCACCGGTCACATGGCAGATACCGGTCACATGTCCGGCCGCATGGGCCGCCCGCGTGCCGTGGTGATAGATGCGTGTCGGCTCCAGAAGCGCTTCGCCAAGCGGAAGGTCGAGCCCGTCAATGCGGTCGTCGAGGCTTGTGCCGGTGACATCGATGATCTTGCGAACCAGCGAGAAGCCGTTGGCGTGAACCCCGGACGAGGGAAGCGCGATGGCGACATCGCCTTCCTGTGGCATCCCGCGCGACAGCAGCGTGCCGCGTTCGGCGGCGCCGACGGCAAAGCCGGCAAGGTCGAACCCGCCATCCGGATAGACGCCCGGCATCTCGGCCGTCTCGCCGCCGATCAAGGCGGCCTCGCACTCGACACAGCCATCGGCGATGCCGGCAACAACCTCGGCGGCGATGGCGCGCTCGAGCTTGCCGGTTGCGAAATAGTCCAGGAAGAACAGTGGAACAGCACCCTGTGCAATCAGGTCGTTGACGCACATGGCCACCAGATCGATGCCGAGGCCGCGATAACGGCCGACGGCGCGCGCCAGTTCCAGCTTGGTGCCGACACCGTCCGTCGCGGCGACAAGGATCGGGTCGTCGAACCCTGCCGCCTTCAGGTCGAACAGCCCGCCGAACCCGCCCAGCGCCACATCCGCGCCGGCACGGCGCGTGCGCGCGGCATCCGGCCCGATATCGCGGACGAGGGCGTCTCCGGCGTCGATATCAACCCCGGCGTCACGATAGCTGAGAGAATTACGGGGCGGAGTTTTGTCTGACATGCTGGCAAGCCCGAGGCGGATTGGTGTAGAAGATGACGGAGTGCCCGCCATCATAAAGACTGGATGCCATGCGTATAGCCCCATTCTGCCGCCGATTGTCGTTAGCCTTGCTGGCACTTGCCGGCATGACGGTGATCGCTGTGCAGCCTGCGAGTGCATTCGAGCAGTGCCCGAAGCCGCAGTTCGGGGTCAGCGGCATCGCCATCGACAAGACCGCGCCCACTGCCGCAGAGGCGCAGACGGCTGGTGTCGAGGAGGCGGCGCGGATCGGTTTCCAGCGTATTCTCTACCGGTTGTTGCGATCGGACGGGCTGGTGGAGAGCTTTATTGCGACACATGATGTCAGCAGCTTTGTCGATTTCTATCACATCTCCGAAGAGAACAGCCTCGAGGGGCGGTATATCGCGATCCTCGACTATTGTTTCGACGCACCGAGGATGCGGGCCGCATTCCGCGAGTCCGGATATGAATGGGCCGAGTTGAAAAGCCCGAAGATCCTGGTATTGCCGGTATGGCTGGCGCCGGACGGCGCGCGCGCCTGGCAAAAGGACAATGAGTGGCTTGCCGGATGGCGTTCGATTGTGGAACAGGCCGACGGGCTTGTGGATTTCGCGTTGCTGAAGCCGACGATCCTGAATGAGCGCAGCCTGCGGGCCGAGGATATCGTCGCTGCCGACCCGTTGACATTGCGCAAGGCGGCCACCGTGGCCGGGGCCGACCAGATCATGCTTGTGGTCGCGAGGCTGGATTACGACGGCGCGCAACAGACGCTGGCGGTCGACGGAGAGCTGTTCAAGGACAATGCGGACCGCCTCGCCGTGCTGGCCGAATGGGTCGACAGGCCGGTCTTCGGCAATCTTTCCGAGCAGCTGGTGCTGGCGCAGCGGCAGATCCTGACGGAATTCGAGACCAGCTGGCACCGCGCCAACATCATCCGTGGCGGCGAGACGCGCGAGATCACGGTCGAGGTGCCGGTCAAGGGGCTTCGGGACTGGGCATCGCGGCTCGAGGCGTTCGGCTCTGTTGCCGTGATCGACAGTTTTGTGGTCCGCAAGGTCGACACTTCCGGCGGCCTGGTGACACTGACGGTCGTCGGCGATGACGCGGCGGTCGCCAATGCGCTGGGCACTCATGACCTTCGGCTCAGCCGCCTGGATGACGGTCGCAACGTCATCGAACCGCAATAGCGGTATGCGTTCGGACCCGACATGTCGCAATTGCCACTAGACCTTCAGTTCATATCCACGCCGGGGCGCGACGATTTTCTCGTCAGCGACTGCAACCGGCTGGCAACTTCATGGATCGACCGCTGGCCCGACTGGCCGGGCCAGTACCGGGTGCTCAACCTCGTGGGCCCGGCAGCAAGCGGGAAAAGCCATCTGGCCGCCATCTGGAGCCGGCAGGCCGACGCGCTTACCATCACGGAACTTGCCGACGGGACCGCGCCGGTGGACGGGAATATCGTTCTCGACAATCTGGATGCCGGTGACAGCTGGAACGAGGAAGCGCTGTTTCATCTGGTCAACCGCACAGCTGACGGCGCTGCCTCGGTTCTCGTCACCAGCGAGACACCTGTCGCAGCGATGGGGTGGTCTCTGCCCGACCTGTCTTCACGGATGCGCGCGCTCTCCGTTGCAACGCTCGACGCGCCGGATGACGCGCTGCTTCGTTCGTTGCTGGAAAAATATTTTGCCGACAGGCAGCTTGCCGTGGCCACGCAAGTGCTTGATTACATGGTATCGCGAATGGAACGCAGCTTTGTCGCCGTGCAGACGATCGCGGCAGCGATGGACCGTCGCTCGCTTGCCGAACGCCGTAATCTGACGCTGCCTCTGGCACGCGAGATCATGACCGAATTTGCCGATGGCGACCATGCGCGCCAGCCGGCGCTGCCGACAGGGCCGGGCACCACCGGCCCGGAACCCGAGGAGGATTGAATGCTTGATTTTGGAATTGCCGGAAAGACCGCTGTTGTATGCGCTTCCAGCAAGGGGCTGGGCTATGGCTGTGCGGATGCACTTGCCGCGGTCGGGGTCAATCTGGTGATGAACGCCCGTACGCCGGAGACACTCGCTGCCGCTGCCGCGCGCATTCGTGACGCGCATGGTGTCGAGGTGAAAGAGGTGCCGGCCGATATCACGACCACGGAGGGCCGCGCCGCCGTCCTCGAAGCCGCAGGCCATGTCGACATTCTGGTGAACAATGCCGGTGGCCCGCCGCCGGGTGATTTCCGCGACTGGACAAGAGAGACCTGGATCACAGCGCTCGACGCCAACATGCTGGCCGCATTCGAGCTGATCAAGGCGGTGGTCGACCCGATGATCGACAACCGGTTCGGACGGATCGTCAACATCACCTCGGGATCGGTGAAGTCGCCCATTGCCCAGCTCGGCTTGTCGAACGGCGCGCGTGCCGCGCTGACCGGTTTCTGCGCGGGCCTGGCACGCCAGGTGGCGCAGCATAATGTGACAGTGAACGGGCTTCTTCCCGGCCAGTTCAATACCGACCGGATCGAATCGCTGATCAGCGCCACTGCCGAACGCGAAGGCCGCAGTTCGGCCGAGGTGCGCGATATGTTCGAGCAGCGCAATCCGGCAAAGCGGCTTGGCGAGATCGAAGAGTTCGGATTCGCCTGCGCGTGGATGTGCAGCGCCCGTTCCGGCTATCTGACAGGTCAGAACATCCTGATCGACGGCGGCAGCTTCAACAGCACGCTGTAGGGGCAGGAGCCGGGGTTTCAGAGCTCGATTACACGAATGCGTTTGCCGTCCGCGGCAAGCGCAATCTTGCCATGCTTCAGGCGCAGCGCGACCTCGCCGAACACCTCGCGCCGCCATCCGCTCTGCGCCCTGACCGGGGCCTCGTCGTCGAGGGCAAGCGCCTCGAGCTCGTCGGCAGAGGCGACGAGGCGCGGGGCGATTCCCTCCGAATCCGTGATGTGCTTGAGCAGGACGCGGAGAAGCTCCATGACGGCGGCCGGCGGTTTCGGCGTGCGGCCTTCCGACAGGGCCTCGGGAAGGGTGCTGTCGGGCATCGCCTCGACCTCGCGAAGCAGGGCGAGGACGGGCGTCGCCAGCTTGCCGTTGGCACCTCCCGGGAAATTCCTGATCTTGCCGAATTCGGCGGTGGTCGAGGGGTTGGTTCCGGCAAGATCGAGAATGGTCTCGTCCCGCAGGATGCGGTTGCGCGGCAGGTCGCGGCGCTGCGCCTCGGCCTCGCGCCATTCGGCAAGATGCATCATCCGGCGCAGCTGCACCGGCTTCATGTTCCGCACCTTGATCCGCTTCCAGGCATCGGCCGGCGCGGTGTGATATGTGGCCGGATTGGTCAATTTGGCGTTTTCGTCGTCCAGCCAGCTTGCCCGGCCTTTCTTCTCAAGCTGTGCAAGCAGCTTCGGATACATCTCGGCAAGATAGATGACGTCATCAAGCGCATAGCTGATCTGGCGCGCGCTCAACGGGCGCCGCGACCAGTCGGTGAAACGCGAGCTCTTGTCGATGTCCTGTTTCAGGACAGCGCGCACCAGCCGGTCATAGCCGACCTGGTCGCCATGGCCCAGCACCATGGCCGCGATCTGGGAATCGAAAAGCGGCAGCGGCAGCTTTCCCATTTCCTTGAAGAAGATCTCGAGATCCTGATTCGCCGCGTGAAACACCTTGGTGATGGATTCATCGGCCATGAGATCCCACAGCGGTTGCAGGTCGATCCCCGGTGCCAGCGGGTCGACCGCCGCCGCATGGGTGCCGTCGCTGATCTGGATCAGGCACAGCTGCGAGTAGTAGGTCTGCTCGCGCATGAATTCGGTATCCACCGCGAGGAACTCGGCGCCGGCGAAACGCTTTGCAAGCGCCGCCACGTCAGAAGACGTCGCGATGACATCTTCCGCCGGTGGTGATGGTGGCTGTTTGGTGCGTCGGCTTTTTGCCATGAACTCAGGATACTTTCCGATGTGAGATGCCCGTATAGAGTAAAATTGCCGCAGGACAAAGGCAAAGCTGTTGAATCCGGGCGAATGGCCTATGATGGTGATGTGATGTCAAAGCAAACAAAAACAAACCCCCATCGTGCTGCTGCCGTCATTCTTTCGGTTGCGCTGGCAGCTGGCGTTCCGTTCCAGGCGGCAAGCGCAAAGATCAATTCAAAACTCGTCGAGCACAAAGCCTTCTACGAAATGCAGATGGGCGAACGGCTGCAGAACTCGCATATCGTCAACATCAACGGCATGTCGGCATTCGCCATCGAGCGCGACTGTACCGGCTGGCGGTCGATCGAGGATTACATGATCCAGTTCGTTGCGGAAAGCGGCGGCTCGGATCGCGTTCTCTCGCATTTCGAAAGCTGGGAAGCCGACAGTGGCGACAAGTACAGCTTTGATATTATGGAAGAATCATCTTTCGAGGGACGCAAGGATTTTGGCGGTTTCGTCGAGATTGCCAGCGGCGGGGACGGCAACGCCTATTTCACCATGGAGCCTGATTCGGCGATCAAGCTGCCGTCCGGGACCGTGTTCCCGATGCAGCATGTCCGCAACATCCTCGAGCATGCCGAAGCCGGCAAGAAGATCATCGGCGCCACTGTGTTCACAGGTGCGGAACCGGACAGCGCGCTGATGCGCACTTCGACTGTTGTCGGCGGCTGGCGTGACGAGCCGGCGACCGGTCTTGGCGAGCTGGCCGAAGAAGGTTACTGGCAGATCAACGTCGCCTATTTCAAGCCGTCATCGACATCCGCCGAGCCGGAATATGAAATCCAGTTCTCGATGCAGGCCAATGGCCTTGTCCGCGAATACGAGATCAATTACGGCGACTTCAGCATCATGGCCAACCTGAAATCGGTCGAGCCGGTCGAATCAGTCAGCTGCAGCTGACTGCCATCAATTTTTACCCGACATCAGCAATGCCGCGCCCTTGAGAAGGGCGTCGGCGCCATTCGCGGACACTGCGAGGCGGGTTTTTGTGCGATTGATCTGCACATAGCCTGGCCATTTGCGCGGCACCCGCGTCTCCAGCCGTTCGGGAAGCGGCACCATGCCTCCAAGGATGATCATCTGCGGGTCGAACAGGCTGATGATGGTTGCCGTCGCCCGGCCGAGCCTGTCCTCGAAGACCTGCACGACTGAATCGGCGACGATATCGCCTGTGGCCGCCGCCGCGGCAATGCTGGCGGCGTCGTGGCGCTCTCCGGTGATGCGTTCGTAATCATCCTCAAAGCCGCTCTCGGACAGGAATGTCTCGAGGCACCCGCTGCGACCGCACCAGCAATGCCTGCCGTCGAGCTCGTGCGGCACCGGCGAGGGGAGCTGCAGATGCGCCCAGTTTCCGGCCGCGCCGTGTGCCCCTTCCAGCCTTGCGCCATTGGCCCTGATCCCGCCATGGCAGCTTTTCCCGATCCACAGCGCCACAAGTGTGTCACTCTTCGGCATGTCGCGTGCCTCGAAAGCGGCAAGGCAGTCGCCGAAGCCATAAAGCCCGACCTCGCGCCCCAGCGCCGATTGCAGGTCACGCTGCAAGTTGCTCTGGCCGATGGTCGCAAGCGGCGTGAAGCTGACGACGCCCTCGTCGACGATCGCCGGCAGGGCCACTGCCACCTTCATGGCAGCGGTGCCGTCTCCCAGCGCGTCAACGGCATCACGGGCGGCGAGAAGCCAGCCGCGATAGTCGCCGTCGGGTGTGGCGACATCGCTGGCCAGAACGAAATCGCCGCCATCCGAAATGGTGGCGGCGACAATGCGGTCGTGATGAAAGGCGAGGCTGATCATTGGCCCTGATGCCTGCCGGATTTCATCCGGCGAAGGCGGGAAGCTACTTGATCTTGGCTTCGCGGAACAGGACGTGCTTGCGGGCCTTCGGGTCGTACTTGCGAACCTCGAGCTTTTCCGGCTTGGTGCGCGGGTTCTTCTTGGTCACATAGAAGTAGCCGGTGTCGGCGGTGCTGACGAGGCGGATTTGCAGGGTTGCTGGCTTTGCCATCTTTCAGGCTCCTTGGCTGTCGGCGCCGGGCGCCGGAATCTCGTAAAACAGCGCGCAAATTGGGCGAGACGGGCTCATTTGTCAAGCATTGATCAGCGTGATCGGCGCGTCTTTCCCGACTTCTTGCCTCCTCTGGCGCCTGTCTTTCCTCTGGCCTTTGCCTTGGCTCCGCGCTTTGCCTTGCCAGCGCCCGCTGTTGCCTTGCGAGGCTTGCCGCGCCCGCTGCGCTTTGCGGTGCCGCCGCCATCGACATATGACAGCAGAATGCCGCCATTGACCGGGGTGACATCAACGACCAGGACATCAACGGCATCACCAATTCCCAGCGCCATGCCGTTATGGCGTCCGACCATGCGCATGCCGGACTTGTCCAGCGTGTAGTAGTCATCGGGCAGGGTGCGCGCCGGCAGGAAGCCGTCGGCCGCCCCGTCGCCAAGGCTGACAAAGGCGCCCGCGCCCGTCACACCGGCGACAACGCCCTTTACGACCTTGCCCTGCTGGCCGGCGAACAGGGCGGCGGCGAACCTGTCAATGGTGCGACGCTCGGCCGCTGCGGCGCGCCCCTCGGTTTCCGAGATATGGGTGCAGTCATCGACGAGGTCGAAAGCCTGCCGGCCGCCGAGCCCGTCGCGCGGCGCGCTGCCGGGTGAGAGCATGTCGACCAGTGCGCGGTGCACCAGAAGATCCGCATAGCGCCTGATTGGCGAGGTGAAATGCGCATAGTGCCTGAGCGCCAGCCCGAAATGCCCGAGATTGTCGATGCTGTAGACAGCCTTGGCCTGGCTCCGCAGAACGGCTTCATTCACCATCTTTTCGTCGGCGCTGTCGCGGACATGCGCGAGGATGGCGTTGAAATGGTGCGGGCGCAGTACCTGGCCGCGCGCAAGGCGGGTGCCGACCGCATCTGCAAGGTCGCGAAGCCCTTCGGTCTTTTCCGGGTCGGGCTGGTCATGGACGCGAAAGACGCAAGGCCGCTGTGCCTTGATCAGCGCCTCGGCGGCGGCGACATTCGCCGCGATCATGTAATCCTCGATCAGGCGCTGGGATTCCGATTGCGCGCGCTGGACGATGGCGGCCGGAGCGCCGTCGTCATCAAGCACCACGCGCCGTTCTTTCAGGTTCAGGGCAAGCGGCTCGCGCGCGGCACGGGCCCTGCCAAGCGCGTCCCATGCGCCAAACAGGTTGGTCAGGATGGCTTCATCCAGTTCCAGCTCTCCGGCAGTCATGCCGCCTTCATGCCAGGCCTGAACCTTGTCATAGGTCAGCCGCGCGGCCGAGCGGATCAGCGCACGCTCGAAGCTGTGCGAAGTGACATCGCCGTCCTCGTCCATGGTGATAATGGCGACCATGGCGGCGCGCGGCTCGTTCGGGCGCAACGAACACAGGTCGTTCGACAGCGCTTCGGGAAGCATCGGCACGACGCGGTCTGGCAGATAGACCGAGTTGCCGCGTTTCCGTGCCTCGGCATCGAGCGCCGAGCCCGGGCGCACATAATGCGAGACATCGGCGATCGCCACACGGATTTCCCAGCCGCCGCCTTCCAGCGGTGTGGCAAGAACGGCATCGTCGAAATCGCGGGCATCGGCGCCGTCGATGGTCACGAAGGGCAGCGCGCGCATGTCGTTGCGCCCCTTCGCCGGCGGAACCTTCAGCCCGTCGGTTTCGGCGATGGTTTGCGCGTCAAACACATGTGGAATGTCATTCTCGGCAATGGCCAGCGCGCTGAAGGCGCCAGGAGAGCCGGCGGGCCCCAGATTGTCGATGACGCGCGCCGTCTTGCCCAGATGGCCGCGCCGCGGCAGCAATTCGGCTTCAACGAGGTCACCCTCGGCAAAGGGGATATCACCGCCGGTCTGAAGTGTGATGGTGTCGCGTCCGCCACGTGCAGCCTGCTGCAGGATCAGGCCGCCGCGCCCGCCAATCGCAGTCCCGAACAGGCGCTGCTGCATGCTGTCGAGAATGCGGATGATCTTCGCCTCATAGCGCGCGCCGCTGATCCGGCGCAGACGCGCCAGAACCTGCTGCCCGACCCGCGGGGCGCGGCCGCCGCGCTTGTCGGGGAAAACCCTGATGGATGGCGGGGCGCCGGCGACCTCCAGCGCGGGAACGGCAAGCAGGGTGCCGTCGCGGTCGACGCGGCGGACGATCAGGACGGTGACTTCGGGAAGCTGGTCGGGGCTGGCGAGCTTGCGCCCTCCCTGACGGGCGATGGCGCCGCGGTCGGCAAGGTCACGCAACCGGCGCCGCAGCGGCGCGCGCAGTTCCTGCGGCAGCTTGAAGGCTCTTGCCACATCCTTGACCGTTGGCGGGGCTTCGCACCCGTCGATGAATTCGAGAATGGCGTCGTCCGACGGAAGGCCGTCTTCCCCGCTCACGAAGCTGCCTTTTTCTTGGCAGCTTTCTTCGCCGCACCCTTTTTGGCAGCAGCCTTCTTTTTCGCAGTGCCCTTCTTTGCGGCGCCCTTTTTCGCGGTGCCGCCGCCCTTGGCGGCCTTGGCGGCGAGAAGTTCGATGGCCTGCGGCAGTTCCACTTCGGTCATGTCGGTGCCGCGCGGCAAGGTTGCACGCAGCTTGTTGTGCTCGACATAGGGGCCGAACCGGCCGGCTTTCAGATGTACTTCGCCGCCGGACGGATGCTCGCCGAGAAGGCGGCCCCGCTTCTTGGCGGATTCGGCAAGAAGATCGACGGCCCGGTTCAGGCCGATCTCGAGAAGATCGTCACCGTCCTTCAGGCTGGTGAAACTTCCCTGATATTTCAGATAGGGCCCGTAGCGGCCGAGGCCTGCCTGGATCATGTCGCCCGATTCCGGGTGCGCGCCGACATCGCGCGGCAACGACAGCAGCTTCAGCGCCGTTTCCAGATCGACCCCGCCGGCCGAGGTGCCTTTTGGAAGCGAAGACCGTTTCGGTTTTTTCGTTTCCGGATCGCCGAGCTGAACATAGGGGCCATAGGGACCGTTGCGGATATAGACGGGAAGGCCGCTGGCCTGATCGTCGCCAAGATGGCGGTCGCCGACAACACCCTCTTCTGAGGCGGGATCGTCACTGCTCGTCACAAGCTGGCGGGTAAACTTGCACTCAGGGTAGTTGGAGCAGCCGATGAAGGCGCCGAACTTGCCGAGCCTGAGGCCGAGGCGGCCGCCCTGGCAGTTCGGGCAGCTGCGCATCAGTTCGCCCTGATCGTCCTTCTTGAAGAAGTGGCCGCCGAGTTCCTCGTCGAGGACATCGATGACATTGGTGATCGTCAGTTCCGTGGTGCTGTCGATCGCCGTCTTGAAGTCGCGCCAGAAACGCTCCAGCAGGACCTTCCAGTCCAGTTTTCCGTCGGACACCTCGTCGAGCTGCCCCTCGAGCTTTGCCGTGAAATCATATTCGACATAGCGGGCGAAGAAATTGTTCAGGAAGCTGACGACAAGCCGGCCCCGGTCCTCGGGGATGAACTTGCCGCGGTCCTTGACGACATAGGTCCGGTCCTGAAGCACCTGAATGATCGAGGCATAGGTCGAAGGCCGGCCGATGCCGAGCTCCTCCATCGCCTTGACCAGGCTGGCATCGGTGAAACGCGGTGGCGGTTGGGTGAAATGCTGTTCAGGCTTCACCTTGCGGGTCGCGAGCCGCTCACCCTTGTCCACTGCGGGAAGGATGGCGCTGTCATCCTGCTTGTCGGTCTCGACGGCATCGGATGTGGAATCACGCCCTTCCTGATAGACCGAGCGGTAGCCGTCGAACACGACGACTCGGCCGCTCGCGCGCAGCATGACGCTCTGCGATGCGTTGCTGATATCGATGGCCGTCTGGTCGAGCTCGGCGGATTCCATCTGGCTGGCGATGGTGCGCTTCCAGATCAGGTCATAGAGGCGCTGCTGGTCATAATCGAGATAGCTGCTGATTTCCTGCGGCGCGCGGCTGATATCGGTCGGGCGAATGGCCTCGTGGGCTTCCTGCGCGTTGGCGGCCGCTGTGCGATAGATACGCGGGCTGTTCGGCAGGTACCTGTTGCCGAAACGCTGGCCGATCTCGCCGCGTACCGAGGCCAGCGCCTCGCTGCCGAGCTGCACGCCGTCGGTCCGCATATAGGTGATGAGGCCGGTCGTCTCCGACCCGATATTCACGCCCTCATAAAGCTTCTGGGCGATCTGCATGGTCCGGCTGGCAGAAAATCCCAGCTTGCGGGACGCTTCCTGCTGCAGGGTCGATGTGGTGAAGGGCGGTTTCGGATTCTCGCGAATGCGCTTGGTCTGAATATCGACGACGCTGAGCCCCTCGGCCTCGATGGCCGCGGCGGCGGCAAATGCCTCGGTCTCCGAATTGATGTCCAGCTTGCCGAGCTTCTTGCCATTGAGATGCGTCAGCCTTGCATTGAAATTGCGCCCGTCGGCCTTGCCGAGTTCGGCCTCGACCGTCCAGTATTCCTGAGCGACAAATGCCTCGATGGCGGCCTCGCGCTCGCAGATCAGGCGCAGCGCCACCGACTGGACGCGCCCGGCGGACCGTGCGCCGGGCAGCTTGCGCCACAACACCGGCGAGATCGAGAAACCGACAAGGTAGTCGAGCGCGCGACGCGCCCTGTAGGCGTCGATCAGCTCGGTATCCAGTTCGCGCGGCTGCGCCATGGCGGCGAGGATGGCGTTTTTGGTAACTTCGTTGAAGACGACGCGCTCGACAGGCTTGTCCTTGACCAGCCCGCGATCCTGCAGCAGTTCGAGGACATGCCAGCTGATCGCCTCGCCTTCGCGGTCGGGGTCGGTGGCGAGGATCAGCCGGTCGGCCGATTTCAGCGCCGAGGAGATTTCGCCAATGCGCTTTTCCGAGCCGCCGGACACCTGCCATTTCATGGCAAAATCCTCGTCCGGCAGGACCGAACCGTCCTTGCTCGGCAGGTCGCAAACATGCCCGTAAGACGCCAATACCTTGTAGTCGTCACCAAGGTAACGGTTGATGGTCTTGGCTTTTGCGGGTGATTCTACGATTACGAGTTTCATGGCCGTCCTGCTGTGGCTGAAACCCGCAGATAGTATGTTCGCCGGAATTTGTCAAAGCCTCACCTTTTGGCGATGGGCGGTTCAGCGGATAACGACAAGGCAGATACGGTTGCCGTGGTGGCGGGTCAGCCGGCCGGCGATTTCCAGCTCGAGGATAGCGGCCAGCACCGTTGAGGCCGGCATGCCGCACCAGCGGATCACCTCGTCGATATCGGTGCCCTCCGGGCCAAGTCCCTCGAGAATGGCGCTTCGGCACCGGTCGATCTCCTCCGGCTTGCCCGGAGCGAGCCTCGCCTGCCGCCAGTCGGCCGGATCGGGCAAGGTGGCGGCAGCGGGACGGGCAAGGCATTCGAGAAAATCGCCGGCACCGCGAACAAGTGTCGCCCCCTCGCGGATCAGGTGGTTGCAACCCTGCGACCGCGGGTCGAGGGGCGAGCCGGGGATCGCCATCACCTCGCCGCCGCGCTCGCCGGCTTCGCGCGCCGTGATCAGCGAGCCGCTGCGTTCCGCTGCCTCGACCACCACGACGCCAAGCGCGAGGGCGCCGATGATCCGGTTGCGGATCGGGAAATGGCGCGGCGTCGGCTGGGTGCCCGGCGGCATTTCGGCAACCAGAAGTCCGGTTTGTGCGATGCTCTCGTGAAGGTCGGCATTTTCCGGGGGATATATAATGTCTATCCCGCCGGCGATCACCGCCACTGTTCCGCCGGCCAGCGCGCCGTTATGCGCCGCGGCATCAATCCCGCGGGCAAGGCCCGATACGATGACATAGCCTTCAGCCGCAAGGTCCTCGGCAAGCGATTGTGCCAGCCGCTGTGCGTTGATCGAGGCGTTTCGCGCGCCGACGATTCCGACCGATGGCCGTGACAACAGATGCGGCGAACCACGCACCGACAGGACGGGCGGTGCGTCGTCGAATTGTGCAAGGCGCGCCGGATAATCGCCTGCGCCTTTGAACAGCAGGCTGGCGCCGGCATCCTCGTTGGCCTGCAGTTCTGCTTCGGCAAGGGCGCGGCCGGCAGGTTTCAGGCTGCGTCCACCACGCTTCGCCAGTTCGGGAACGGCGCGCAGGGCTTCAATCGCGCTGCCATACCGCTGCAACAGCAGGCTGAATGTCATGGGGCCGATATTCGGTGTGCGGATCAGCCGGAGACAGGCAAGTTTTTCCTCGCGGTCCATCCAGCCTGTATAGGGGAATAGTCTGAAGAAACGGTTAACGCTTTCGGATCATCAGAAAGGTCAGGGCGCCGGATCACTTCTTCCCGATGCGGCTTTCCTGTCCGGTCAGCAACCGGCCGATATTTTCATGGTGCCGGGTCCAGCTGATGCCGCTCATGATGATGACGGCACCGGCAACCGGCATCGGCAACTGCAGCCAGACAGAGGCGACGCTGCACCCCATGGTCGCCACCAGCGCGGCGAGGGACGAATAGCGGGTGGCTGTCGCCGTCCCGAGCCATAGGATGACAAACACGATCCCGAGGCGGATGTCGAAGGCGGCGAAGGTCGCGACGCAGGTGGCAACACCCTTTCCGCCACGGAATTTCAACCAGACCGGGAAGCAATGCCCGACCACCGCCATCAGTCCGGCAACGCCGATGGCAAGCGCGTCCCCGCCAAGAGAAGCGGTTGCCAGCACCACGGCCGCGCCCTTGCCGCCGTCGAGTAACAGGGTTGCGAAGGCGAGGCCCTTGCTGCCGGTGCGCAGCACGTTGGTCGCACCGATATTGCCGCTGCCGATGGCGCGGATGTCACCCTTGCCGCCCAGCCGCGTGACCAGCAGTCCGAACGGGATGGACCCGGCCAGATAGGCAAATGCAGCGATGACAAGAATGTCCGGCCCGACCATGGCGACTAGCTCCGGGTGAAGACCGGCATGCCGCCGACCCAGCTCGACCGGACACGCCCCTGGACAGGAAGGCCCTCGAACGGGGTGATCCGAGAATTCGAGGCGAAGTCTGCGGCTCTGACAACCCAGCTTGCGCTCGGGTCGAACAGCACGAGATCGGCGGCCGCCCCCTCGATCAGCGCGCCGCCGTCGATATCGAGGATCGATGCCGGGGCGAGGCTCAGGCATTCCATGGCGCGGAGCATGCTGATCCGCTCGCGGTGGACAAGCGACAGGGCGAGTGCCAGAAGCGTGTCGATTCCCGACGCGCCAGGCTGGGCCGGCCCGAATGGCTGCGCCTTGGCGTCGCCATCGACCGCGATATGGTCAGAGGCAATGGCGTCGATGGTGCCGTCGGCAATGCCCTCGATGATGGCCTCGCGGTCATCCTCCGAGCGAAGCGGCGGCGCCAGCTTGAAGGCGGTGTCATAGGTGCTGACCGACAGTTCGTTCAGCATGAAATAGGGCGGTGCGGTATCGGCGGTGACGGCGAGTCCCTCATCCTTGGCGCGGCGGATCGAGTCCACCGCGTCGCGGGTGGAGATGTGCGCGGCGTGGTAGCGCGCGCCGGTCATCCTGACGAGGTGAAGGTCGCGGTCGATGATCATCGCCTCGGCAGCGGCGGGGGCGCCGATCAGGCCCAGCCGCGTCGAGGTCTCGCTCTCGTTCATCTCGCTTCCGGCCGTCAGCGCGTGATCCTCGCAATGCTGCACAAGCGGCTTGTCGAGCATGCCGCAATAGGACAGCAGGCGGCGCATCACAAGGCTGTCCATGATGGTTCGGGTGCCGTTGGCAAATCCGACGGCACCGGCCTCCGCCATCATGCCGAGCTCGGCCATGGCCTTGCCCTGGAGGCCGGTTGTCGCGGCGCCGTACAGGAACAGGCGCGCCCCGTCGATGCGGGTGGCGCGAAGGCTCAGGGAATCGATCATGCTGGCATCATCGATCACCGGCCTGGCGTCGGGCAGCGCGACAATGCTGGTGATGCCCCCTGCCGCTGCGGCGTGAAGAAGTGTCGCCAGATCCTCAAGATGCTCGGCCCCCGGGTCGGATGTCTGCACGCGCATGTCGACGAGGCCCGGGGCAAGGCACGCGCCGCCGCAATCAACGCTCTGCGCGACCGCCTTCATGCTCGCCTTGTCCGGCTCGCCTGTGCCGGCAGCCGTGATCACCCCGTCGGTGACGGCGATGTGGCCCGTTGCATCAATGCCGCGCGCCGGATCAATGAGCCGGGCATTGTGGAGGAGCAGATCGGTCATGCTGCACCTTCCTTGGTGGCCAGCGCTTCCAGACAGGCCATGCGCGCGGCGACGCCGATTTCGACCTGGGTCCGGATCAGGCTTTTCTCCACATCGTCGGCTGTGGCGGAATCGATCTCGACGCCGCGGTTCATCGGCCCCGGATGCATGATCAGCGCGTCCGGCGCGGCGCGCATCAGCTTGCGGCGGTCGAGCCCGAACATATTGAAATATTCACGCTGCGAGGGTGTCTCCGTGCCTTCCATCCGCTCGGTCTGCAGGCGCAGCATCATCACGATATCCACCCCTTCGATCCCCTGTTCGAGATTGGTGTGGATTTCGACCCCCATCGCATCGACGGCGTCGGGAAGCAGCGTGGCCGGGCAGACCAGCCGGATTTCGGCGCCGAGTGTCGACAGCAGATGAATGTTGGAGCGGGCCACGCGGCTGTTGGCGATATCGCCGCAGATGGCGATCTTCAGCCCCTCGATCCGGCCGACGCGGCGTTTGATCGTCAGTGCGTCGAGAAGCGCCTGGGTCGGATGCTCGTGCCTGCCGTCACCGGCATTGATCACGGCAGCGTCGACATGCTGGCTCAGAAGCTGCGCGGCACCCGAACAATTATGCCTGACAACCAGTATATGCGGATGCATTGCGTTCAGCGTCGTCGCCGTGTCGAGCAGCGTCTCGCCCTTTTTCACCGATGACCCGGCAACATTGATGTTGAGCACCGACCCGCCGAGGTTCTTGGCCGCCAGTTCAAAGGACACGCGGGTGCGGGTGGAGTTTTCGAAAAACAGTTTGAGAACGGTGCGCCCCTTGAGCACCTCCGACAGGGGCGGCGTAATCGGCTGCTCTTCCTGTATGAGGTCGGCGAACATGTCGCCGCGGTCGATGAGGGCATTGATCTCGAGAGGATTGAGCCCCTCGATGCCAAGAAGATGCTTCGAGGCCAGCCGGGCCGGCGGGGCTGGCGTCGTGGCCAGCGTGGCGGTGTTTCTGGACCCGCTGTCGCTCTGCTTTGTCATGAAAATCAGCTTATATGCCGGAGGCATAACCGCCGTCCAGCGGAAATCACGCCCGGTCGCTGTCTTCCACAGCGGCGTCCAGCCTGTCCAGCGCCGACTGCAGGATCCAGGCAGCCGCGAGCGCATCGCGGCGTTCAGCACGCCTTGCGCGTGTCATGTCGGCGGCAAGCATTGCCGATTCCACCGCCTGGGTGGACAGCCGTTCGTCCTGAAAGGCGATGGGAAGATCGCGCATCCGGAGCAGGGCATGGGCGAAATCACGTGTGGCATCACATCGCGGCCCCTCGCTGCCATCCATATTGACCGGCCAGCCAATGACGAGCCCGCCCACATTCTCGGCATCCGCCAGCGCGAACATCGCTTCGGCATCGGGCGTGAATTTCTTGCGCCACAGGATTTTCAGGGGGCTGGCCACGACCAGCGCCGCATCGGAAATGGCGAGGCCGATCGTCTTCTTTCCGACGTCGAGTCCGAGGAGCCGCCGCCCTCCGGAAAGGGCTGTCGGCATATCGTTTAGCTTGCAGATCGCCATGCGCGGTGATATTCGCATCCTTGATTTCTCTGCAACAGGAAAAAGCACAGCATCATGTCGGTTGACAAGGCCACCGTTGCCCGGATCGCCCGCCTTGCGCGGATCAATGTTCCCGAGGACAGGCAGGAACAGCTCGTCGGCGAGCTGAACGGCATCCTCGACTGGATCGCCGAACTCGACGAGGTCGACACCGGCGCTGTCGAACCGCTTGCCAGTGTGACCGGCCATGGCCTGCCGCGCCGCAGCGACGAAGTGACGGACGGCAACCGGGTGGACGAGGTGCTGGCGAATGTGCCGGAGACCGCCGGTGGATTTTTCGTTGTGCCGAAGGTGGTTGAATAATGGCTGACCTGCTGTCCCTGAGCGCCGTAGAGGCGCGCGCCGCGCTGGATGCCGGCGAGGTGTCCGCCCCGGAACTGACTGGCGCCTATCTGGCCGCCATCGAGGAAACCGGCGCGCTGAACAATTATGTGGCCGTCACCGCCGACAAGGCGATGGAGATGGCCGAAGCATCGCAGGCCAGGATCAAGGCCGGCGAGGCCGGTCTGATCGAGGGCATTCCCGTCGGAGTGAAGGACCTGTTCTGCACTGCCGGTGTGGCCAGCACCGCCTGCTCGAAAATCCTCGAGGGTTTCACCCCGACCTATGAAAGCACCGTCACCGCCAACCTGTGGCGCGAAGGCGGTGTCATGCTCGGCAAGATCAATTGCGACGAATTCGCCATGGGTTCGGCGAACGAGACCAGCGCCTTCGGGCCGGCGGTCAATCCGTGGCAGGCCGCCGACGGCGCCGATCTTGTGCCGGGCGGGTCATCCGGTGGCTCGGCTTCGGCCGTGGCGGCGCGTTCCGCGCTGCTGGCGACCGGCACCGATACCGGCGGGTCGATCCGCCAGCCCGCCGCCTTCTGCGGCGTTGTCGGCATGAAGCCCACCTATGGCCGTTGTTCACGCTGGGGCATCGTCGCTTTCGCCAGTTCGCTCGACCAGGCCGGCCCGTTCAGCCGCACAGTCGCCGACAACGCGCTGATGATGCAGGCCATGGCGAGTCATGACCTCAAGGATTCTACCTCGGCCGACACGCCGCTTCCCGACCTGATGGCGGCACTCGACAAGGGTGTGAAGGGCATGAAGATCGGCGTGCCGTCCGAATATGTGATGGACGGCATGGACAGCGAGGTGGTCGCGCTGTGGGAGAAGGGGCAGGCATGGCTTCGCGATGCCGGCGCCGAGCTTGTCGAGATCTCGCTTCCGCACACGAAATACGCGCTTCCCGCCTATTACATCATCGCGCCTGCCGAGGCATCGTCGAACCTCGCCCGCTATGACGGTGTCCGTTACGGGCTGCGCGTCGAGGCCGACTCGCTCGACGACATGTATGGCGAGACCCGCGCCGCCGGGTTCGGTGACGAGGTGCAGCGCCGCATCATGATCGGCACCTACGTCCTGTCGGCAGGCTATTACGACGCCTATTACCTGAAGGCGCAGAAGGTGCGCCGGCTGATCAAGCAGGATTTCGACACCGCCTATGAAACCGTCGACGCCATCCTGACTCCGGCGACGCCGACGGCGGCCTTCCCGGTCGGCCGCAAGGTGGACGATCCGGTGACCAACTTCCTGAACGACGTGTTCACCGTTCCGGCGAACCTCGCAGGTCTTCCGGGCATGGCGGTTCCGGCCGGGCTGAATGCCGACGGCCTGCCGCTTGGGCTGCAGATCCTGGGCCGTCCGTTCGATGAAGCCACACTCTACAGCATCGGCCGCGTGATCGAGGATGCGGCCGCGTTCGATGCGGTGCCGTCGCGCCGCGCGGGAGGTGCATCATGAGCAATCTTGTCGAAGGCCGCACCGGCGAATGGGAAGTCGTCATCGGGCTTGAGGTGCACGCGCAGGTATCCACCAGCGCCAAGCTGTTCTCGGGCGCGCCGACCGCATTCGGCGCCGATCCGAACGCCAATGTCAGCCTCGTCGACGCGGCGATGCCGGGCATGCTGCCGGTGATCAACCAGGAATGCGTCCGCCAGGCGATCCGCACCGGCCTCGGCCTGAATGCCGAGATCAACCTGTTCAGCGTGTTCGACCGCAAGAACTATTTCTATGCCGACCTGCCGCAGGGCTACCAGATCAGCCAGTACAAGCAGCCGATCGTCGGCGAGGGGACGCTGCGCCTCGACATGCCTGACGGCACCACGCGCGATATCGGCATCGAACGGCTGCATCTCGAGCAGGATGCCGGCAAGTCGATGCATGACCAGCATCCGTCGAAGAGCTATATCGACCTGAACCGCACCGGCGTCGCGCTGATGGAGATCGTCTCCAAGCCGGACATGCGCTCGGCCGCCGAGGCCGCCGCCTATGTGAAGAAGCTGCGGTCGATCCTGCGCTATCTCGGCACTTGTGACGGCAATATGGAAGAAGGCTCGTTGCGCGCCGACGTGAATGTGTCGGTCCGCCGTCCGGGCGATGAATTCGGCACCCGCACCGAGACCAAGAACCTGAATTCGATGCGGTTCATCCAGCAGGCGATCGATTACGAGGTGGCGCGCCAGATCGAGATTATCGAGGATGGTGGCGAGATCGACCAGGAAACACGCCTGTTCGACACCGGCACCGGGACCACACGGGCGATGCGCTCCAAGGAAGACGCGCATGACTATCGCTATTTCCCCGATCCGGACCTGCTGCCTCTGGTGATCGACCAGTCCGAGGTCGACGAGCTCAGCGCCGGCCTGCCCGAGCTTCCCGATGCCATTCGCGACCGGCTGACAAGCGAGTACGGCCTGTCCGCCTATGATGCCGCGGTGATCACCGAAGAGCGCGAGACAGCAGCCTTTTACGAGGCTGCCAGCGCCGGCCGTGACCGCAAGCTGGTCGCCAACTGGATGACGGTGGAGCTGTTCGGTGCGCTGAACAAGTCCGGCGAGAGCCTAGGTGCCTGCAAGGTGTCGCCGGAAGCGCTCGGCGGGCTGGTCGGGCTGATCGAGGACGGCACCATTTCCGGCAAGATCGCCAAGGATGTGTTCGCCGATATGTTCGAGACCGGCAAGGATGCCGCGACGATTGTCGAGGAAAAGGGCCTGAAACAGGTTTCCGACAGCGGTGCCATCGAGGCGATGATCGACGAGGTGATCGCCGCAAACGGCGACAAGGTCGAGGAATATCGCGGCGGCAAGGACAAGCTGTTCGGGTTCTTTGTCGGCCAGGTGATGAAGGCATCCAAGGGCCAGGCTAACCCCGGCATGGTCAACCAGCTGCTTCGCGCCAAGCTCGACGGATAAGCAAAGCCGGAAAGCTGCCTTCGGATGACATTTCCGGTTTGACAGGCCGCGCTTTCAAAGTTACCAATTCGCCCTGCATACGCCGTGTATCTTCACCGGTCCGACTGGTGCTGTTGCACCAGGCAAGGTCCGGCCCCGGCGGAGGGGTGGCCGAGTGGCTGAAGGCGGCGGTTTGCTAAATCGTTAAAGGAAGAAATTCCTTTCGGGGGTTCGAATCCCTTCCCCTCCGCCATACCCCTCAGATCAGGTCGGCTTTTGCCGGCAATCAAAATGCCGATGGATCACTGATGCCACCAGGCATTCTGCTGTTGGCGAAGTTGGTAGAGGCGCGACGCCTGATCGGTATCGACCATCCCCCAGGTCAGCACCGTGCCTTTCTTCACATCCATGAGCAATGCTCTGCCTGTTGCTATGTAATAAGGCACCGGCGTGTCTGCATGGTCGCGCTCGGCAGGTATCAGTTCCGGCTCAAGGCCGGCAACCGCGTGATGATGCGGATCGGTGATCTGAAGAATCTCACCTTGCTTGAAATCGCGTGTGGTTCTGGCAACAAGATCTATCCTCGGTTCAGGCGCGGCGGCCCCGGTGGGCAGCTTCAGCAATGCGGCGCTCAAAATCGACATAGGCGCCTCGACACCGAGGGTGTGCTGACCGATGAACAGCATGGCGGTCTTTGTGTTGCGCGCCACGACGTGTCCCTTGCCACGCAACAGATTCCACGTCTTCGCATTGTCACACCGCACGATCACAAAGACACCGCCGGCAAAGCTCATCTCGTCGGCACGTCTCAGGCAATTGAAGACATCAATGATCCCGGTGTTTGCCAGCAATCCGCCATCGCTTCGGGACTGAAAGACGTCGGCCAGTTCCACCGGCCTCAGCAGGGGCGCATGAAGGGCGGCCCTGTCGGGGGTCAGGCCGGTACCGTTGGCCACCACGCCGAGTTCACAAAAATCAGCAACGGTTCGCGTCGGGAACTGTGCCTCGGCGACGACAGCATTCCGACGCGCAACATGATTTTGCCAGTCGCCGTCACGACAATGCCACAGGTCCATCATCCCTGAATTCCGATGCCTGTTTTCCAGCCAGCAGAGCGTGTCATCCTCTTCAAGGACGAAATCATATTCACTGGATTTGCCAGCAGCCAAAACCTCTAAGCCAAGGGTTTCCGCCCAGCTGTTCAAACCGATCAGCAGGCTTGGCTGATCGCCTTCAACCTCGGTGTAGACGACACCTTTCTGTTTTGCCATCCGGCTTAGGATCGGGCCTACGACGATGCCAGCTTCCTTCGACGCCATGACGACGTGGCACCCTTTGCCAATGGCCCATTCCGCGATGGTGGCGGCGGCCTCCGGCTGGCCCGTCGCTTCGACCAGCACATCGAACCCGGGAAGGTCGTCGGCTGTGATATCTGTCACCATCATCGGCGGGGACGCCATGCCGCTGTCCCTGACCGCGTCCCGCATGCGCTGCTCGTCTTTGTCGCAGATCACCGTGATGTCGATTTTTTCGATGTTCCGAGCCTGGTCAAGCAGCGTCGCGCCAAAATCGCCAACCCCGACCAGCGCCACGCGGATCTGCGGCAAACCTTCATTCCTGAAAAGACCGTGATAATTCATCGAAACAGACCCATTGCACGCATTCGCATTAACATGACAACATTTTCATGAACGCTTGGCCATCGCTGCTTTTTCAACAGTCAGTCCCCAAAATCCCGGTCCAAAATGAAGCGAAACTGATTTGATGGCCCGCCGCGCCTGTATGGGGCGACGGACAGGCTTGTCTCGCCGGAACACTGCGCATCAACGAATCTTCGGAAAGGCCATTTCCGGCTTGTAGCTTGCGAAGGAATCCAGCGTCTGACGGTTGCATTGTTCCTGAAGGTCTGTATCGGGTTGAACCGCGGTGACGACAGGGTAGGCGGCGCGATAGCCCGCTGTGCGGTCATTGTCCTCCATGGCGATGGTAGCAATGCCGGCGACAATGCCTCCCTGCCGTTCAACAAGGCGAATGGCACCGTCCATCGTCCCGCCTGTCTCGATCCATTGATCGACCAGAAGAACCCGGGTTCCGGCGGCAAAGGCCGGTGTGCGCATTTCCATGTCCTGCGTCCGGCCTGAATAGTTCGTGAAGGACACGGAGTCCGTATCAACGCATAGTTTGCCGGCCTTGCGGATCGGCAGGAATCCCACGCCGATCCGTGTCGCGAGCGCGGCGCCAAGAACGAATCCCATTGCATCGAGGCCGGCGACGACGTCGCAGTCGACACCTTCAAGATCAGCCGTGAGATCATCAAGGAGCTGCGTAAACGCATCGCCGTTGATGTAAATCGACGTCGGGTCGAGCCAGGCGAATTTCTCGCCCTTGGTATTCGGCGACATGATGTCGAGATACCAACGCGTGTTTCTTGTGTCAGTCATGATGTTTCCCCCATGTCACGGCATACATCGACAAGTTGCGACAAACGCGCCGGGTCGATGTTGTAGAAGTCGTTTTCAAAATTGATTCCTGTGGCGACCATGAAACAGTCGACCATGTCATAATCGGTGGCGTTGTCCGGTGTGATTCCCGAGGCAAGGGCAATCGGTCGATCGGGCAGGGCGCCACGAAACTCCGCGAGTTTCCCGAGGTCGGCAGAGTGCCCGGTGGCGATGCCGGATGTTGTCACGACATCCATGAAACCGCCTGCGATGCCGGCCGCGCGCGCGTAATCCTTCGGGTCGACCGGACGCTGCTTCTTGAAGGCTGTGCCGCCGAAATAGAGTCCCTCCCAGCCGCAAGCCGTGCGCGTCGCGGCGATGTTGTCGGCTTCTTCCTGAGTGACGGCACTCTCGTCAATTCGGGCATCATCAGCCCAGTAAGCATCGATTCTCACGCCGCGCGCGTCGAGATCTGCAAGGATCGGAAAGGCTTTCAAGCCGGTCACGGCAAGGAAATTCACCCCGATCCAGAAATCCGGATACCGGCCTCGAATCGCTTCGAGAACAGGCAGGAATGCATCAATTCCAAAATCATGGTTGATCAGAAAACACCCTTTCAGCCCGGCATCAATGATGTGGTCGATATTGGCCGCTGTCCGGGCGTCGTCCAGAACATGAATAACCGGAAGGATGACAGGTCCGGAACATTGGAAAATTTTATGAAAATCAGCTCGTTGCATAATTTAAATCCCGGCTCGACCGGCTGTGTCGGCGATACAGAAAGCTCAGCGGCATTGTGCAAAATCAGCACACCTTGGAAGGCACCCGATCTCCTAAAATGCCGTGTCGGCCTTTACAGAACGGTAAAACTCACCATGCTGACTTGTAAACAGCGACCGTATAAGGCGCGGCATAATCAAGGGAGTAAACAAATGAAACCTACTGAAAATCTTCTTAGTTCGAAGCTGTCCCGGCGCAAGGCGCTCGTTTACGGCGCAGCCACCGCGCTGTCGACACCCTTTGTCTCGCGCGCCTGGGCCGCGCCGACCGAGATCAATATGCTGGCCTGGTATGGTCACGGCGAGCCGGACATCGTTGCCGAGTTCGAGGCCGCGAACAACGTCAAGTTCAAGCCGAAATACTATGCCGGCGGCGACAACATGCTGGGGCTGATCGCGCAGTCGCCCCCGGGCACCTATGACGTCATTCTTTCGGATGGCGAGTTTGTGCAGCAGTTGAACGCAGCAGGATATATCGAAGAGCTTGAAGCCGCCGACTATCCGTTCGATGACATGCTGTATGAGGATTTCACGAAGTTTCCAGGGCATTGGGCTGATGGAAAGCTGTATTCGATGATGGTCCGGTTTGGTCATCTCGGCGTGTCCTACAACAAGAACGCCATTACGGCCGAAGAAGCGATGAGCTATTCCTGCTTCTGGAAGCCTGAAGTGAAGGGCAAGGTCGGGCATTTCGACTGGCACCTTCCCAGCCTCGGCATGATGAGCCTTTATAACGGCAACGGTGCCGGGCTGTGGGACCTGACGGATGACAAATGGGGCGCTGTCCAGGACACGACCCTGTCGCTCCGTCCGCAGGTTGGCGGATATTTCGACTATGGCGGAACCTTCAACTCGCTGAAGAACGGCGAGATGCTGGCCATGTGCGGTATCGGTGACTGGATCACCGGAGTTCTGGAAAAGGACGGCGCGCCCGTCGGTTCCGTTGTGCCGAAAGAAGGCGGCATCCAGTGGACCGAGTCCTACTGCATCGGCAAGGGCTCCGAGAAGGCCGACATCGTGAAGAAATTCATCCAGTACATGCTCTCGGCCGAAGGTCAGGTCAAATCGGCGCAGATGGCGGCCTATCCCGGCTTTGCCATCACCAAGAGCGGCCGTGCCAAGCTGATCGAGGTCGACCGGGCAGAAGCCGAGCGTACGGGCCAGATCGACGGCATGCCGAACGATCCGGTCACCCTGGTCAAGGAAGGCCGCATCCACTACCGGAACATTCCGGTGCAGCAGACGCTCGAAGACTGGAACGACTTCTGGTCCGAATACAAGAACGCCTGAGTGGATGTTTAGACTGAAGGGAGGGCGGCGGTTGCCGCCGTCCGTCCCGTGACCGGCGCGCTCCGGGCCGGTTGATAATGAGATGACAGATTCCGATCCCTCGAGGTCCACGGCACCGGCCGTGAAGACATTTTCGCTTTTCAAGCAGACATTCAGGCTGCCCATCGTCCTGTGGCAGTCTCTGTTCTTCATCGGCCCGCTGTGTTTCATGGTGGCGATGTCCTTCTTCATTGTCCGCAACTACCGGATGCAAGAGGACTTCGTGATGAAGAACTGGGCCAAGATGCTTGGCCGCGACTATTTCTGGGACAGCTATTTCCTGACCTGGGGGCTTGCCGGCATCGGCACCATTGTGACCATGACAGTGGCGTTTCCCGCCGCCTACACACTGGCTTTCAAGGTCAGCGAGTCGGTCCGGCGCTGGGCCATCTTCATGCTCATCATTCCGTTCTTCACCAGCTACCTCGTGCGGATCTTCTCCTGGTATGTGATTCTCGCGGAAAGCGGGGTGATCAATGCCGGCCTCAGCTATCTCGGGCTTGGGCCCTTTGTCATGCTGAACACCAAGTTCGGCACGGTTGTCGGCTATATGACACTGACACTGCCGCTTGTTATCATTCTGCAGACCTTCGCGCTTTCAAATATCGACAGGTCACTGGTTGAGGCGGCTTTCAATCTCGGATGCAGGCCGTTCAGAACGATCTATCGCGTCATCCTGCCAATGGCACGGACAGGCCTGATCATCGCGGCAGTGTTCTGTTTCATTCTGTCCTTTGGCGACTTTGTCAGTCCGTATTATCTGGGTGGATCAAAACCGCCGACACTGCCGATCCTGATTGTCGATACGGTCAAATCGGGCCAGCAATGGCCGCGTGCCGCCGTGGTGGCCGTTGTCATGATGGTGACGCTGTTCGTGGTGGCTTTCGCCGGCATCATGGCCGCTTACAGGCGGAGGGTCGGATGACAGACAACCGCACGCTGCGATGGTTCCTTTTCGCCTATCTGGCGCTGGTCTTCGTGTTTATTTTCGCGCCGATATTTTTCAGCGTGGTCTTCTCGTTCAACTCGGACAGGTTCCCGACCATTCCTCTCGGCAACTTCACGCTGAAATGGTACCAGACAGTCTGGAACGATCCGGATGTCTGGGAGGCGGCGCGCACCAGCCTGACAGTGTCGCTGTCGACGGCGACGATCGCAACGGCGCTTGGCTTTGCCACTGCCTATACTGATTACCGCTACAGTTTCCGCCTGAAGCCGATCTATCTCGGTCTTGTGCTGCTGCCGCCGACAATACCGCTGATCATCATGGCGCTGGCCATGCTTGCCTGGTTCGCGAAGCTCGGCATTTCAGGCCAGGTGATGTCGATTATCATCGCCCATAGCGTTCTGACCGCCCCGTTTGCGATGGCGATCATCCGTCTCCGTCTAAGCCAGATGGATCCGAGCCTTGAAGCAGCAGCATGGAATCTTGGGGCAAATGAGTGGAGCGCCATGCGCCGTGTCATCGTGCCATTCTGCAGGCCGGCGATCATTTCGTCTTTCTGTCTGACCGCAGCCGTGTCCTTTGATGAATTTGCCATCTCCTGGTTTGTCTCGGGGCTCAACAAGACAATTCCGGTGATCATTCTTGAAATTGTCACCGGCAATATCGACCCGCAGGTCAACGCGATAGGAAGTTTTGTGTTTCTCGTCTCGATGACGCTGGTGATCATCGCCCAGGTGGTGTTGATGACACGCCGCAAGAAGGAAAATTGATATCATGGTGGCTCCCCTTGTCGAATTCAGGTCGGTGGTCAAACGCTTTGACGATTTCGTGGCCGTTGAAGATGTGAATTTCACCATCGATGCCGGCGAATTTGTCGCCATCATGGGACCGTCCGGTTGCGGCAAGACGACGACGTTGCGGATGCTGGCCGGGCTTGAAGCGCCTTCTGAAGGCAATATCCTGATGGATGGCCGGGTGATGAATGATGTTCCGGCCCATGAACGTGACACGCCGCTGGTATGGCAGTCGCTGGCACTGTTTCCGTTTCTGACAGCGCGTGAAAATGTCGAATTCGGACTGCAGATGCGCGGCGTCGGGGCTGCCGAGTGCCGGCGGCGGGCGCTTGAATGGCTGGACCGCATGGAGATTTCGGAATTTGCCGAGCGTGATATCGCCAGTCTTTCCGGAGGCCAGAAACAACGGGTCGCGCTGGCGCGCTCTCTGGTCATAGAGCCAAGAATTCTGCTTCTGGATGAGCCGCTTTCGGCATTGGACGCCAATCTTGTCATCCGCATGCAATCTGTCCTGACGAAGTTGCAGCGCGAACTCGGGATTACATTCGTCTATGTGACGCATTCGCAGTCTGAAGCCTTTGCCATGGCAGACCGTGTCGTCATCATGTCGCGCGGGCACATTTCGCAGATCGGATCACCGAAGGATATCTATCGCGCCCCGGCGAACCGCTTTGTTGCCGAATTTGTCGGACGTAACAACATCATCTCGGGCGCGGTCACCAAGACCGCGGCGAAGACGGTGACGATCGAAGGCAGCCTTGGAAGTTTCACCGTTCAGACGGGACAGCATGATGCACCCCGCAAGGGGGATGTGGCGCGCTTCGTTGTTGCCGCCGACCTTGCCCAGATTTCGGTAAAGAAGCCAAAGTCAGGCAATGTCATCCCATGCTCTCTGATTTCAGAGGAATTTAGCGGTTCTGTTGTGACTTTGTTTCTTGAGGCGGAGGACGGCAGCGAGTTGAAGGTGCAGCTGCAAGAGCGTGAACTGTCTAAAATGGATCTGAAGTCGGCGACCACGATCTATCTCAGCTGGGCTGACGAGCATGGCCATTATATCGGTGTGGACTGATACCTGACGAGATCAACAAGAGTGGCAGTGAGGCAAGGATGATACAGAACCCGATCCCATGGCCAAACGGCGCGCGATGCGCTTGTGTGGTGTCCTTTGATATGGACGCAGACAGTCTGATCCACATTGCAAGGCCCGATGACGCGCATGACCGGCTCTATCCGATCAGCATGGGTCGCTATGGCCCGAATGTGGCCATTCCGCGTATTCTCGAAACCTATCGGCGGCTTGGCATTCAGCAGTCCTTTTTTCTTCCGGGCTGGTGCGTTGAAACATATCCGCATGCTGTCGAGGCGATCCTTGAAGGTGGTCATGAAATTGGCCATCACGGGTATTTGCATGAAGATCCGATCGAGGCGCCTGATCAGAGGTACTGGTTCGAGCGTGCGCTCGCCGCTTACCAAAAATACTGCGGTGGCAAGCCGGCGGGATACCGTGCTCCGGTGTACAATATCAACCAGGAGGTCGTTGATCTGCTGGTCGAACACGGGTTTCGGTATGAATCCTCGATGATGGCGGATGATATTCCCTATCGTGTCGAGACTGCGAAGGGCGGGTTCTGGGAAATGCCGGTGCATTGGGGCACCGATGACTGGCCGCCTTTCGCGCATTATGCCGAGATCGGTTATATGATGCCGGTAAAGGCGCCTTCGACAGGCCTGAACGCTTTTTGGGAAGAATTTGACGCAGCCTACGAGGCCGGCGGGTTTTTCATGCTGATTGTCCATCCGTTCCTGACCGGCAGGCTCGCCAGGTGGCGTCAGGTTGAAACCTGGCTGGAGGAAACGCTCCGGACCAAGGATGTGTGGTTTGCGCGGCTGGATCAGATTGCAGATCATCTGGATGGGCTTGTTGCCCGTGCGGAATACAGCCCGCGGGTAGAGAAGCTGCCATATTACAGCGGACCGCAGGGCGGCTGAACCAGAGACTGGAGCAGGAGATTGTCATGTTAACGGAAACCGATCTGCAGATGCTTAGGATCGCCTACGAGGAAGCGAAGCTGGGCTTTGACGAGGGGGGATGCCCCATCGGTTCTGTGCTGGCGCGTGGCGGCGAGGAAGTGTCGCGCGGCCACAACCAGCGCGTTCAGCAGGGAGACCCGATCGCGCATGGCGAGATGGATGCCTTGCGCAAGGCCGGGCGGCAGAAAACCTATCGCGACACCGTTCTCTATACGACCCTCAGCCCCTGTATGATGTGCAGCGGCACCATCGTTCAGTTCGGCATCCCGCGCGTCGTTGTGGGCGAGAACACCACATTTGGCGGAAATGAAGAGTTTCTTCGCCAGCATGGTGTTGAAGTGGTGATCGCCGAGGACGCGGACTGCATCGCGTTGATGGAGAAATTCATCCGTGAAAAGCCAGAGCTGTGGGCCGAGGATATTGCGGAAGATTAAGCAGGGTCCAAGGCCAGTTGTTCGAGAGGCACTCAGAGGCGGGATTTAGGCTGTTTTGCCGTCCTGCTGTTGGTCCGGCGACGGGGAATGAACGCCGATGCCCCTGACCTTTGCCGCCATGCAGCCCGCCCATCTGCCTGGCGCCATGCGCCTGTCCGCCGATGCCGGCTGGCCGCACCGTGAAGAAGACTGGCGCCTTGTTCTGGACATCAGCCGCGGATTTGCAGCGTTGCAGGAAGGCGAGGTGGTGGCCACCGCGCTTGCCACGCCGTTCGGGGATGCCGCCATGGTCAATATGGTGATCGTCGATGCGTCGCTGCGCCGGATGGGCATTGCGCGCGCGATGATGGAACGGGTGATGGCGGCCGCAAATCCCGCAAGCTGGCACCTTGTCGCCACTGATGCCGGCCTGCCGCTCTATGAGGCGTTCGGCTTTCGCCGGACCGGCGAGATTGCGCAGCATCAGGGAATTGTCGCGGCTGTCCGTCCGTCCGGCGAGGCATGCTGGGGCACCCCGGCAGACCTCGAGGCGATCATCGGACTGGACAGGGCAGCGAGCGGAATGGATCGCGCACCAATGTACAGCGCGCTGTCAAAGGTTGCGCGCATAGCTGTTCTGCGACATTGCGGCGGCATTGCCGGGCATGCGCTTGTCCGCGATTTCGGCAACGGCAAGGTTGTCGGCCCGGTGGTGGCGTCATCAGTCGTCGCGGCGCAGTCCTTGATCTCGTTCGCCATGTCCGAACATGCCGGTGCATTTCTTCGCGTCGATACGGGCAGACATACCGGTCTTGGCGCCTGGCTGGCGCAATGCGGGTTGCCGGAGGCGGGGCGCGGGATCGTGATGCGGGCCGGCACCGGCGCATCTGGGCCGGCAGGGCCGGTCTCGGTCTTCGCGCTGGCGGCACAGGCCCTTGGCTGAAGAGTTTGGCTTTCTGTCAGCACCATGTGTGTAATTTGATGATCCTGTCACGACCCCTTTGGGTCAATTTGGTCCCGGCTCAGAACGGCAGCGATGACACGGTGCCATCACGCAATTTGCCATCCGGATCCCTGATGGTGACGCGGGTGCCGGCATCCCAGTGGCTGCGGGCGATCATGCTCATGCCGACATTGCATCCAAGCCGCGGCGACCATATGCCCGAGGTGACCTCACCGATCACGGTGCCGTCTTCGGCCATCACGGCGAGCGGGACCGCCACGCCGGAAAGGGCTTCGCCGCCAAATGTCACGCCCATGATATGCCTCTCCGGCCCGTCTTCCGCGATCTTGAGGAGCGCTTCACGGCCGATATAGTCGATGCCGTCCTCAAGATGGCAGTAGCGTTTGAAGCCGCACTCAAGCGGGTTGTTCGCCCGGGTAAACTCGTTGCCATAGGACATCAGCCCGCCTTCGATCCGTTCGATCAGGTTCGGGCATCCGGGGCGGATATCCAGCGCGCGGCCTGCCTCCCACACAAGGTCCCAGAGCGCGCCGCCAAGGTGCCCGCCCTCGAGGTAGATCTCGAAGCCGCCCTGCTTGCTGTAGCCGGAACGGGCGATCACCTGGCGCGTGCCCAGCATGTCGAATGTGCCAAAGCCGAAATAGGGAAGCGCCGCGATCTCATCTCCGAACAACTCTGTCATCAAGGTTTCCGCTTTCGGTCCCTGCACGGCTAGCGGGAACACGTCGGGTTCCTCGACCAAGACGTCAAGCCCCCTCCCGAATGCGATTCCCTTGGCAAACAGCAATACATCGGAATCCGCAATCGACAGCCAGAATTTGTCGTCCTCCAGCTTCAGCAGGACGGGATCGTTGATCATGCCGGCATGTTCGTCAATCAGCGGGATGTAAAGCCCCTGTCCGTCGGGAATCCGGCGCAGGTCGCGCGGCGTCATCAACTGCACAAGCTCGGCGGCATCCGGGCCGGTGACCTGCACCTGCCGTTGGCAGCCCACGTCCCAGACCTGCACATGTTCGCGCAGGTGCCAGTAATCCTCCTCGACGCTCGCCGCATAGGCCTTTGGAAGAAGCATGTGGTTGACCACGCTGTAGCCGCGAACGCCATGCGCCTCGGCGCGGCCCGTATACGGGGTGCGCCGGATCCGGCGGGACATGTTCAAACCTGTCTGTGCCATGTCGCTTGCTCCGCGCTTGCGATGTACCCGTAGCCTAGCTGGACCACCAGCAGGAATAGCTGTTCGGCGACATGATGATGGGAATGTGATAGCGCCGCGCGGGGTCAGGCATGCGGAACCGGATCACGATCTCGTCACAAATCTGCCGGCCGTCCTGCTGTTGAGCGCGCTTGCGGAAATAGGCGCCGCTATCCACCACCATTTCGTATTGCGCGTCGGCGTCTGCGGCGACCTCCTCTGCGAACCTGCCATCGGCCTCGCTTTGCGACTCAAAGACCAGTTCGCGGCCGTGATCCTTGCCGATCCGCCACAGGGATACCCTTACGTCGCCGGCGTGGGTACCGTCGATTCCATTCAGAAAATGCGAGGAGAGGCGTGCCATGTCATTCAATCGATGCTTTGTCGCGCTTGGATGTCGTGGCCAGCACGATCGGGCTGATCACGCCCTTCGCCTTGACGTTCACACAGGCGGTCTTGCCGCTGGCGAAGGCACGTTTCATTGCCGGGATGATATCCTCGCGCCGCGTTACCAGCTCGCCATGCCCGCCAAGGCCTTCGAACATCGTGTGGAAGGGGATATCCCGAAAATCCGTGGCAAAATGCCTGCCGCTCTCGAACAGCCGTTCCTGTTGCTGGGAGATACAGTCAAGGCCGCCATTATTGTCGATGACGACGGTGATCGGCCGGTTCTCCTGAAAGGCCGTCTCGATTGACAGCCCGCCCGACAGGAAGGCGCCGTCGCCGCTGATCAGCACAACATTTTTGTCCGGATTCAGGTTCTTCGCCGACAGTGCGAAAGAGACGCCGACACCAAGTAGGCTGAACGTCCCGGGATGCAGGACGCCTCCCAGCTTGCGACCTTCGAAGCCGGCCATGTTCACAGCGATCTCCGACCAGAAATGCGTGTTGCCGCCGTCAATCACCAGCCAGTCGTTATCCTGCATGGCCTGCTGGACATCGAGGGCGAGGTGCAGCGGGTGGATGCGGCCGCCAAATTCGGCAGTCGACGCCTCGGCATCTACATCGGCATGCATCTTTGCGACCCATTCCGAACGGCGTTGACGGTTGTGATCCAGCCACGCAGCGTCTCGTCCATCGCGCGCGGTGTCTCCAAGCGAGACCAAGGCATCAAGAAAGGCGCCGGGATCACTCAGGAGCGTCATATCCGCTGCACGGTTGAAATCCACTTCCTCATGCGAGCCGTTGACGCATACGAGTTCGGCGCCGCGCGGGAACAGCGGCGGATTGCCAAAATTCATCTGGTTGTCCAGCCGGCCCCCGACCATCAGGACAAGGTCGGCCTCGCCAAAGGCGTCTTTCGACGGGTGGTACTGGTGGATGTCGGCAAGGCCCATATATGCCGCGCTCTGCTCGCTGAGCAGCTTCTGGTGATAGGGAACATTGAAAACGGGTATGCCGAGCTTGCGGCCAGCTTCCTCAAGCTGCTGCTCGGCACCGGCCCACCAGACTCCATGGCCGCCGATCAGGATCGGTCGTTTCGCGGCCGCGACCTTCGCAAGAACCTGCTGAAGACGCTGCGGTTCCGGCCAGGCACGTGCCGGCGCTTCGGCTGAAAGCTCGAACGGGCGTTCAGCCCGGCCGGCATCCTCGCTGAATGATGAAAACATGATATCAACCGGCAGGCTCAGATGAACAGCGCCGGGATATCCGTTGATAGCGGTCTTGTAGGCGCGGTCAACGAACTCGCCGATCCGCTCGCCATCGGTGATCGACACGCTGTATTTGGTCAGCGGACCAGCGATGGCGACATCATCGATTTCCTTGAAACCGCCGGCACCCTGGCGTTTCAGGGTGCTCGAACCCGTCACGAAGATCACCGGCGATCGTTCGCCCCATGCCTCCATCATGGCCGGAACGGCGTTGGCGAACCCTTCAGGCCCGACAAGGCAGACGGCCGGTTTGCGGGTTATTCTGGTGTGCCCGTCGGCAAGGTGGCCGGCCACCTGCTCGTGCGGGCAGTTTACCACCTTCATCTGACATTCCATGAACCCTTCCAGCGCCGGATTGCAAAACCCTCCGGAAAGGGTGAAGACATGCTCTATGCCCTTTTCCTTCAGGGCGCGCGCCAGAAGCGCCCCGCCACGGATTTTGCGGACGCCGGTCATGCCTTGCCCGCAGGCAGGACAGCAAATCCGGGGTGCGATGACGCGAGGCAGTGCCGTCCAAGGCCGGCTACCGAGCTGTGGCCGAGCAAACCCATCACGGTTGCGGTCTCCTTACTGACCTGATCAAGCATTCTCGACAGACCTCGTTCCGCGTCGGCACCGATGCCGTACATCACTGTACGTCCCAGCATGACAAAATCTGCCCCGCAGGCAAGAGCTTTGACCACATGCTCGCCCGACCTGATGCCACCATCCATGATCACGGGGTAATCATCGCCAACCGTGTCACGTACGGCGGCAAGGGCTTCAATGGCGCTAGGGGCGGCGTTCAGTTGCCGTCCTCCATGGTTCGACACCCAGATCGCGTCTGCGCCCGCCGACTTGATGCGCTCTGCGTCGGCAGGGCACTGCACCCCTTTGATCACCAGCTTGCGCTTCCATCGTGACCGCAGGCGTTCCAGATAGTCCCAGTCGGCGCCGGTCCGGTCAGCGCCGCGCTCGAAACTGGCACCTGATGACGATGTTGCATAATTCATCGTGCGTGGCAGTCCGCTGGCGAGTGTGGCACCGAGTGTGGCGATCGACCAGCGGGGATGCGTGGCAAGATCCCAGATCTGGCGTGGCCCCCAGTGAAAGGGATATTTGAAGCCGTTGCGCAAATCGCGGATCCGCTGTGAAAGGACCGGCACATCAACCGTCAGGATCAGAACCTCGTATCCGGCCGCTTCCGCCCGGTCCACAAGCTCGTCCGTGAATGCCGCTGACCGATCAGCATAGAGCTGGAACCATGCGTTGCCGCCGGCAACTTCCTGCATGGCTTCAAGCGTTGTCGAGGATGCTGTCGAAACGCACACCGGGATCCGCCGCGCGGCAGCGGCGCGCGCCAGCATCATGTCGGCGCCGGGCCAGGTCAGATTGCACATGCCCATGGGGGCAATGCCGAAGGGACTGCCGGTCTCCATGCCCAGAAAGCTGTGGGAAAGATCGCGGGTGGCGACATCGGCCAGCACCCGCGGCATGAGCCGTATGGCATCAATCACCCGGCTGTTGATGTCACGCAAGGATTCGTCTCCGGCAGCGCCGTCGACAAAGTCGAACATCATTCGCGGCAGCCTTGAGCGCGCCATCAGGCGGGCCTCGTCTGCCGAGAAAAAGCGGCCTGCCATAATGTCTCCATCCGGCTGTTTCGGGACCTTCGCAGAAAAGTCTAACAAAGAAACGGATTTGCCAATATCCGAATAGTGGCGTTCGCAAGATCGGCCATGCGCGGCTGAACCATGACGACAGCCCGCAATGATGTGCCAAGGTCGAAAGGGTGAGGGGCGGCTAGTCCGCGAGCCTGTAGCTGCCGTCGGCGTCATGGGTTTCGCGGCCCGACAAAGCCGGCGAAAAGGTGCATACAAGCCGCAGGTCGCCCTTGGTGGCGCGCAGAATATGCCGGTCATGCTTGTCGAGCGCATACATGGTGCCCGGCCGGATCGGCCAGATGGTGCCTGTGGCGACATCGACCACTTCGCCTTCGCCCTCGATGCAGTAATTCACCTCGAGATGGTTCTTGTATTCGAGATGCAGCTCGGCGCCTTCCCTGACCAGTGTGTCATGAAGCGAACATCCCATCCTGTCGTCGGCGAGGACGATCCGGCGGCTCTCCCAGCCGTCACCACTGGCATGCCGCCATGATCCGATGACATCCTTCAGCTCACGAACAATCACGTCCTGTTTCTCCTGCACATCGTGAAAACGAACGACCGTCTCGTCAATCTGCGCTGACGGGCCCCGGCGATCATGTTTTTCGCCATGGAAGCCCGGGCAATTGAAACCAAGGCACACGCCATCGCCCGGATGGAACTGCTGGTGTGACTTGTAACAGCGTTTCATTTTGCCAGGGAATTGGCAACGCAATTCAGGCTGAGACAGGCTCCCGGCGGACGACTTTTCCGCCGGCAACTTTACATTTCAGGACCGTTATAAAATAGTGGAAGCAGGCCGGGCGTGCGCACCGGTTGTCTGCGGGAGGGTCCCTCTGTGGCATATGTCGATCTGAATTCTGATCTTGGCGAAAGTTTCGGCCAGTACAAGATTGGCGAGGATGAGGAGATGATGAAAATCATTTCCTCAGCCAATGTCGCTTGCGGCTTCCATGGCGGCGACCCGCAGGTGATGCACGAGACCCTGTCACAGGCAAGGGCGAACGGCGTGGGGGTCGGCGCGCATCCCGGGTTCAATGATCTGTGGGGCTTTGGCCGTCGCCGGATAGTCGGAGACAGCCCGGCTGACATCGAAAAGTCGCTTGTCTATCAGATCGGCGCGATCCAGGGCATGGCGACCTCGCTCGATATGCGGGTCACGCATTACAAGATCCATGGCGCCCTCAGCAACATGGCCTGCGAGGATGAAGATCTGGCCATGGCCGCGGCGCGGGCTGTGAAGTCCGTCGATCAGGACCTGATTTTCCTCGTTCTTCCCGGAAGCGAGCTTGAAAAGGCGGGCGAGAAGCTGGGGCTCAATGTGGCGCGCGAGGTCTTCGCCGACCGCGCCTATGAGGATGACGGCATGCTGGTCTCGCGAAAGAAGGACGGTGCCATGATCAAGGACGCCGCCGAGGCCGGCAGGCGGATGGTCCGGTTCATCGAGGATGGCGCGATGCAAAGCATCAATGGGAAGCGCATACCGGTTCAGATTGACTCGATCTGCGTTCATGGTGACAGCCCGACGGCGGTGGCTATGGCAAAATCGGTCCGCAACGCGCTGATCGATGCCGGTATCGAGATCAGGCCGATGCACGAGACGATGTTTCCGTCCTGACAGATATGGCGACCCCCGACGTACAGTACCTGTCCAGCGGCGACACCGCGCTTACCGTCCAGTTCGGCACCGTGATCGAACGCGAACTGAACAGCCGGATCGTCGCGCTCGGCCACAGCATCGCACAGGCCGCGATCGCGGGTGTCAGCGAAACGCTGCCGACCTATCGTTCGCTGCTGGTGAATTATGACCCGCTGGTGGTGACACGCGACGAGCTTGTCGCGCAGCTTCAGCCGCTAATCGAGTCTCCGCCGGAAGCCGGTGATGCCGCGCCGGCCCATTGGCAAATTCCGGTCTGTTTTGACAGTGACCTTGCCCCTGACCTTGCCCATGTCGCCGCCGCGTCGGGGCTGGACGAGAATGAGGTCATCAAGGCCATGCTCGAGGTGACGCATCATGTCTATATGCTCGGTTTCGCGCCGGGGCAGCCCTATATGGGCGACCTGCCGCCGGCCCTGAACATTCCGCGTCGCGAGAATCCTGTTGCGCGGGTGGAGAAAGGGTCGGTTGTGACCGCCACCGGCCTGACCATCATCTATGCCGTGCCGAATCCCACCGGCTGGCATGTGGTGGGGCGCACGCCGGTCGAGATCTTCAACCTTGCGCGCGAGGAGGCGATCCTCTTCAAGCCCGGGGACAAGGTCCGTCTCAGCCGGATCGAGCGCGATGAATTCGACGAGCTGACGGCACAGGTCGATGACGGCAGCTTTGACATGACACGCTTGAGGCAGCCATGAGCGCGGGGCTGGAAGTCATCTCGCCGGGCCTGATGACAAGCGTTCAGGACCGTGGGCGTTTCGGCTATCAGGCGCTTGGCATTTCTGTGTCGGGGGCGCTCGACACCGACAGTTTCGACATCGCCAACGCGCTTGTGGGTAATGAGTCCGGGAACAAGGTTGGGACGGGCGCGCTGGAAATCCGGATGCTCGGCCCGACACTGAAAGTGACGGCGGACAGCGTGACGGTGGCACTTGCCGGCACCGCGACCGCGATCGAGGTGGTGGCGCCTGAAAGGGAGGTGATTTCCGCCTGCCGCAGCGTCACCCTTCTGAAAGGACAGGTCTTCAGGGTCGGGGCGGTCAGCGACAGCGCTGTCTGTTATCTCGCTGTCCATGGCGGCTTCGACCTGCCCCCGATCTATGGCAGCCAGTCGACCTGCATGTCGGCGGGGTTTGGCGGCTTCCACGGGCGCATTCTGGAAAAGGGGGATTGCCTGCCACTGCGCCAGCCCGTCAGCGGCTCTTCATCGCAGCGCATTCTCAGGCGGCCGCCGGACCCGGACAACTCGCCGTTCATCAGGGTGGTTGCCGGCCCGCAGGATGACTATTTCTCCACCGCTGGTATCAAGACCTTCTTCGAAACAGGCTACACCGTCTCGCAAGCGGTCAACCGCATGGGCATGCGTCTCGAAGGGGCGGCTGTCACGCATGAGAAGGGTTACAACATCGCTTCCGACGGCATTGTACGCGGCGCGATCCAGGTGCCGGGCAACGGGTTGCCGATCATTCTGATGGCGGATTGCCAGACCACCGGCGGGTACCCGAAAATCGCGACGGTCATCTCGTCGGACATGCCGAAGCTCGGCCGGATGATGCCGGGGGCGGATATCAGGTTCAAGGCAGTCTCAGTCGGCGAGGCAGAGGCTGTCGCCCGCGAGCGACACGAACGCCAGGCTGCGCTGATCGGCGCGATCGAACGGTTCAGCGGTTCGGTTGAACAGCTCGAGCATCTTCTGATGACACAGAACCTGATCAGCGGCGTGACGGCGGGTTAGCCGGCCCGGTCGGCTGCGACCGTTCAGCCGTGAACGAACCTGATCTGGTGCCTTGCGACCGTTTCCCCCGCCTCGACAAGGATCGAGTGTTTCAGTCCCTCGAGGACAATCAGCTCCGAGTTCGGCATGGCGTCATCGATCAGCCTGTTTAGCCGCGGGTTGCATCCACCATCCAGTTCTCCGGTGATGATCAGCGCAGGCTGGGTGACCTCGTGGAGCCACGGCATCATTTCGGTGCTGGCATAGATACGGAAGACATTCATGAAGATGTCGGGGTCCGTAGCCATCACCTGTTTCAGCCGCCGTTCCACGATGTCGGGGTTCCGGTCTATGAAATCATCGGTAAACCAGCGGTTTGTCAGCGTGCCGAGGACCTTCTCGATGCCCTTCTGCTCCATCGCCTCGACCACGGCCCAGACCTTGGCGCTGTCATCCCCGGTCCGTCCCGCCGCCGTTGAATAAAGCCCTAGGGACGATACCCGGTCAGGGAATCTCAGCGCGTATCGGGGCCCGATCATCCCGCCAAGCGAATGACCGGCAAGATGCATGCGCTCCAGCCCGAGCCGAACCCGCAACTGTTCGAGATCGTCAACCAAATCATCAAGCCCGAAGCCGGGGTCCGGCAGCGGGGACTCGCCGTGGCCGCGCAGGTCATAGGTGACCACGGTAAAATGCTCATGAAGGTGCGGGGTGATGAAGCGCCAGGCGTCACGTGCCGCGCCAATGCCGTGGATCAGGACCAGAGGCTCGCCCGTGCCTTCAACGGAATAGGCGCAATCTATCGCTTTAGCCATGGGTTCGACCTGTTGTCATCCGGTGTCAGTTACAACGTTCAGATACTGCGGAGATCAGATGCTGCGGGATTTCACTCCGCCGCCTCGATCTTTCCGAGCTTGGAGAAGTGGGGCATCACCTCTTCGGCGATCGACTGCATGTTCTCGAGCGTCTCCTGATTGGGCGTGCCGATATTCTGGCTCAGGATCAGTTCATCCACCCCGGCTTCCTCATAGACCGCCAGCTGGTCGATGAACTCGTCCCGCGTGCAGATCAGAAGATTCGTCTCCAGCTCCTCCAGCGTCTGGGTCCGGGGCAGCCTCGCGATCGCCCCGCTTTCAATCTCGCCCGGTCCGGTGAACACATTGTCGAACCGCGCATAATAGTCGTTCGCCAGCTCCAGCTTGGCGCGCTTGTCGGCCTCGTCCCTTGCCAGCCAGCACACACGTGACAGGCTGATTGTCAGATGCTTGCCGGCATCGCCAAGCTCGTCCTTGGCCTTGTAGAATGCGCCGATCTGCTCGAGCATTTTCTCGTTCGTGTCCATCAGGGGCGTCGTCTGGATATGAAACCCGCGCCGGGTGGAGTGGTAGATCGCCGGCGGGGACAGGGCGGCCATCATGAGCTGGACCGGACGCACAGGCCGCGGCATCACGGTCAGCTCGTCGAAATTGTAGTATTTGCCCGACCAGCTGACATTTTCCCGCTCCAGCAATGCCTGCAGGACATTCAGGCTCTCGTCGAACTTCTCGCGGCTCTCCTCGATCGGCGCGCCCATCCTGTCCATCTCGACGGCAAAGGCGCCGCGCCCGACGCCGAGGATCAGGCGTCCGTCGGTGAACAGTTCGGCCAGCACCACCTCGCCGGCATAGGTGCGCATGTCATGCAGCGGCAACTGGACGACCGAGGTGATGATCTTGATGCGCCTTGTCGCCCCGGCGACCTTGATCGCCATCTGCAGCGGAGCAGGGTTCATCAGGATGTTCATCAGATGATGTTCGGGGATGGACACCGACGCATAGCCGAGGCGCTCAGCGGCAACGGCCTGCTCCAGCATGTCTGCGTAATGCCGGTCGGCGCCATAGCTGGTGTCCGGATAGTAGGATGACAGAAAATGGTTGAATTCCACGGCCCTCTCCATCTTGCCGGGTATCTCGCCGGAAAAGCCTATCGCCGATCCGCCGTGATGTCAGTACCGGAAGAGCAATGCGTTCAGGACGCGCCTGCGCCCTGCGGAATGATCTCGTAGCCCGGTTCCTCCGGCTCGTCATCCAGCATTTCCGGCGGGAAGCCGGGTGCCCGGATATCGAGGCCGGTCGCATCCTCGAGACGCTTGATGATGTTCGGCGAGAGTTCGCGGCTGCCATAGCGTGAAATGCCGTCATCGAAGATATCCACCAGCATCGGCGCGATCTCCAGCGGAATCCCGGCGCGGTCGGCGACCTCCTTGAACAGGCCGACATCCTTTTTCACCAGATCCATGGTGAAGGAGATGTCGCGCGATCCGTTCAGGATCACCTGGCTCTCGGTTTCATGGACGAAGGATGTGCCGGAGGAAATCTTGATCGCCTCATAGGCGGTGTTGAGGTCCATGCCGGCGGCCTTGGCGGTGACTAGCGCCTCGCAGCAGGTGACGAGGTTCGCGGTGGCGAGATAGTTGGTGACGACCTTCAGGATCGAGGCCGATCCCAGATCGCCGGTATGAAGGATGCGGCGTCCCATGGTCTTCAGGAACGGCGCGATGCGCTCGAAGGTGGCACGGTCGCAGCCGGCGAAGATCGAGATGTTGCCGGTCGCCGCCCGGTGGCACCCGCCCGACACCGGGCAGTCCACGGCAGCGCCGCCGCGCTCCATCACCAGCGCGCCGAGGCGTTTGACCTCCGCCTCGTCGGTGGTCGACATTTCCATCCAGATCTTGCCGTCGGTCACCTCGGGCAGCATTTCGTCCATCACCGCGGCAGAGGCGGCGGGCGAGGGTAGGCAGGTGATGACAGCGTCGCAATTGCGCATCAGGTCGGCCGGGCCTTCGGCGCGCTTTGCGCCGAGGGCGACGAATTCGCCGACGAGGTCCTGATTGAGGTCATGGACCATGATATCCATGCCGTTTCGCAGCAGCGAGCCCGAGAGTTTGCCGCCGACATTGCCGAGGCCGATGAATCCGACTTTCATGATCGATAGTTCCCTTGTCTGAAGTTCATATGGGGAAGAGGTGCCGGCGGGATGCCGGCAGGGTTGTGCCTAGCAGACGGCCGCGTCGTTCCAGCGGCGGTCCTCGAAAATACGGCCGGTGAAGCGGCCTGACAGGACGTCATCGCGCGCCGCGTCCCATGCGTCGCCCCATGCCTGCGGGTCGCGAAGCTCGCTCTGCGGGTCGGCCTTGCTTCGTGCGACAAAGCCGGGAAAGGCCGGCCTGCCGGATGCCTGCCCGACCGGGTGGTAGCGCAAATCCATGCTCCAGCGCAGACCGCCCGACAGGTTCGGCAGCGCGCGATGCACATTCATCTTGTGGAACAGCACGACGCCGCCCTTGCCGACGGGAAGCGGCGTGCCCTCGCGCCCCGCCATCACCTTGTCAGGGACCTGCGGCTCGCGCGCGATGGCCAGGTTCGAGCAATGCACCTTCGGGCCCTCGCGATGCGATCCGGCGATGGATGTCAGGCAGCCATTCTCGATCGTCGCCTCGGTGATCGCCAGCCACACCGTCACCTGGTTGGTGTCGTCGGCATCTTCAAGAAGGGCGACAATGTCCTGATGCCAGGTGGTGGCGCCGACATTCGAGTGGCCCGACACCTCGTCATGCAGCGCCGTCGCCGGCGGCTTCATCCGCATCTGCTGGACCGGGCTGGCGAAAATCTCCGGCCCGATGATGTCCTCGACCACGTCGAGGATGCGCGGATGGCGCATCAGCTCGAACACGGCCGGGCCGTGATGCATGTGATAGGTGTCTGGCTCGCGTCCCTCGTTCAGCAGCGGCAGCGAGATATTCAGGAACTGGTGCAGCACCGGATATTCGGCGATCACCCGCGCGTAGCGCGCGCCGAATTCGAGGCCTTCATAGCTGTCCGAAATTTCGCCCCGCGCATAGAGGTCTGTCGCCAGCCTGTCGAGAAGCTCGGCATATTCGGTTTCGATGGGGGCGAGGTCCTCCGGCGGCACGACATTGTCGATGGCGAGAAAGCCGTCACGCTCGAACGCGGCGAGCTGGTCCTCGGTGAGGGTGGAGGGGGCAGGTCTGGTCTTCATCGCGCACCGTCCGGGTCTTGCCTGCCGGGCGGTTATGCCGTCCCGGACTTGATATCTGTCCGGCTCACGGTGACACCGCTAATCAGCGCGCGCAATCCCATTTCTGCACGGCTGGAAATTTTGTACCGGACCGATGTCGGGGCCGGATCATTCAATTCTGAACTTAGTCAGGGCGGCGCATGCCGGTCATGTTGCGCTGGGCATCGGCGATGGCCCGCAACGCGCGGTCCTCGTCGCCGAGCGCCTCTGCCAGCAGCAGCGCCGCCTTGGCAAGGAACATCTCGCTATGTTCCGGCCCGTGCGCGTCGATGCCCTCGGCCAGCGCGGCATAGACCGCTTCCAGATCGACATTCCGGTCCCGGTCGCTCATTCTCCGTCCTCCTGCAGGCCGCCGGCGCAGATCCGCGTGATGGCGGAACGGATCGCCGCCCCATTCGCCCGGTGCCAGCGCGCGGCGATGAACCTGTCGGGGCGGACCAGCACGGCATCGCCGTCACCGGCGCCATAGACATCCGCCGCCTCGCCCTCGGGCGGCAGCCGCAGCACCGTTGCCAGATCATGTTCTTCCAGCAGGCCGGTCCCCGGCACATCGCCGAAAGCCAGCACGGTGAAGCCGGGGCCGAACCCGTCCATCAGGAAAGCGCCATCCAGTCTTGCGTCGGGCGCTGCCGCGCCCGGGGGCGGGCCGGCGTCCCACGCCTCGGCATCGGGCAGTGTCAGCGGGCTGTCGTGATATTCATAGGGCGTCATGTTGCGCGGGTTGGCGAACTGGCTGGCAAAGGGGAAGTCGAGCGCGAGGCTCAGCGCCGCGTCCCGCATGACGGCAAAGCCGCGGGTGCGCGGGGTCATGAACTGGGTCGATTTCTCCGACTTCTCGATGACGTCCAGCGTGGCGCGCCGCCTTTCATGGTCATAGCTGTCGAGGATCGCCTCGTCCGCCTTGCCGGCAAGGTGCCAGGCCAGTTTCCAGCCGATATTCACCCCGTCCAGCACCCCGTTATTGAAGCCGCGCACGCCGAAGATCGGCACGATGTGCGCCGAATCCCCGATGAAGATGGTGCGGCCGTGCCGGTAGCCGTCCAGCAGCAGCGTGTTCGCCGAATAGACCGACCACCATTCCAGTTCCCACGGCGCGTCATAGCCGCATTCATCCAGCACCTTCTGCACGGCGGCGCGGATGTTCTCCTCGCGCAGTGCCTCGTCCTCGTCTTCGTCGTCGCGAAGCTGATAGTCGATGCGCCAGATATTGTCGGGCTGCTGATGCACCAGCACGGTCGATCCCGGCCGCGCGTCGGGGTCGAACAGGGCGAAACGCTCGACCGGCACCGGGTTTTCCATCTGGATGTCGGCGATGATGTAGCGCCCCTCGAAATTCTGCCCGGCAAGCCGCAGCCCCATCATCGAGCGGATCGGCGACCGCGCTCCGTCGGCGGCGAGAAGCCAGTCCGTGCGCATCTCGTAGGGGCCGTCCGGATCGCGCAGTGTCAGGGCCACGCCGTCACCATCTTCCGCTTCGGCCACGCCGGTGCATTCGGTGCGCCAGCGCATGTCGATCAGCGGGTTGGCGGCGACCCCGTCATGCAGGAATTTCTCGATATATTGCTGCTCGATATTATACATCGGGCGGTGCCGCTCGGTGGCGCTGTCGGGCATGAAGAATTCCAGGATCTGCCGCCCGCGGAAGAAGCTGCGCCCCGACGCCCAGGGAAGCGATTTGTCAAGGAACGGGCCCAGCACATCCAGCAGCTGCAGCGCGGTGAAGCTGGACCGCGCGACGCAGATGGCGCGCGAGCCGTCATTGAAGGTGTGCTTGGCATCGACGATGACCGAGGGCTGCCCGTACCTGGCCAGCGTCAGCGCCGCGACCATGCCGATCGGCCCGGCCCCGACGATGGTGACGGGCGCGCGCATCGCCAGCCCGTCGCGGGCCGGCGCCTCGAACTCCGGATAGTCGAAATAGAGCGATTCCCACCGCCCCTTGCCATGAGGTTTCATGCGCACCCGCCGCCGCGTTGAAGACGGCAACCACGGTGACACGCAGGCCGCCCCGCCTCAAGAGCGGAGTGGATCAAACATCCTCATCCCGCATGCCGCGATAGAGCGGCGGGACGTTCTTTGCGGCGTTTTCGAAGCGCAGGGTGCGGCGGGCTTCCAGCTCCGCCTCGATCCGCGCCAGCAGCGCGGTGCCGGCCTCGGTAGTGCGTCCGCGGGCGATGGCGCGCTCCAGCTTCGCGCGGCGGCTCAGCAATTCCCGCTGGGTCAAATGCGGCAGGTCCAGCCGCGAGGCCCCGCTCGTCTCGCTCGCGCCCCCGCTCATCCCCCCAGCCATTCGCCCAGCACGCGCACCAGCTCGCGTGATTCCGACAAATCCGTCGGCCGCCCTTCGGCCACGGCGGCGGCGAAATCCCGGACCATCAGCTCATACTGGTCGCAGGGCCCGAACCGTGCCTCGGCGCCGGTGCCCAGAAGCGCCTCCTTGCCGTCCCGCGCATGCGCCCAGCGCGCCGTCGTTTCCGCTGCCGGGTTGAACGGCGTGTCGAGGCGCGCCCACCCGTCGGTGCCGGTCAGCAGCACCGACTGGCACAGCGTCGCCCCGCTGGAGACCGACATCGTCAGCACCTGTCCGTCATCGAAGCCGACAAGCGCGCTTGCCGAGCGTTCGACATCGAGATGCGCCTCCGGCAGCGTCGTCGCGCCGATCAGCCGCGGCCTGCCGTTCAGCAGCATCATTCCCGCCAGCAGCGTATAGCCGCCGATGTCCCAGACAGGCCCGCCGCCCCAGGCCGCCACATTGCGCACATTGCCCTCGGGCTGCGGCGGATAGGTGAAGGTGGCGGTCACATGCGTGCGGGCGCCGAGGTCGAGGCCGCGAAGCCAGTCCCATTGCGGGTGGTAGCGCACCATGTAGCCGTCATAGAGATAGAGGCCGGCGCGCGCCGCCACCGCGGCCAGCCGGTCGAGCTCTTCCACCGACAGCGCCACCGGCTTCTCGCAGATCACCGGCTTGCCGGCTTCCAGCGCGGCGATGCTCATCGGCACGTGAAGATGGTTGGGAAGCGGGTTGTAGACGGCGTCGATATCGGGGTCGGCCAGCATCGCCTCATAGGTTGAGACACGGACATCGCCCCAGACCGGGTCCGCCCCGCCGGACGGGTCGCGCCGGCCGAGGTGGGTCACCTCATGGCCTGCCGCGCGGATGGCGGGCAGCAGTTTCTCGCGCGCGATCTTGGCATCGCCCAATACGCCAAATTTCATCGAACCCTCCCGAGGTTTCGCGTGCCGGTGCAGGGGCCAATTTCACACCCTTGGATCATGTCTGGCAAGTGGGGGGCGGGCTGTGCCATGCTGGATACGGCACCTCTTATGCCCTATGAACCAGCAACCATCCGGCACCGCCTTGTCGTCTCCCGCTCCTGCCACCTCCGTCCTGACCCGCATCCATCCCTATGCGCCGGCGATCCTGATCATGGTGACGGCGCTGTGCCTTGCGGCGACCGGCGGGGCGCTGATGAAACAGCTGGCTGGCGAGCTGCCGCCGGTGCTGCTGTCCTGGTTCCGCTTCGCCATCTATGGGGTGATCTTGATCCCGCTGGCCTTCTGGCGCGCCGGCAGGGCCTGCCTTCGCCCGTCGCGGCCGGTGGTGCAGGTGGTGCGCGGTCTGCTGCTGGCGGCGGGGAACACCTCCTTCATCATCGGGGTGGTGCATGTCGATTACGCGAACGCCATCGCCATTCTCTATGTCTATCCCTTCCTGATGGTGGGGCTGTCGGCGCTGATGCTGGGCGAACCTGTGTCGCGTCCGGCCTGGGCCGGGGTGGCCGGCGGCTTTTGCGGCGTGCTGCTGGTGATCCGCCCGGATCCGGCGGCGCTCGATATCGGCGCGATCTTCATCCTGTTCACCGGCTTCACCGTCGCCGTGCAGATGCTGCTGAACCGCAAGCTCGGCAGTGAATCCGACCCGCTGCTGGTGTCGATGTGGGGCGCGGTGGTGGCCTCGGTCGCGCTCAGCGTCTCGCTGCCTTTCGTCTGGCAGGTGCCGGCCGGCGACCAGATCCTGCTCATCGCCTTTATCGGCGGGCTGTCGGCGCTCAGCCACACGCTGATGATCGTGGCGATGACCAAGGCCCCGGCCGAGGAGATCGCCCCCTTCACCTATTTCGAGATTGTCGCCGCCATCATTATCGGCATGGCGATGTTCGGAACGCTTCCCGACGGCTGGGCCTGGGCCGGCATGGCGCTGATCGCGGTCAGCGGCATCGCGGTGAAGAAGCTGCCGGGCGTGCTGAAGATGCGGCGCCGCGAGAAATACTGACCGATAATACTGATCAAAAATACTGACCGGGCCTGCCGCCGCAGCGCCCGGTTCTTTTGACAGGCCCCGGCCGGGCCGTCAGAATAGTCCCGGTTTGCGGTTTTACGAGGCGGTGACGAGATGTCGATAGTGCGGGTGACGGTCCGGACCTTCCAGAATGCGGAACATGCGACGCTGTTCACCGGCATCTCGGCCAATATTCCAGACCTGTTGAAAAAGCACGGGCTGAAGGCCGATTGCCGGATCGCGCGATCGCAGGAAAAGCCGCACGAGATCATTTCCATCTGGGTCTATGAGGACGAGGCGCATATGGAGGCGGTGCGCAAGGTGCTTGCCGAATTCTCGAAATTTCCGAATTCGCTGAACCCCAAGGAAGTCGCCTATCAGGCCGATGTGCTGGCCTCCATCCAGGTCGGCGGCGGGGGCTGACGCCGGGCCATGACGGAACAGGTTGATGTGCTGATCATCGGCGGCGGGGCCGCCGGGCTGATGTGCGGGCGGGTCGCCGGCGCGCGCGGGCGGCGGGTGCTGATCCTCGACCATGCGAAAAAGCCAGCCGAGAAGATCCGCATCTCCGGCGGCGGGCGCTGCAATTTCACCAACATCCATTCCGCGCCGACGGCATTCCTGTCGGGCAACCGGCATTTCTGCAAATCGGCCTTCAGCCGCTACACGCAGGATGATTTCATCGCCCTGGTGAAACAGCATGGCATCGCGTTCCATGAAAAGAAGCTCGGCCAGCTGTTCTGCGATGACAGCGCGCAGCAGATCATCGACATGCTGCTGGCGGAATGCGCCAGTGCCGGCGCCGAATTGCGGCTGCGGACCTCGGTCGGCGGCATTGCCGCGCTGCCGGATGGCGGCTACCGGGTGGAGGCGTCGTGCGGCGTGGTGGAATGCGCCTCGCTGGTGATCGCCACCGGCGGGCTGTCGATCCCCAAGATCGGGGCGACCCGCTTCGGCTATGACGTGGCGCGGCAGTTCGGCCTCGAGGTGACCGGGCTGCGCCCGGCGCTGGTGCCGCTGACATTCCAGGCGAATTTCCTCGAACGCTGCAAGGCGCTGTCCGGCCTGTCGGTCGATGCCGAGGTGCGCCACGGCAAGACCAGCTTCCGCGAGGGGCTGCTCTTCACCCATCGCGGGCTGTCCGGCCCGTCGGTGCTGCAGATCAGCAGCTATTGGGACGAGGGCGAGGGGGTCAGCATCGACCTTGCCCCCGGCATCGACATCGCCGCCATGCTGACCGGTGCCAGGGCCGCATCGCCGAAGCGCGAGGTGCTGACCGAGCTTGCGGCGCATCTGCCTAAACGGCTGGCCGCGGATATACTTGACGAGCTCGGCATCGGCGGGCGCCTTGCCGAGCTGTCGAAGAAGGGCGTTGCGGCGGCGGGCGACCGGGTCAATCGCTGGCAGGTCCGCCCCAGCGGCACCGAGGGCTACCGCACAGCCGAGGTCACGCTCGGCGGGGTCGATGTGTCCGGACTGTCGGCACGGACGATGGAGGCGAAGGCGCAGCCCGGCCTCTATTTCATCGGCGAGGTGGTGGATGTGACAGGCCATCTTGGCGGCTACAATTTCCAGTGGGCCTGGTCCTCCGGCTTTGTCGCGGGCGAGGCGGCGTAACGCTGCCTTGATTCGGCTTGCCAAAATCCCACATGCTTTGGAAGACACGATTTACAGTTTCCCCGGTTACAGAGTCCCCCATGTCGATCCGTCCCATCAAGTTCCAGTCCGGCGCCACCCCCACCATGGAGGGTGCCGGCGTCCATCTCCACCGCGTGTTCGGCTTCGGCGACACCGACATGTTCGACCCGTTCCTGATGATGGACGACTTCCGCAATGACGATCCCGAGCAGTATCTGAAGGGCTTTCCCTGGCATCCGCATCGCGGCATCGAGACCATCACCTATGTGCTGAAAGGCAATGTCGAGCATGCGGACTCGCTCGGCAACAAGGGGGTGCTGAGCGATGGCGACGTGCAGTGGATGACCGCCGGATCGGGCATCATCCATCAGGAGATGCCGACCGGCAACGCCGCCGGCCAGATGCACGGCTTCCAGCTCTGGGCCAACCTGCCGCGCGACCAGAAGATGTGCACGCCGCGCTATCAGGATGTGAAATCGGCCGACATTTCCAGCCTGACCGATGATGACGGCACCCATATCCGGGTGATCGCCGGTGACTATCGCGGCTATTGCGGGCCGGTCGACGGCATCGATACCGACCCGATCTATCTGGATATCGCGATGCCGGCAAACAGCACCCGCCGCTTCCCGTTCGACACGCGCCGCCAGGGATTTGCCTATATCTTCGAGGGCAGCGCGAATTTCGGCAACGCCTCGGACCCGTTCGGGGTGAATGTGGAAAAGGAATTCAACGGCGAGGAGCTGAAGATCCGCGACCAGTCCGGAAACCGCACGCTTGTCGTTTTCGGCGCCGGTGACGAGGTCGAGGTGACTTCGGGCGAGCACGGGGTGCGCTTCCTTCTGGTGTCCGGCGCGCCGCTTCGCGAGCCCGTCGCCTGGCACGGCCCCATCGTGATGAACACCCGCGAAGAGCTGCAGAACGCCTTTCGCGAGCTCAACACCGGCCAGTTCGTCAAGGAAGGCGCGGCGGGCTGGATGAATTCGCGAGGCAGGTAAAGGCAGATCATGATGTACAACCCGGCAGTTCCGGACGGCACGAACGCCTCTCTCGACAGTGCCGTCTCGCCAGACGGACGGCCGGAGGCCGGCACCACCTACCGGGTGCCGCCGCGCTGCGGGGTGGCGGTGCGAGTGGCGGCCGGGCGGTCGATCCGGGTGATCAACACCCATGGCACGCAGGTCTGCGATTTCTGGGCCCTGTGCGATGGCGCGCCGCATGAATTCCTGTCGATGGCGCATTGCCACACCGAAACAGGCGGCATCATGCCGGCCGTCGGCGATGTCATGGTCAGCAACCGGCGGCGCCCCATGCTGACGATCACGTCGGATGACAGCCCGGGCGTGCATGACACGGTCATCGCCAGCTGCGACTGGCCACGCTATCAGGTGCTGGGATGCACCGAATATCACGATAATTGCGCGGATAATTTCCGCATGGCGCTGATGGCGATCGGCGAGGCGGCGGTGCATGTGCCGGACCCGTTCAACCTGTGGATGAACATTCCGGTCTCGCCGCAGGGCCGGATCAGCTGGGAAGCGCCCGTCTCTTCCGCCGGCCACAGCATCGTCATGCGTGCCGAGACAGATGTCATCGCGGTGATGTCGGCCTGCCCGCAGGACCTGACCCCGGTCAATGGCGACGGGCTGGCCCCGACCGAGCTGCATTTCCGGATCGAGGACTAGCCCCGAGGGCGTCAGTCCCGGGCCGATGTGATGTGGATGCAGGGCTCCGGGCTGCCAAGCAGGCCGACCATTGAATCAGGCTCTGCCGCCAGCACGGAAAACCCCGCCTCTGCCAGCATTTCGCGCAACTCTTCCTCGCTGAAATAGGCATAGAAGCGCCCGGCCGCATCGCGGGCCTCGCCGGCGCCGAGCTTCAGCCCCATATAGAACAGCCCGCCCGGGCGGATGGCCCGATGGATTCTGACAAGATTTGCCGGCATCTCGGCGCGCGGGGCGTGAAGCAGGCTGAAGCTCGCCCAGACGGCGTCATAGGCCGCGTCTTCCTGCAGCTCGCTGAAGCTCTTCTGTACGGCGTCCAGCCCGTGAAGATCATTCGCCGTCGCCACCATGTCGGGCGATGCGTCGGTGCAGGACACGGCGAACCCGGCATCGCGCATCCGCACCGCGCTGTCGCCGACCCCGCAGCCCAGGTCAAGGATCTCGGCGCCTTCGGAAAGCCGTGCCAGAAAACCGTCCAGCCTGCTGTTGCCGCCGATCTTCGTCACCAGATTGCGATATTTGTCGATGTTCGCGGCATAGGCCGCCATCGTGTCCCGGTCGACCATCTGTGGCTCTCCATTCAACCTTGCAGGCCAGCTTATCCCGGCGCCGTTCCGGCAGCCAAGCCGGAAACCGTTCCGACGGGATTTTGCAAAGAACTTGCCGATGGGGTACACCCGCAGTCACAAAGAAATCCGGACCAAAGCCGATGACTGACACACCCAATTTGCAGGATGACCTCCTGCAACCTGCTGATATCGCCAGCCTGACACCAGCACAGCACAGTACACACGCCCCGCGGATCCTGATGCTTTACGGCTCGCTTCGTGAACGCAGCTTCTCGCGACTTTGCGCGGAAGAGGGCGCGCGCGTCCTGACAAGGCTCGGCGCCGAGGTGCGCTTCTATGATCCATCCGGCCTGCCGCTGGTCGATGACGGCGTCGATGCCGGCCATCCGAAGGTGGAAGAGCTGCGCGATCTTGTGACCTGGTGCGAGGGCATGGTCTGGTCCTCGCCGGAACGTCATGGCGCGATGACGGGACTGATGAAAACCCAGATCGACTGGATCCCGCTATCGCTCGGCGGGGTGCGGCCCACACAGGGCAAGACGCTTGCCGTGATGCAGGTCAGCGGCGGCAGCCAGAGCTTCAACACGGTGAACCAGCTTCGGATTCTTGGCCGCTGGATGCGGCTGCTGACCATTCCGAACCAGTCATCGGTCGCGCGTGCCTGGGACGAATTCGGCGATGACGGCCGGATGAAGCCGTCACCCTTCTACAACCGGATTGTCGATGTGATGGAAGAGCTGTTCCGCTTTACTGTCCTGACGCGTGACATCAAGGACATGCTCGTCGACCGCTATTCGGAACGGGTTGAAAGCCATGCCGAACTGGCGCGGCGGGTTAGAACACCAAAAAGCTGAACCCGCGATCAGGCGACCAGTATGTCGCCGCCGGCGCTATCAAAGACAAAGCCGAGCGAGGGCGCGCCCTTGGTGATCTCCATCAGTTGGCCTAGTCCGAGCCTGTCGAGGCAGTCCATAACCATTGCCGGATCGGGATGGGACGCTTTCAGACCGGCAAGCGCGAGGCCGCTGTCGGGGAGCGCGGCGACCGGGTTGACCCCCGTCGGCCATTCGATCAGCGCAGGCAGGATGCCGTCCGCCGCCAGACTGCCATCGTCCGGAACCGTCAGGCGCCAATGAAGATCGCCACGTGTGACCTCGATGATCCGGCCGCATTGATAGCCGCAGCCGGCCGCTGCCTGTTCGATGTCATCAACCGCCGCCACCCAGCATAGTGCGCGAGGTCCGTCGGCAAGCCGGCCTGCCGTTTCGGGATTGTCCAGCCCGTACCAGCGGGCCCTGTCAGGTGCCGGGGCATCGGGATCAATGGCGATTACCTCAAGGTATCCGTCGGCCAGCCGCATCAGCCTGTTATGTGTCGCCATCAGCGGATGCTTGCCGCCGCCGGTCAGGTCCGCGCCGAGGCGTGCCTCGACAATAGCCGCCGCATCGCCCAGATGCGCGGCGCCGATCACCACATGATCAAACCGTGAAGCCATGATGTCAGACCCTGCCTTTCGACTGTCCGGAATGTTTGTCTCTCGCAACTATTGGCAATCACAGCCGAAGTTTGCAACGATGGAGGCGGCGCAGGATCCTGCGCAGCAATAACAATGTGATGTTCAACAGACGATCATGCGCGCACACCGTTTGTTCTCGAGCAAATCCCGCCCCATCCATTACGGCAACTATCCGCTGCATCGCCTGCGCCGCCGGGATGACAGGCCGGATTTGTCCGGACTTGCCAGTCAGAACTTGTCCTTCCGGCGACCCGAAGACCCGGAAAGCATCGTCAACGCGATGGCCGAACATCAGGCGATGCTCGACACCATTTGCGACGGGCTTGTGAACGGTGTTGTGTCAGAAATTCCAGACAATCCAGTTGAGCGCGCCAATCATCTGAAATCATTCGGATATTTCAATGATGCCTCGATGGTTGGCATTGGCCCCTTGAGCGATGAATGCTGGCTTGAAACGCCGGTACGCAACCCCGGCATCGACGATCTTGCCGAAATGATCAACACCCGCCAGACCAAGACGCTGGCGGCGGGGATCGACCAGATCATGGCCGACCTCAAGGATTCCATCAACGCGCCACCGCGCGAGATCGGGCATCACCACACGGCGATTGTCCTGCTCTGGGAATATCATCGTGACCCGCGCCCCGATGAGCCGGGCGGCGCATGGATCCGGGACGCGCAGCCGCACCGGGCCTGCCTTCTTTCATCCGAGGCGGCGGTGGTGATCGCCAACTACATGCGGCTTCTTGGCTTTGATGCCAAGGCGCATACCGGCACAACCTCCGACATCTGCCTGCAGAAAGCGGCCGTCGCTTCGGGCCTCGCCTGGAACGAGGACGGTGTCGCGGTCGCGCCATGGCTCGGCAAGCGTTTCGGAATCAGCGTCGTCACGACCGACATGCACCTTGAGCATGACCGGATGCTTGTCCCGAGGGCAGAACAACCTGCCTCTGATCTTCACGGGATCAACTGGCGGCTTGGACGGCATTCCAGCAAGAGCGCCTTCAACCGGGACCCGTTCGCCGATCGTGACTACCGTGACAGCGCCATGAAGCTGGAAAAGCTGAAGCGTGTCGAGACCCCGACAACATATATGGACGAGGCCAACATCCCGCGTGTGCCGAAGCGCACGGACATGTTTGCAAGGTCGCAATTCGGCGATATGGGCAAGGCCAATCAGGATGCGGCGACCGGGGGCTATTACGCCCGCAAGGCCGCGCCGTCCTATGCCCAGCGCCGGGCGCTGGGTGCCTTCGTGCTGTTGCAGGACGGCCCGGCCGAGGACGCGCCGCCGCCGGTGCGCGATGCCGGCTGGTACAGTGACCATCTGAAGGCGGCCAGCTACTTCCTCGGCGTGGATGCGGTCGGGATGTCGCGATGTCCGGAATGGAGCTGGTATTCGCACGACGCGCGCGGTGACGCGGTCACCCCGCCCCATGACCAGGCCATCAGCATGGTCATTGACCAGGGGTTCGAGACGATGGAAGGGGCGTCCGGCGATGACTGGATCTCTGTGGCGCAGTCCATGCGCGCCTATCTGCGGTTTTCGCTTCTCGGCGGGGTGATCGCGCGGCAGATCCGCAACCTTGGTTTCAGCGCGAAGGCGCATACGGTGCTCGACGGTGATGTGCTGCAGCCGCCATTGCTGCTTCTCAGCGGGTTGGGAGAGGTCAGCCGCATCGGCGAGGTAATCCTTCACCCGTTCCTCGGGCCGCGCCTGAAGTCCGGAGTGGTGACGACCGATATGCCGCTGGCCCATGACAGGCCGATTGATTTCGGCCTGCAGAATTTCTGCGAGAACTGCCAGAAATGTGCCCGTGAATGCCCGTCCGGCGCGATTACGGCCGGTCCCAAGCGAATGTTCAACGGGTATGAGATCTGGAAGTCGGACAGCCAGAAATGCACCACCTACAGGATCACGACCAAGGGCGGGGCCATGTGCGGACGGTGCATGAAGACCTGTCCTTGGAACCTTGAGGGCCTATTCGCGGATGCGCCGTTCCGCTGGGCTGCGTCGAACGTGCCGCAGGCGGCAAAAATTCTCGCGCGGCTTGACGACATGGCCGGGCGCGGCGGATTGAACGATGTGAAGAAATGGTGGTGGGACCTCGAACTTGCCGAGGACGGTGCCTATCGCCCGTCGAGCCACCCGGTGAACAGGCGCGGGCTGAGCAAGGACCTCGACCTTCGGCATGAAGACCAGACCATGGCGGTCTATCCTGCACCGCTGGCACCGCACCCTTATCCCTATCCGTTTCCGATGGACCGTGAAGCCGGGATCAAGGCGTTCGAAGCGCTGGTGAGCGCCGGCGAATACAGGCGCAGGCTGGCGGCAGGCGACACAAGCCACATTCACCGCTATGTCAACGCCGATACCCCGGCAGACCAGTCGCCGGTGATTCAGGCGGTTGTCAGCAAGGTGGAAAAACTGTCCGACCGGATCAGCAAATATGAATTCTCGGCGCTGGACGGGTCACCGCTTCCGGAATGGACGGCAGGCGGGCATATCGATGTGCTCGTCGCGCCGGGGATGATGCGGCAATATTCCATGTCGGGTGATCCGGCGAACCGCAATGCCTATCAGGTGGCGGTGCTTCGCGAGGATGAGGGGCGTGGCGGCTCGCTGCTGATGCACCGCATCTTTACCAAGGGGCGTCGTGTCTTTATCTCGCGCCCGATCAACCATTTCGAACTCCGCGGCGGCCCCGGACGCAGCTTCCTGATGGGTGGCGGCATTGGTGTGACACCGATGGTGGCCTTTGCCCACACGCTGCATCGCGGCAAACGGCCGTTCGAACTCCACTACTCCGTGTCGAATGCCGAAGATCTGGCCTTTTCTGCCGATATCGGCGCCTTCCCCTGGTTGGGACATGTCAGCCAGCATGTGTCTTCGGCTGGCGGGCGTGCGGACCTTGCCCGGATCTTTGCGGGAGCGGGTTCGGATGATCACGTCTATGTCTGCGGTCCGGATGCCTATATGGATGCGGTCCTCGCGGCGGCGGCCGATGCCGGTATTCCGGATGACCATCTGCACCGTGAATATTTCTCGGTTCCGGAACAGCCTGATTACGAGAATTACGCCTTTGAACTTCTTCTGGGAAAGTCGGGCAGGCGGATCAGGGTCGAGGCGGACGAGACGGCATCAGACGCCCTGATCGCCAACGGCTATGCCGTCGATGTCAAATGTTCTGACGGATTGTGCGGGGTGTGCCAGTGCGGCGTCGTCTCGGGCGATATCGAACATCGCGACTTTGTGCTGTCGCAAAAACAGCAGCAGAGAATGATCATCCTGTGCCAGTCGCGCGCGGCAAAGGAAGACGGCGTTATCGAAATTGACATGTGACGCCGGCGTCGCGCCGCCAGTTCAGTGGGTCTCGTTGTCACCGGCGTTGGCGCTGTCGGCGAGATAGCGGCTATGGTCCTTGCCCTGGGCCAGATTGCCCTCGACTGTCAGCCCTGATGCATCATCACTGCGCCAGTCCATGATTGGCACGCCGCGAAACGCACGCGCCACCATTTCATAGCGATGGGCACTTGGCAGGATGCGCTTGGCGATGACCTTCTGGCACTTCTGATAGGCCGCCGGCGATGTGTATTCCCACAGAATGCCGAGCTTGTATTGATCTGCATGGTTCCAGATTCGTGTGATCGACTTGCGCTGCAGCCCCAGCCCGGCAAGCTCTTCCATCACAGCCGGTGTCCAGATCGTCTCGATATCCGCGAGATAACGCTGCATCGCGTCGTCGCTGGTAAAGCGAAGCTCGGTGAAATTCACGCAGGAGGTCGACATTTTTCAAAGCCAGTGTTTTTTGAAACTGTGATACGGCCAGATGCCGTTGCCACGTCAACTATGTAGCTTAACCCATAGCGGCGCGCCATCACCAAATTCAGAAAATCACTGCCGGGACCATCGGCGCAGGCGCGGTCAGGGCAATTTTGCCAGCCGGTCTGTGATGAGCCTGAAAAAGGCATCGGCATCGAGATCACCGACAACGAACGCATTATGCGGCCGGTCTGTGACCTGCCACCAGTCGATGACCGTCATGCCCATGGTCAGATCGCTTCCGGTCTCGATCTCGACATTGCAGTGCCGTCCCGAGAACATCTCCGGCTGCAGCATCCAGGCGATGGTGCAGGGGTCGTGAAGCGGGCCACCGTCGCTGCCGTATTTTTCCTCGTCGAACCGTTCGTAGAATTCCAGCATATCCGCCACCGCAACAGCAGTCTTCGACCCGATGGCGCGGATTGCTGCGGTGCGCGCCGCCGTTGTCATGGCCTTGTGCGTGACATCGAGCGGCATCATCGTGATCGGGATGCCGGCGGCGAACATTTCGGCCGCGGCCTGCGGGTCGACATAGATGTTGAATTCGGCGGCTGGCGTGATGTTGCCACCCTCGAAATAGCCGCCTCCCATCATCACGATCCGGCCGATCCTTTCCGCGATGTCCGGGGCCTTGCGCAGCGCCATGGCGATGTTGGTCAGGGGGCCGATCGGCGCGATGGTCACGCTGCCACTGTCTTCTGACCTGATGGTGTCGATCAGGAAATCGACGGCATGCCCGTCCTGAAGCGGGGTCGCCGGGGGCGGCAGGACCGGGCCGTCGAGGCCGGTACTGCCATGTACATGCTCAGCTGTCACGAGGCTTCGCGCCAGTGGCTGCTCTGCGCCTGCAAAGACGGGCATGTCGGTACAGCCGGCAAGGTCGCAGATCTTGCGCGCATTCTCCTGCGTCAGGGCCAGCGGTACATTGCCGGCAACGGTTGTGATCCCCAGCACATCGAGTTCCGGGCTGGCAAAGGCAAGCAGCATGGCCACCGCGTCGTCCTGCCCCGGATCCGTATCGATAATCAGCTTCTGCTTAGGTGCCATGATCTATCCGCCAGATGATTGAAAGGTGCTCGGTCAAGTGTCGGCAAGCCGAAGGATTTTTGCAATCTTTGTGGTGTTATTGCACCAGACGAGCGGCAAGCCCTCGTGCCTGTCGCGCGATGCTGGCCGATCCAAGCACGTCACCGGCGACATGTGACGTCATGGGGCCAATCCCGAACATATTGCCGTGCGGCGTGCCATCCGCCCGGATCAGCGCAAGCTCGCTCGTCATTGCTGGACGATGGCTGACAGTCTGGTGGCGCGCTGCGGTCCCGTTATCCAGAATTCGGGTGATCAGCGGGTCGCGGCCGGCACCACTGCAGTTGATCACCGCATCTGCTGAAAGTCTGGCGCCTGTCGCAAGCCCGACATCGTGAACGCCACCACTGGTCGTCGTGATGCCGGTGACCATGTCGGTGACAATGTCGAGTTGGCCTGTATCGAGAAGCATCTGTGCCGAGCCAAATGCCTGCGGGCCGGCGCGGAAGCGTGCGAGCGACCACAGCCAGCCGAAGCGGCGCATCAACCGTCCCTGGTCGGCCGCATCCAGCCGCTGCCAGGCGGCTGAAATATGATACCGCAGGCTTTCAAAGCGACGCTGCCACTCGGTGTCTTCCCAGGGGATGTCCCCCACTGTATCACGCATGAATTTCAGGAAGCCGGAGGCCCGCACATCCTGTGGCCATTCCAGCGCATCGGCGTCCCGCCAGCCTGTCTGCACCGGTGGCAACATGCCGTCAGGTGCGACAAGGGTAATTCCGCCATGATGTTGGCGATGGCGCAGTGTGTGGATTGCGTCGAGTGCCGTCAGTCCGCTGCCAATCACCACGATGCGGGCGCCGCCGTCGATATTTTCGGGCCAGTCGCCAAGCCACGGCACCCTGACGAGAGATGGTGTATCAGCGATCTGCTCGCGAAATGGCCATACGGGAGGCGGATTGCCGGTGGCGAGAACGATTCGTGATGCGCCGGTTGTGCTGCCGTCATCCAGTTCGATATCCCAGCCGTCGCCGGAAGCGCTGATGTTCACCGCCGAGGCTTTGATGTGCGGCAGTGATGCAAGTGCCGGCCGTGCCCTGATCTCGCTGGCGATGTAGGAAGCAAAATCCCGGCGACGGTAGAATGCGCCGACATCTGTATCGGCTTCCCGGTCACCGGCGATGTTCGTGGCAGCCCAGTTGGCAAAATGGCCGGGATCGTCCGGCCAGACCTGCATGAGCTCTGCCCTGACATTCAGCCGGAAATCGTCATTCACGCATCCGAATGCCTGACCGGTACCAAGCGCCTGCGGCCCGATGACGGTAACGCCGTCCATCTTGGCGCCGCGTGCCTCGAGATGCAGGAGCAATGCGGCGGCGCTATAGCCGCTGCCAATGATGCACAGGCCGGACGGCGTCACCCCGGCACCCGTCAGCGAAGGCTTTCGGCCGTCGCGGTGAATTCATCGAGGGCGGCTTCCACCCGGTCGAACATGTCGTCCAGCTCGTCGCCATTGATCACCAGCGGCGGGCAGAAACCGATGATGTCACCGGGAAGGGCGCGCAGGATCACCCCGTGCTCCTGAATGACGGCGACGGCGCGCGCCGCAATCTTGTGCGCGGGGTCGAACTTGGCCTTGCTGTCCGGCTCGGAGCTGAATTCCATCGCCCCGATCATGCCGACGGAACGGGTGTTCCCGATGAAGGGGAACCGGTCCATCCGCGCCACGCGCTCGGCAAAACGCGGTGCCAGCCGTTTCACATTGCCGATGATGTCGCGCTCCTGCATCAGTTGCTGCGCGCGCAAGGCCACGGCCGCGCAGACCGGATGCGCCGAATAGGTGTAGCCATGGCCGAAGATGCCGAGCGACTCTGCCTGTCCGGCGAGCGTGTCATAGACACGGTCCGACATCAGCACGGCCGAGATCGGAAGATAGGCCGATGACAGCGCCTTGGCGCATGTCAGCATGTCGGGCTGGACATCCATCGTCTGCGATCCCCACATCTCGCCTGTCCGGCCGAACCCGCAGATCACCTCGTCGGCGACGAGCAGAACGTCGTGTCGTTCCAGAACTTCCCTGATGGCGGCGAAATAGCCGGCCGGCGGAATGATCACGCCGCCGGCGCCCATGACCGGTTCGGCGAACAGGGCGCCGACGGTCTCGGGACCTTCCTCGATGATCAGTGCTTCGAGCTCGGCGGCACAGCGTGCGGTAAATTCGGCTTCGCTCTCGCCGTCGCGGCCCTCGTTGTAGTAATCCGGTGTGGTGGTGTGCTTGACGAAATCAAGCGGCAGGCCGAAGCCGTTCTGCGCATAGGCGAGGGCCGTCATGCTGGCCGCCGCCATGGTCACGCCGTGATAGCCGCGCCGGCGGCTGATGATCTTGCGCTTTTCCGGCTTTCCGCGCGCGGCCTGATAGTACCAGACCATCTTCATCGCGGTGTCGTTGGCTTCCGAACCCGATGAACAGAAAAATGCCTTGCCGAAGCTCGACCCGTCGGCGGCCGGCGGTGCGATGCTGATCAGATGTTCGGCAAGGTCGATGGCCGGGCCGACGGTCTTGCCGGCAAAGCTGTGATAGAAGGGCAGCTGGTTGAACTGGTCGATGGCCGCCTTCACGAGCTCCGGCTCTGAAAATCCTAGCGAGGTGCACCACAGCCCGCTCATCCCCTCATAGAAAGGCTTGCCGTTGTCGTCATGAACGAAAACGCCGCTTCCCTTGGCCATGATGTGCGGTCCGGCATCCGCCAGCATCGACGGGTTGGTGTAGGGATGCATGTGAAAGGCGATATCGCGGCTTGCCGGCGAGTTGCCTGAGAGCGGGCTGGTCTTGGCGTCGTCTGGACTCATGATACGGATCTCCCACGTTGGACGCGGCGCTATGCGGGGGTTGCGGCGTCAGACGTGCTGACCGCCATTCACGTGAAGCTCGGCTCCGTTGATGTAGCCAGCGCTTTCATTACACAGGAAAAAGATGGTCTCCGCCACTTCCTCGGATGTACCAAAACGTCCCAGGGGGATGGAGGGCAGCATCGCCTCCTCGCTTCCCGGTGACAGGATGCCGGTCAGGATCTCGCCCGGCGCGATGGCGTTCACCCGCACGCCGCGCTTGCCGAAATCGGATGCCATTTCACGGGTCAGTGCGCTGAGCGCCGCCTTCGATGCGGCATAGGCCGTACCGGCGAATTCATGCACCCGGCTTCCGGCGATGGAGGTGACATTCACCACCGTCCCGTTGCCCTGCTGCAGCGGTTCGATAAGGGCCCGTGCCAGCATGACGGGCGCGAAGACATTCACCTGAAAGACGCCGTGCCATACATCAAGCGGCGTCGACATCGAATCCATACGGTCACCGGCCTCGCTCTTCGGTGATATGCCGGCATTGTTCACAAGAGCATGCAGCGGTGCGCCGCCGAGTTTCTCGATGAGTTCCCGCGCGCCACTCTCGATTTCTGCCGGTGAGGCAAGGTCGATCTGAAGGTGGTTCTCCTCGCCTGCATCCCAGGGGCAATTGGGATGAAGCGGGCTGCGCGAGCATGTGATAATTCGCCAGCCGGCCTCAGAGAAGCGCTTGACCGTTGCGTGTCCGATCCCCCGGCTGGCGCCGGTCAGAACCATCGTTTTTCTGGCATCCTTCATGCGCAACACGCTAGTCGATTTGCAGCCTGCTGCCAAGGCAGGTCATGATCACAGATGTTCCAGATACTGCCTTGTCAGCGCATGCCCGGGCGCCTTGAAAAATGTTGCCGCCGGCGCCGCTTCAACAAGCCTGCCGCCATCGAGAAACAGCACGTCCTGCCCCAGACGCTCGGCCTGCGAGCGGTTGTGTGTCGTCATCACAATGGTGGTGCCGGCTGCATGTGCTTCCCGGATCATGTCTTCGACGAACTTGGTGGCGGCAAAATCCAGATGTGCTGTCGGCTCGTCGAGGAACAGGATGTCGGGCTTCGTGGCAAGCGCGCCGATCAGGGCCAGTTTCTGCTGCTCGCCGCCTGACAGGGCTCTTGCCGGTGCACTCGTCCGGTCCTGAATTCCGGCGCGCTTCATCCAGTCCGCCAGCTCCGTTTCCGCGACGCCGGGGCAGACAAACCGCAGATGTCCGGCTGCTGTCCGGCGCATGATGATCGGTTTCTGGAAGACCATTTTCTGGCGGTCGCGCGGCGGCGCATCGACGCTTCCGGACTCAAGTTCCAGCAGGCCGTGAAGGCAGCTGAGCAACAGCGTCTTTCCGGCGCCGTTATAGCCGAGCAGGAAGGTGATGCTTCCCCTTCGGATATCGAGGGAAACTGAGTCCAGGAGCCTGTTGCCGTCGCGCGACAGGCAGATATCCCGCGCAGACAGGATCATCTCGCTGGTTTGCCGGTCAGACGTCATGGCCGAAGTTCCGAAGGCTGTTGCGCAGGATCTGGCTGGCGATGTTCACCACAAGGGCGACGAGCAGCAGCACAATTCCGAGCGCCATCGCAAAGGCAAGCTCGCCCATCGATGTGGCAAGCGCGATCGAGGTCGTCATCACGCGTGTGGAATGCCGGATGTTGCCGCCGACAATCATCACCGCTCCGACCTCGGAAATGGCCCGCCCGAAACACACCAGAGCGATGGTCAAAAGCGTGGCACGGGCCTCGAAAACAAGTGTGCGGATGCGCGTGAGCCTGCCAAGGCCGAGTGACTGGAAAAGCGGAGCATATTCTGCGTTCAGGGCTTCGAAAGCCTGCCTCGACAGCGCAATCGAGATCGGCAGCACAAGCACGGTTTGCGCGATCATCATTGCTGCCGGCGTATAAAGAATGCCCAGAAATCCGAACGGGCCGGCGCGGGAGATCAGAAGATAGATCAGCAGGCCGATCACCACCGGCGGCATTCCGAGAAACGTGTTGCTGATCACAATCAGGGGCGTGCGTCCGGGAAACCTGTAGGCGGCAAGGATCGCGCCGAGCGGCAGACCGATCAGCAGCGATGTCGCCACCGCTGTCATGCTGACCGTCAGCGACAGGCCGATGATGGACATAAGCTCCGGGTCGCCGTTGGCGAGCAGCGTCAGCGCAATCTGGAACGGGGTCAGGAAATCCATAACGGCAATGTGGCGCGAAATGACAGGGAATGCATCCTATTTTCGGCAGGCAGGCCTTGATATTTCGGGCCTTGTGAGGCGGCTTTGGTTCAACGCGTCCCTTCGACAGGTTCCGCAGCGACAGGATCTTCGTCACGCAGCGAGGCGGCACGCGCCCGTTCCACCATTCTGCCGACCTCCCGTGCAAGACGCGGCGTTTCCGCAGGGTGCAGGAACTGCCCGATCTCGGCTGTCTTGCCATGCGACCGGGCGATGATTTTCCGGCGTTGGCGCGATCGCATCTCCGGCTCGTCGCGCGGGGTCAGTTCAACCTGTACCCATGCGGTGGGCATTTCGGTCGTTTCCCTGTCTCCTTCGGGCGACACATTCTCGATTTTCAACTTCTTGGTCGTGGCTGTCAGATGCTGGCGGCGTTTTGCGGCGCGGTAATTCAGCTTGAACGCTCCCCAAACAACAAGAATTTCTAGCCCGAGGAAGCCGATGACCGGCCAGGCGCCAAGCAGGAAGAAGCCGAGGCCGATGCAGAAAGCCAGCGAGCCGAGGGCTGCCATCACAAGGGCAAAGCCGCGTGGCGACAACGACCTGTGCGGCCAGATGGTCAGGCTTTCCCGGAATCTGTTGCTGTTGCTTTCAGTCATGAGCGTTCAATATTGCGAGAAGACAATCTCTAGAAGCCACAAAGCCGTCTTTCCGGTCAATTGCTATCCTCTGTCAGCCTGCGGTCCGCGACAGTGTTACGCATCGTTTGGCGATAGGCCGAGATGGCTTGCAATGCCAACGCTTGCGCCGCTAGGCTGATTTCAGGAGGGCTGGGTCACATGCCGATTGTTGCGCTTGGATATATGGGGATCAGGTCACAGGCTCTTGCCGACTGGTCCGATTATGCGGGCAGGCTGCTTGGCATGCAGAAGGTTGATTCCGGTGGTGGATCCATGGCCTTCCGCATGGATGACTGGCGTCAGAGGCTGGTGGTCATTGACGAAGGGGGCGACGAGTTCGCCTTTATGGGGTGGCAGGTGGCCGACACCTCCGATCTCGACGGGCTGGCGGCGCGGATTGAAGGAGCCGGTATCGCCGTCACCGAGGCGGGCCGTGCGCTGTGTGACCAGCGGTTCGTCGAGCGCATGATCCATTTCGACGACCCTGACGGCAACCGTGTCGAACTGTTCGCCAACCCGCGCCTTGCAACAGACCCGTTCAGCCCCGGCCGTGCTATCGAAGGGTTTCTGACGGGTCCCTACGGCATGGGGCACGCGGTTCTTCATGTTGCCGATGTCGCACCGTTGCTTCCGCTTTACCGCGACATCCTCGGCTTCCACGTCAGCGACTATGCGCTGGATCCCTATCCCATGTATTTCTTCCATGTGAATGGCCGCCATCACAGCTTTGCCATGATCGGCACGGGCCGGCGCGGACTTCATCATTTCATGGTCGAATACCAGAACCTCGACGATGTCGGGCAGGGTTATGACCTCGCGCAGCTCGAGGATGACTGTGTGGCCTACACGCTTGGCCGGCACACCAATGACTATATGACTTCCTTCTATGCGAACACGCCCTCGAGCTTCTTCATCGAAAGTGGCTGGGGAGGCCGGGTCATAGATGTCGAAAGCTGGCAGCCGCATGAGACAAATGTCGGGCCGAGCTTCTGGGGTCACGAGCGTGTCCATCTTCCCGAGGATCGGCGCAAGATGATGCGCGATCTTCGCCTTCAGGCCGCCGCCGAGGGCAAGCGCACGCCGATGATGGCGGAATGCCCCTGGCTGTATGATCAACTGTCCCGCTGATAATCAGATGAATAATTCAGATGTTTCCCGGCGCCCCCATCATGAGGTGGTGATTGTCGGTCTGGGTCCGACCGGTGCGACGCTTGCCAATATTCTGGCCGGATACGGGCTGGATGTGCTCGTTCTGGAGCGTGAAGAGTCGGTTTATCCCTTGCCGCGGGCCGTGCATTTCGACGATGAGGCGATGCGGGTCTTCCAGTCAATCGGGCTTGCCGAGGGCATCGGCCGCGACGCGCGGGTCAATGTCGGCACCAAGTTTGTCGACCGGGATCAGAAGCTGCTGCTCGACTGGCCACGACCACAGGAAATCGGCCCGCTCGGATGGTATCCAAGCTACCGGTTCCATCAGCCCGACCTTGAGGCGGAACTGAACCGCGGCATCGCTGCCTGCAAGACTGTGACCCTGCATCGCGGTGCATCGGTGACGGCGGTGGCCGACCTTGGTGATGTGGTTGAAGTCGGCTACAGCCATGATGGTGCAAAGCAGGTGGTGACTGCGGATTATGTCATCGGCACCGACGGCGCGAAATCGGTGGTCCGTGCGGCCATGGACTGTGAATGGGAGGATCTGGGCTTTCAGGAGCGCTGGCTTGTCATTGACGTGCAACTCGACAAGCCGCGACCCGACCTTGGTGATTTCACCATCCAGACTTGTGACCGCGATCGTCCGACAACCTATGTGAGATGTCCACGCGAATGGCGCCGGTGGGAGATCAGCCTGTGGCCCGAAGAGGAGGCCGATGATGTCACGACCGATGAATTTATCTGGCCGCGCTTGCGTCCGGCGATCACGCCGGATGAGGGTCGCATCGCGCGCAAGGCTGTATACAGCTTCGAATCCAAGCTGGCGACCAGATGGCGTGAAGGCAGGCTGATGATCGCCGGCGACGCCGCGCATCTGATGCCGCCATTCCTTGGCCAGGGTATGTGCACTGGCATTCGCGACGTCGCCAATCTGGCCTGGAAGCTGGCCGCTGTCCTGCGCTGGGAGGCGCCTGACAGTCTGCTTGACAGTTATGAAAGCGAGCGGCGCGAGCACACCAGAACCTATATTGAAACAGCCGTGCGCGTCGGCGAGATGATGAACAGCGCCGAAACCGCCGAAGCGCTCACCCACGCCATTCGCCCTGACGGCGCGGCACAGATGAATTCGATCAGCCGTGATCTTGACCACGCCATCGGCCCGCCGGAGGACGAAATGAGCGGAATGCGGATGCCGCAGCCCCGTCTCGATACGGGCGAGCTTCTTGGCGATGCCATGGCCGGCCGGTTCGCCGTGATCGGGCCGGGCGAGGTGCTGGAAAAAGTCACTTTGCCCCCCGAAAACATAGCTGCAGCCATCAGTGCCGAGGCGCACCCTGAGGTTGCAGAGGTCTTCTCCGATCTTGGCATTACAGCGATGATCCTGCGCCCGGATTTCTACTGCTTTGGTTCGGTGGGGCCGCAAAACAGCGGTGGGTTGAGAGATGTTCTGGCCGAGTTCAAAAAACAGGTGCATGGCTGACCGGTAGCCGGCCGCTTTTGGTTGCCCGAAAATATTGCCCGGCGCTATTCTCCGGTCGCGTATTTCGCATTTTGTTTCCTGTGTCGAGTTTGTCTGTCCGCATGCGCCCATCCCGATCAAATGCCCCGACTTGTGTCCCGGCCGCTGTCGCCGCCTGTAATCGGGTGTCGGGAGCCGAGATACCGGCGCGTCAGGCAACCGGATCACCTCGTCGGTCAATGCATGTTCTCGAGGCGGCGTCGCTTGTCGAAATCCTGATGGCCGTGTCGCTGATGGCTATTACGAGGAATGGAGCACGGACAATGCCAGCATCCGCCTAGTCGACGAGGTCGAGCTCAACCTCAGCAATTATCGGGAATTCTGCAACGCCAACTAGGCAAAGCGGCTGATCAGGAGGAGGGGAAACCGCCTTCCGGGACAGGGGTGCCGTCCGCGTCGGGATGCATCGGCGTGACCGAAATCGCGCTCTCGACCGGCAATGCGTCATAGAGATGCGGGAACAGGTCGCCGCCGCGCGACGGCTCCCAGACCATGTTCAGCTTGCTTGTGTCGATGGCAACGAAGACCAGCCCCTCACGACCTTTGAAATGCTTCCGTGCCGTCTCCTGTGCCTGCGTGGCGGTGGAGAAATGAATGTAGCCGTCCTTGATGTCGATCTCGGCGCCGGTGAATTGCCCGGCGGCCTCGGCCTCGCGCCACAGGGCGGCATCGCAGATCTTGTAGACAGGTGCATTCGCTGCCGCCTGTGAGGCAAGGAAGCCAGCCAGTTTTTCAATGCGCATATTGCGCATGCTGTCGTCCATGGCTTGTGGTTCGCCTTGGCCCCAGATCGGGGCCGGCCAGGCCGCATCGCCATCATGCCGGGCCACGATGTGGAGGTGGAGTTGCGGCACGATGTTGCCGATCGCTGCGGTGTTGACCTTGTCTGCGCCGGTGTCCCCTTTCAGCCACGCCCCGAGACGGGTGGCAAGCGTCATCAAACGATGCTGGTCGGCCGTGCCGAGGTCGTGCAACTCGCTGGTGCCGGCCACTTCCGGAACAAGCATGACCCACATGTAGCGCGAGTCATCGACAAGTCGCACCTGAATGCCGTCCACTGTTTTGACAAGGTGGGTGCTTTCGGCGATGCGGCTGTCAAGCCCGAACGCCACGTCAGCCCCCGATCATGTCGGCAATGGCCTTGCCACAGCTTTCCGTGGTGGCGGTGCCGCCCAGATCGGCGGTCCGCAGGGCAGGCTGCGCAAGCGCCGCATCGATCGCGTCGGTGATGCAGGTGGCGGCCTCGGCGAAACCGAGATGTTCCAGCATCATCGCCGCCGTCCAGATCTGTCCGACCGGATTGGCGATGCCCTTGCCCGCAATATCTGGCGCCGAGCCGTGAACAGGCTCGAACAGCGAGGGAAAATCGCCGGTGGGGTTGATGTTGGCAGATGGTGCCACACCGATGGTGCCGGTGCAGGCCGGGCCAAGATCCGACAGGATGTCGCCGAACAGGTTCGAGGCCACGACAACATCGAACCAGTCCGGATGCAGCACGAAATTCGCTGTCAGTATGTCGATGTGATACTGGTCGACATCAATATCAGGATAGGATTTCGCCATTTCGGCGACCCGTTCGTCCCAATAGGGCATGGTGATCGAGATGCCATTCGACTTGGTGGCCGAGGTGAGGTGCTTTTTCGGCCGGCTCTGCGCAAGGTCGAAGGCAAATTTCAGCACCCGGTCCACGCCGACGCGGCTCATCACCGTTTCCTGAATGACCACTTCGCGCTCAGTGCCGGAGAACATGCGTCCCCCGATCGATGAATATTCGCCCTCGGTATTTTCGCGGACAATGTAGAAATCGATGTCGCCCGGCGCACGGTTGGCCAGGGGCGACGGCACGCCGGGAAGCAGGCGCACCGGACGCAGGTTCACATACTGGTCGAATTCACGGCGGAACTTCAGAAGCGATCCCCAGAGCGAAACATGATCCGGAATTTTCTCCGGCCAGCCGACCGCGCCAAAGAACAGGGCATCATGCCCGCCGATCTGTGTCTTCCAGTCTTCCGGCATCATGTCGCCATGTTGTGCGTAATAGTCATAGCTGGCGAAATCGAAATGGTCGAAATGAAGCGGAATGTCGAACCGCTTGGCCGCGGCCTCGAGTGCTCGCAACCCCTCCGGAACCACTTCCTTGCCAATGCCGTCGCCCGGAATGACCGCGATATCATATCTGTTCTTCGCCATGTTTGTTCCTCTCGAGTTTTGCGTTTCAGATGATGTCGAAGCCTGATCAGTAGGGCATCGGGTGGTCTTTATGGGCTGCATCGATGCGGGCCATGATTTCATCGGACAGTTCCAGTTCGGCCGATCCGATGGCCGTGGCCAGCTGGTCAAGGGTCGTCGCGCCAAAGATCACCGATCCCATGAATGGTCGCCGCATGGCCCACGCCAGCGCCATCTGGGTCATGTCGATGCCAAACTCGGCGGCGATCCCGGCATAGGCGTCGATGGCCGGCCACAGGCGCGGCGTGATGCGCCCGCCAAGATCTGAAGTGATGCTCTTGCGCGACCCCTGTGGCGGCGGCGTATCAGCCTGATATTTGCCGGTCAGCAGGCCGCAAGCGAGGGGCGAGAAGGCAAGAAGCCCGACATCCTCGTTATGGGCGAGTTCGGCAAGGTCGGTGTCGAACAGGCGGCACAGCAGGGAATATTCATTCTGGATCGAAGCCATGCGCGGCAACGCGCCATCTTCAGCGAGCCGAAGCCACTGCGCCGTTCCCCATGCGCTCTCGTTCGACAGGCCGACATGGCGGATCTTGCCTTCGCCGCGCAGGGTTTCCAGGCAGTCGAGAACCTCCTGCATATGTGCGAGGGTGGCGGCGCGGTCCTGGCCGGTCGGGTCGTAGTGCCAGTTCTTGCGGAACATGTAGGAGCCGCGGTTCGGCCAGTGAAGCTGGTAGAGATCGACATAGTCGGTGCGCATCGAGCGCAGTGAGGTCTCCAGTGCGGTGCGGATGGTCGCCGGCGAGATCGGGGCGCCGTCGCGGACATTCATGTAACCCTCGCCCGATACTTTGGTGGCGATGATCACCTCGTCCCGGCGGCCGGACTTTTCGACCCACTGGCCGATGACCCGTTCGGTGTCGCCCTGTGTTTCCTTGCTCAGCGGATTGGTCGGATACATCTCGGCGGTGTCGATGAAATTAATGCCATGATCAAGCGCCATGTCGATCTGCGCATGGCCTTCAGCGGCTGTGTTCTGGGTTCCCCATGTCATCGAGCCGAGACAGAGAAGGCTGACATTGAGATCAGTGCGGCCAAGTTGTTTGTAGATCACAGGTAAACTTTCATGTTGTTGTTTCGCACGAAGTCGGCGACCGGGTCAGCGTTGCGAGAATGCAAATTCGCTGACCTGTTGGTACCTCTCGCCGGGGGAGAGGTCAATTGACGGGAATGACGCGTTATTGGGTGCATCCGGCCATGATTGCGGTTCAAGGCAGATTCCGGCGAAGGGTCCGTTCCCGTGGCCGCCATGGCTCGAACCACCGCCGGTCAGCCCCTGGCCGGTATAAAGCTGCAGCCCGGGTTCGGTGGTGCTGACCTGCATCGACAATCCGGATATTGGCGATGAGAGCTGTGCCACCGGGGCAAGATCGCGGCGCAGGTCGGCAAGGCAGAAATTATGGTCGAAGGCGCCCTCTACTGGCCGCGAGGTGCGAAAATCGAACCCGGTGCCGTCGACCGCCGCCACTTCGCCGGTCGGCAATGCGGTTTCGTCGGTGGGCAGGTAACGGTCGGCATCGATCCTCAGATGGTGCTTGCGGATGTCGCGGCTGTCATCGAGGCAGAAATAGCTGTGATGGCCGAAATTCACCAAAGTGGGCGCATCCGTGGTGGCGGAAAACGCCACCCGGAGAGCCGCATGCCCATCCGTTTCTGCAATGCTGTAGGTGCATGTTGCCCTGACTGTGCCTGGAAAACCCATATGCCCGTCCGGATCGGTCAGGCCGAAGCTGGCATGCGCCGGCCCGGCATCGAGTATCCGCCAGCTTCTGGCCCCGAAACCGTTGCTGCCGCCATGAAGCATATGACCACCATCGCTGTTGCTATCGAGCCTGTGGAGCTCGCCGTCGATCAGGGCGCTGGCACCGCCGATCCTGTTGATCACGCGTCCGACAGTGGCGCCATGGAACCGGCCATGCACGAGGTAGTCGTCAATGTTGTCGAACCCCAGCACAAGCGGGATGTCACTGTGATTGCCGGCCGGGTCGAACCGCAGGTCTTGCAGCGTCGCACCCCATGACAGGATGGTCGCGCGAAGCCGGCCGGCGCTGATCCGGACACCTGTGACCGCATCACCGTCCGGAAGCGTGCCGAAGCTGGAGGTCATAGCTGATTCCGCAAAATACAATTCCTGACTATTCCTGAATTTGGATGTTGA